>CAYWWZ010000103.1:0-1577 GCA_964462495.1 uncultured Candidatus Planktophila sp. | reverse complement strand
GCGCACTCGTGACCTTAATAACTCTGATTTGTGGCCTATTTATTGGCCTCGCCCTAGGTATCTGGATTTCAAAGATTAAATCTAGTTCAACAGGTGGATCATCTGAAAAACTCGCACAAGAACTCAACGATGTGCGCGTTCTTCTCAAAGCATCAGAAGAACGACTCAAGGCGGCAGAAGAAAAATCGCAATCCGATGTAAAGATCGCAACACAGCTTGAAGAGATGAAGACAACTGTCGAACGAATGCGCGTGCAAGCACAAGATGCTGCCGAAAAAAGAATCGCCTCTGAAACTCAACTATTTGGAACTATCGATGAAATGCGTAAAGCCTCAACCTCATTCTTCGATGAGACCAAGAAGATTGCTGGAGCACTTGCTAGCTCACAGACTCGCGGCAAATTTGGTGAAGCACAGTTGCAACTTCTCCTTGAACAAGCCGGTCTGCGCGAAGGCCATGAATACCAAGCGCAACGTTCAACCACAGATGCTGATTCATCTGGCATTCCCGACATCACTGTTGCGATGCCAGGTGGCTCCAAACTCTTTATCGACTCTAAATTTCCTTTTGATCGCTTCCTTGAAGCATTTGCAACCGAAGATCAGGGGCAACGTGATGAGCTTCTTGCTGCGCACACCAAAGATTTGCTCAAGCATGTTGATGCTCTAGCAAAGCGCGGATATCACAAATCCCAGGGCTCACCAGATTTTGTTGTTCTCTTCCTCCCCTTCGAGACCCTGCTCGCGGAATCGCTTCGTATTGACCCTGCACTTCTCGAAAAGGCATTTAAAGTGGGAGTGACCTTAGCTACTCCAACTTCGATGATGGCTCTGCTTCGCACTGTTGGCCATATCTTTACGCGTAATCAACTCGCAGAGAACGCCGATGACATCACCAAGGTTGCCGGAACCTTCCTTAAAAATCTCACCCTCTTACATACCAAAATCGTTGCTGTAGGTAAGGCGATTAATTCAACCTCCAAAGCCTACGAAGACCTAGTTCCTACAGCTGAAAAGACTGTGCTCGCCCCTGCTCGCCGCATTCATAAGTTGGGTGTTACTGGCGACAAAGATAAACTTGCAATTGAATACCCTGAACCGCCAGCAACTGTTCGCGAACTCAACAATCCTGAGTTAGATGGCGATGATGGTTATATCGATGTAGAAGTTGTAGAGGAGCGATAAATGGCCACAGCAATTAAGAAGCCTGCTATTCCGGGTCCTGGACTCAAAAAGCAAGGCGTTGTGGTTCTGCAATCCTTCTTCATCTTCATTCTTGTCGCACTTGAAATCTGGATCCGTGGTGGCGCTGGAATTCTCTCTGGTCTGACGCTCTTTCTCGTTACCTTCGGTGGCATCGCATACGGACGTCCTGGCACTCGTTATGTCTCAGCGGTCACTCCACCACTTGCATATGCAGCAACGGTGCTTCTTATGACAATCCTCGATGACGGCCTTCGCCCATCTCGCGTTGGAATTGATTTCATTGCATCTCTTGCTAGCGTTGCGCCCTACCTATTTATTAGCGCGCTCTATGGCTGGTTTATGTTCTTTAACGAGAAGGCTAAGAGCCGCCCA
>CAYWWZ010000102.1:0-1635 GCA_964462495.1 uncultured Candidatus Planktophila sp. | reverse complement strand
GTCAGTTCAGCAACTGCTGCTGCTTTATCTGGGCGAGCCATTCGGTTCACCTTTCGCTAGGTTTAAAGGTGACTACAGGCAATAAAAAAATCCGTGACGCGTAAATGCGCACGGATTAACGTTCACACCTACGCGGGCTGAGATTCCTCAATTATCTTCACTCTTGCGAGATCAGACCTGCGGTCTTTGGTTATGGCGCTAGGTTACGTGGAGCGTGGCCCAAGGGTCAAATTGAGCGTGAAATCCGGCTGGCTCGGCGGACCGCCAATGTCGAGAAAATGATGGATCCAATAACTGCCAGAAGTACGCCCGTGAATTGAACTTGAGTAAGTGCCTTTGCAGCTAGTGCAGTTGATCCAAGTACGAATGAGAACTCACCCACTTGGCTAAGTCCAATTGCAACCTGACCGTGGCTATCACCCAGTTTTCCAGAGCGGGCAAGTAGATATGCAGGAAGAGTTTTAAATAAAAACATCACAGTAAGTAAAACCGCTGCAAATGGCAGAGCTTCTGCAATGAGTGATGGTTGTACCAGACTTCCAATAACAACGAAGAAGAGAACCTGAAATAGATCACGGAATGGCAAGACTGCTTTACGGACATCGTCAGTGTCAGTGCTTTGATTTATGGCAAGTCCAGCGACGAAGCTGGCAAGCGCCATAGGAATTCCGAAAATTACTGTTCCGATAGCCGCGATTGATAATCCAATTGCAACCGAGTAAATGAGAAAGAGATCGCTCTCCCAGCGGATTGTTCGAAGTAGGAACGGCAATAGCTTTGAAGTCACTACAGCCATGACGATAAAACCAAAGAGGCCTAGGACAGATTGGATCGGATTTTGACCTTCATTTCCAAGGAGGGCGATGACGAAGGCTGCCACAGTTACTCCGAAGATATCTTGAACTACCGACCATCCCAAGAGCGCTTCCTCAGTACCAACCGAGGTTGTACGTCTGCGACTTCTCGTGATGTTGACGATTACAACGCTCGAGGACATAGCAATTGATAGTGATAAGAGCGCTGCACCATATAGAGGCAAATCCATCCACAAGAAAATTAGCGTCCCGAAGATTGAACCAATTACCACTTGGAGAGGAGCTGCCCACAAAATAGAACCGTGGTGCTTCTTAATTCGCCGCAGATCTATTTCAATTCCTACTTCAAAGAGCAGCAGAACTACTCCGATATCAGCAAGTAATGAAATTTGTTTACTGTCGGCCACAAATCCTGGGGTAAAGGGAGAAACCAACAGTCCTGTCAGAAGGTAACCAACGATTGCGGGCAGACCTACTTTTCGAGCCAACAGACCGCTCGTTGCCGCCACCAATAGAACGGCACCAACATCTAAAACAAGTGGTGCAGTTTCTACAACAGAGGCCATGTAGCCATCATAAAGAAAAAGCCCCTCCACAAGGAGGGGCTTTTTCGCGAAGAGATTTAATTCGCTGCTGGCTCGCGAGTCAGGTTTGGATCTACCTGGATGCCAGGTCCCATCGATGATGAGACGACAGCCTTTTGAATGTAACGACCCTTTGAAGAGTTTGGCTTTACACGAAGAACTTCTTCAACAGCTGCCGCGTAGTTATCTGCAAGCTGTGCTGCAGTAAATGATGCCTTGCCGATGATGAAGTGAAG
>CAYWWZ010000101.1:0-1639 GCA_964462495.1 uncultured Candidatus Planktophila sp. | reverse complement strand
ATTGCATAGGTGAATGTTTTAACTCCCGGAATAGAAGCTGTGTAGTAGCCGGCTAGCGTTATTCCAACGCCCCAAGCTAGGGCCCCAAGAGCGTTGGCAGCGAGAAATTGGTAGTAAGGCATCTTGGATGCACCAGCTATGGGTGGCACAAGAGTTCTCACCCAAGGGATAAAGCGAGCTGCAACAACTGACCACCAACCTGATTTTTGGTAAAAACGCTCACACTTGAGAACTACTTTTTGGAGTCCGGGGGACTTTCTCTTGCTCAAGTACGAGCGACCTAGTGTGCGGCCTAGAACAAAGCCCACTTGATTGCCGAAGAAGGCAGCCATAAAAATCAGGGTGAGAAGCGCTGAGATACTGACATTATCTTCAGAGGCCGCAACTAAGCCTGCGCTGAAGAGAATCGAGCTACCAGGTAGGAATATGCCAAAGAGGACAGCGGATTCGAAGAAGACGATAGCGCCAACAATTAAGTAGAGAAGAAGCGGCCCGATATCTGCAAATTGCGAATCAATCGAGGTGAAGAGCTCCATTACACCGACTTCTTGACTGCGGCAGCAACTTTTGTCACCACATTTGGATCAAAGACGCTGGGGACAATAAATGAAGTATTGAGTTGGGCTTCGCTCACACAATCAGCAATTGCCTCTGCGGCAGCAACAAGTAACTTATCTGTGATCTTATGCGCCTGTGCATCAAGTAGCCCGCGGAAGATTCCAGGAAATGCCAGCACATTATTAATCTGATTTGGATGATCGCTTCTTCCAGTTGCAACAACTGCTGCATATTTACGAGCAATAACTGGGTCAATTTCAGGGTCTGGGTTAGCTAAGGCAAAGACAATCGAGCCAGCAGCCATTGATTTCACATCTGCTTCATTAAGCACCTTTGGAGCACTTACCCCGATGAAGATATCCGCACCGTTCATCGCTTGATGGATATCGCCTTTGAAATTCTCTGGATTTGAATTGTCAATAAACCAGGCACGCATGGAATCTTCAGAAGGTGAGTCTTTACAGATTACGCCATCTTTATCGAAGGCGATGATGTTGGTCGCTCCACTTAAAACTAGTAGACGAGCAATGGCAGTTCCGGCAGCGCCTGCGCCGCTCATGATGATCTTTACTTTGGAGATATCTTTCTTAACCAATTTCAGCGCATTACGGAGGGCTGCGAGAACGACTATTGCAGTTCCGTGTTGATCGTCATGAAAGACAGGAATATCCAAAAGTTCACGTAAGCGACGTTCTACTTCAAAGCAGCGTGGAGCTGAGATATCTTCTAGATTGATTCCGCCGTATACAGGTGCAATTAACTGCACAGTACGAACAATTTCATCTACATCTTGAGTATCAAGGCAGACGGGCCAAGCATCAACATTGGCAAATCTTTTAAAGAGTGCAGCCTTACCTTCCATTACCGGCAGAGCTGCCGATGGCCCGATATTTCCAAGTCCCAGTACAGCTGAACCATCAGTGACTACGGCGACGGTATTGCGCTTCATCGTCAGGCGGCGAACGTCAGATGGATCATCAACGATCGCTTGCGAGATACGAGCAACACCGGGCGTGTAGGCGCGAGATAAATCATCACGAGTTTTTAGCGGAACTTTAGAAGTAACTTCAATCTTTCCACC
>CAYWWZ010000100.1:0-1681 GCA_964462495.1 uncultured Candidatus Planktophila sp. | reverse complement strand
CCCTTTGCCTTGGGATTTTCAGAGGCGATCTTCGCCATATCAAGGCCTAATTGAAATCCAGGGCGACGCCAATCAACCCAGAGAATCTCATCTCCAAAACATTCACGCGTTAGTTTTTCGCCATCTACCGAGGTCGCAAGAGCGATAATCGAATCTGGATGCAAGTGATCTACGTGATCGAATGGGACGAGTCCATGCATCGTTGTATCGATACTAGGAGCTGCCCCGCTTGTTCCAAAGCGACAGTAATCAAAGAGCGCGACCATTTCATCTTCATGCTCAACGCCACGATAGACATTCTTGAGCGCCTTAAATTTCTCGAGCTCAAGCGCCGCCAATCCAGATTCAGTCAAAGTGCCTAAATCGCCGCCAGAACCTTTTACCCAGAGAACAGTTGTCTCTTCACCGGTTGCAGGGTTTGGAACAGAGCCCTTCGCTGAGGTATTTCCACCAGCGTAATTGGTAAATCTCGGCTCAGAACCTAAGCGGTTACTACGTTCTAGAAGTTCTTTTACGACCTTCGGTGTCGACATTATGCTCCCCATCCAGCTTGCGCTCCACCGACGCGCTCTGCAGCAATTTTCTCTGCATAACCGCTACGTGCATATGCGCTCTTTGGATCTGGTTCAACACCGATTTCACTACGAAGTTCATCTAGAAGTGGTCGTACATCTGTGTTGTATGCATGCATCAAGATGTCATTACCTGCGAGGACATCGCCGGCTTGTTGCGCCTTCTTGAGCGCAGCCTGATCTACAAGGAGCGCCTTTGCAACTGCCTCTTGGACATTTGTGATGGAGCGAATCTGTGCTGGAATCTTCGGTTCGATGTTATGGCACTGATCAAGAACATAAGAGACAGGAGTTCCGACATCAAAGCCACCATTTTGATTGACCTCATGCATGATTCGGAATAACTGGAATGGATCAGCTGCGCCCACAATCAAATCATCATCTGCATAGAATCGTGAATTGAAGTCAAATGCACCAAGGCGCTTTTTGCGCAATAAGAATGCAACAATATATTCAATATTGGTTCCGGGCGCATGGTGGCCAGTATCGACACATACCGAAGCTTTCTCACCGAGCTCGAGGCAGTGCACATATGACGTGCCCCAATCAGGAACATCTGTTGAGTAGAAAGCTGGCTCAAAGAACTTGTATTCCAAGAGCATGCGCTGATTTGGTCCGAGTCGGTCGTAACACTTGCGTAGCGATTCCGCGAGGCGGTCTTGACGCTCTGCCAGATTATCTTGTCCTGGATAATTTGTACCGTCAGCGAACCAGAGTTTGATGTCCTTTGCGCCAGTTTTATCCATGATATCGATGCACTCATAGAGGTGATCGACAGCCTTCTGACGAATCTTGGCATCTGGATGGCAGACTGAACCTAATTTGTAATCATCATCTTGGAATGTATTTGAATTAATTGTGCCAAGACGTACACCTAAATCTGCGGCGTAATCTGCCAAGTGCTTGTAATCATCGACCTTATCCCAAGGAATGTGGAGCGCGACTGAAGGGGCAGCGCCTGTGAACTTATGTACCTGTGCAGCATCAGCAATCTTCTCGTATGGATCGCGTGGCACACCAGGTTGAGCAAATACCTTAAAACGAGTGCCAGAGTTGCCGTAAGCCCAGGATGGAGTTTCAATCCAGAAGCGCTTTAGTACTTCCTTTGC
>CAYWWZ010000099.1:0-1705 GCA_964462495.1 uncultured Candidatus Planktophila sp. | reverse complement strand
AGCTTCCCAAGCCAACTCTGGTCAATCAGACTTCAGAAGGGCCTCTTTGCATTCCTCTTCATCTGCGCAGTCGGTATTCTCATTGTTGCCGCAGTTATCTTTGTTGAGCAGGCGCAGCGGAGAATTCCGGTGCAGTATGCAAAGCGCATGGTAGGTCGCCAGGCTTACGGTGGAACTTCGACCTATATTCCAATCAAGGTGAACCAAGCTGGCGTTATCCCAGTTATCTTTGCTTCGTCACTTCTTTACATCCCATCATTGGTTGTGAACTTCACCAACAGCCAATCTGGATGGGCGGTTTGGATTTCTCGAAACCTAGTAAACGGTGATCATCCAATTTATATGGTTGCTTACTCCGCGCTTATTATCTTCTTTACCTACTTCTATGTAGCAATTACCTTCAACCCAGATGAGGTTGCAGATAATATGAAGAAGTACGGTGGATTTATTCCTGGTATTCGTGCTGGAAGACCAACTTCTGAATATTTGCAGTATGTACTCTCAAGAATTACTGCTCCAGGATCTCTCTATCTTGCGTTGGTAGCAATTATTCCAATCTTTGCTCTCATCCTCTTCGGTGCGACGCAGAACTTCCCATTCGGTGGAACTGCAATTCTCATCGTTGTTGGTGTTGGCCTTGATACTGCCAAGCAGATTGAAAGCCAGTTGCAACAGCGTTCTTATGAAGGTTTCTTGAAGTAATGCGTCTTGTCCTGGTAGGTCCACCAGGCGCTGGTAAAGGAACGCAAGCTGCCTTTCTTGCCGCGCACTATTCGATTCCTCATATTTCAACGGGGGATATTTTCCGCGCTAATCTCAAGGCAAGCACTCCGCTAGGTCTGCAAGCAAAGGGATATATGGATGCCGGCCAACTCGTTCCCGATGAAGTCACCAACGAAATGGTGAAAGATCGCCTTACCCACGATGATGTAGCGAATGGATTCCTACTTGATGGTTTTCCTCGCAATACTGTGCAAGCAGAAGTACTTCGGGCTTTCCTAGCTGAAAAGCGAACACCTCTAGATGCAGTCCTTGAGTTAGCAATTGATGACTCCATCATCATTAAAAGACTCTCCTCGCGTCGCACCTGCAAAGATTGTGGCGCTCCAGCTGTTGCAGATGCTGCACAGTGTGCAACGTGCAGTGGTGAGCTTTATCAACGTGAAGATGACAAGGAAGAAGTAATTGCAAAGCGCCTTGCTGTTTATCAAGAACAGACTGCGCCTATTGTCCACTTCTATCGCACTGAAGGCTTGCTAGTAACTATTTCAGCCGACGGTGAAGTCTCTGAAATTACTGAGCGCGCTATCACTGCGCTTAGCCGCGTACACGGTTAGCTATACCGAGCCGAATCAAATGGCAATCCAGTTAAAAGACCTTGAGCAACTCAAGGTAATGCGCCGAGCAGGGTTAGTGGTTGCGCAAATTCACCAATTAATTCGCGAAGCTGTCAAACCTGGAATGACAACCAGCGCGCTCGATGCCATCGCTGCAGCACATATCAAGCGAAGTGGTGCGACCTCTAACTTCTTCAACTACCACGGCTTTCCGGCAACCATCTGCGTTTCAATTAATGATGAGATTGTGCATGGAATTCCCGGGCCACGAGTTATCAACGACGGAGATGTGGTCTCAGTTGATTGTGGAGCAATCGTTGATGGCTGGCATGGAGATGCGGCATTTTCAGTAGGAATTGGCGCAATCG
>CAYWWZ010000098.1:0-1854 GCA_964462495.1 uncultured Candidatus Planktophila sp. | reverse complement strand
AGGCACATCGCACCATTGGGCGTATGGCAGCAAACGCATACATTCTTGGTGGAAGCTTGAGCGATATTCAACCTTTGCTTAGCGCTAATGGCCCACAAGATTTAATTGATCAACTCAGTACATTAGATAATCTAGGGACTAAAAATACTGTTGCACTACAGCGTTATAAAGCTGCAGAAGTAATTGCAAAGGCTGCAAAAGAGAAGGCAGACCAAGCAAAGGCCGTTCAGGAAGCTGCAACCGCAAAAGTTGCGGCAGCTAAGAAAGTAGCCGATGAAGCTCAAGCGCTACAACAGAAGGAAGTAAATAAACTTCGCGCAGTTCAAGATAAGTTAATAAAAGATTTGGCAAGACTTCGTAACGTTCGAGTTACTCTCGAACAACGTCGTCAGTTGGCACTTCTGGAAGAGAGCCAAGCAAATACAGCGACTACCGTAATTAACCAAGCGAAAGTTTGGCCAGATCGTGGCTTTAAGGGAAGATCCACAATTCGCACGACAGAGGCGCAGAGACTTGCAGCTGTTGCATTTGCTAAGAAACAAGTGCAAGCTCGCAAACCTTATGTTTGGGGATCTGAAGGACCGAACTCCTTTGACTGTTCAGGACTTGTCTACGCTGCATATCGCTCCGCTGGACTTGGGTGGCCAAATTGGGATCGCCTCAACTCAGCGCTCTATGCGGGTTACACCTTTCATGTGCCGTTGACCCAACTGCAGCCCGGCGATCTACTTTTCTATTCATACAAGGGAAATATTTCGACAATTCACCACATCACGATTTATGCAGGCAATGGCATGATGTGGGAAGCAAATTCGAAGGATAAAGGTCTTCTGTATTCCAGTATCTACAGCGTTAAGGGGCTTATGCCATTTGGTGGTCGGGTCTAATCTTCACCTATGACGCAAGCGCTCGTTGCAGTTCGCAACGCTGTTAAGCCATTTCTAAATCACCTCGAAGCAGGCGATGTTGTCTTAGTCGCAGTTTCGGGAGGTGCAGATTCACTTGCGCTGGCTTATGCAGTTATCACTGAAGCAGTTCCACTGGCCGTTACAGCCAAGGCAATTACAATTGACCATCAACTTCAAGTTGGCTCTGCAGGGCAAGCAGAGAAAGTTAGTAAGCAATTAACGGAGATGGGTTATCGTGAAGTTCTTGTTGAAAAAGTTGTGGTCTCTACTAACTCCGGCCTCGAAGCTGGCGCTCGCGATGCACGTTATCAAGCTCTTAGTGCGTGCGCTCAAAAAACGGGCGCGGTAAAAATTTTTCTTGGGCACACTCGTGATGATCAAGCCGAAACAGTTCTCCTTGGTTTAGCTCGCGGTTCAGGTGCTCGATCACTTTCTGGAATGTCAGAAGAAAATGGAAAGTATCTGCGACCATTCTTAAACCTCACTCGCCAGGAAACTGAAGCAGCATGTCAACAATTGGGTTTGGAAATCTGGAACGACCCACATAATTTCAACAACGATTTTTCTCGAGTAAAAGTGCGTCAAGAAATTCTTCCCTTGATGGAAGCAAAACTAGGACCTGGAATTGCTGCGGCTCTTGCGCGCACTGCTGCACTTCTGCGCGATGATGCCGATGCGCTCGATGCCATTGCTGGTGAAGAGATTGTGCAAAGTAATCTCTCAGATTTGGATTGTGAGCGACTAGCCGCGCTACCGCGTGCAATTCGTACCAGGGTATTGAGAGCGGCTATCTATGCCTGCGGAGCGCCTTCTGGCTCAATTACCGCCGATCATGTGGCTGCAGCAGAGGCGCTGGTCACAGCGTGGCGCGGGCAAGGCCCTTTAAGCCTTCCAGGCGGTGTGAAGGTTGAGCGAATTTCGGGCAGACTTTCGCTCTTAGCCCAGC
>CAYWWZ010000097.1:0-2003 GCA_964462495.1 uncultured Candidatus Planktophila sp. | reverse complement strand
CAAAACTTCTTGAGCAACTAGGAGTTCAACTCTCTCCTGAAGTGCTCGAGTTGGCTTTTACTCATAGGTCATTTGCCTATGAAACAGGAATCTCCACGACCAATGAGCGCTTGGAGTTTCTTGGAGATTCTGTATTGGGACTAATTGTTACGGAAGAGCTTTATTTAAAGTATCCAGATTTAGATGAAAGTCGCTTATCTCCACTCCGATCTGGAATCGTAAATATGCGTGCTCTGGCTGATATCGCCCGCTCTCTAGAGCTAGGTCAATACATCAGACTCGGCAAAGGTGAGGAAGTTACAAACGGCCGAGATAAAAATTCGCTCCTGGCAGATGCCTTAGAAGCGCTGATAGGCGCTATCTATCTTGAATCTGGTTTTGCGCAAACTTCAATTGTGGTCAATAAACTCATAAAAGAGACCCTCGAAAGTGCAATGGCCAAAGGTGCAGGGCTCGACGGGAAGACTGCGCTACAAGAGTTAGTGGCATCCCTTGGTAAAGGGACTTTGGAATATCAAGTCTCTGAAACAGGACCAGATCACGATAAGAGTTTTACCGCGATTGCCGTTGTTGGTGGCCAACAGATTGCAGATGGTGTCGGAAAAAGTAAGCGAGAAGCTGAGCAATCCGCAGCGAGAGCAGCGTTTGAAATTTTACGGAGCGAAATCGCGTAAACCCTCAAGTTCAACTTTATACGAGTCGCTTTTATACCAATGGCACACCTACCGATAGGTTTACCGCGTGTATTTGAAGTCGTTGACCCTTAAAGGATTTAAATCCTTCGCATCAGCGACCACGCTGCGTCTTGAGCCTGGCATCACCTGTGTTGTTGGACCGAATGGTTCTGGAAAATCAAATGTGGTTGATGCGCTCACGTGGGTTATGGGAGAGCAAGGAGCAAAATCACTTCGCGGCGGCAAGATGGAAGATGTCATCTTCGCTGGAACATCAGGTCGAGCTCCGCTAGGCCGTGCTGAAGTTGCGGTCACGATCGACAACACGGATGGTGCTCTACCGATTGATTACACCGAAGTCACCATCTCACGCATTCTCTTTCGAAACGGACAGAGCGAGTATCAGATAAATGGCGAGGCCTCCCGCTTACTAGATATCCAAGAGCTGCTGAGCGATTCTGGAATCGGTCGCGAGATGCACGTGATTGTCGGGCAAGGACAGCTGGATGCCATTCTTATGGCTACGCCTGAAGAGCGCCGCGGATTTATTGAAGAAGCTGCCGGAGTTCTCAAACATCGTAAGCGTAAAGAGAAAGCCATTCGTAAATTGGATTCGATGCAGGCCAATATGGCGCGCGTCAATGACCTGACAGTTGAGCTTCGCAGACAACTCAGACCATTGGGCAAGCAAGCTGAGGTTGCAAAGAAGGCGGCAACCATTCAAGCTGATCTTCGCGATGCCAAGTTACGCCTACTCGCCGATGATTACATCGCTCTATCAAAGACACTGGATGCAGAAGTAGCCGACGAGAATGCGCTACGTGAGCGCAGAGCGCTAGTAGAGAGCGAGCTTGAAAAGGTTCGCCGCCGTGAAGAAGAGCTAGATGCGCAATCTGCCTTTGAGAGCCCGTTGCTCATTAAGGCGCAAGAGAATTTCTACTCACTAAGTGCGCTCCGTGAAAAATTCCGCGGAACTCAATCTTTGGCGCAAGAGCGTTCCCGATTTTTGGCAGAAGAGGCAGAAGAAGCGCGTAGCGCTGGTCGAGATCCTCAACTTTTAGAGGAAGAAGCGGCAGCGCTAAGAGCAGAGGAAGCACAACTGCGCGCGGATGTAGCAACTGCAAAAGAACATTTGGCTGCTTCATCTGCTGCGCTTGTTGAAGTTGAGGCAGCCCTCAAAGCTGAAGAGGACACCATTGCGGCAGCGCTACGTGCGTTGGCTGATCAACGTGAAGGCACTGCGCGACAAGAAGGACACATTAAATCTCTTGCTGCGCGTCTTGAAGCAATAACGGAAGAGATTTCCAGACTTACCGCGGCGCGAGATGA
>CAYWWZ010000096.1:0-2379 GCA_964462495.1 uncultured Candidatus Planktophila sp. | reverse complement strand
ATGGAAAAGAGTGAACTGGTTCGCCAGACTTTGGGCGAACATGTCTTTGAATACTTCCTGCGTAATAAGCGCGCTGAATGGCAGGACTATCGCCGTCAGGTGAGCGCCTACGAATTAGATCGCTATCTGCCAGTGCTGTGACGAGAATTTTTCTCGCCCCACAAGTAGCCTAGGTGTATGGCTAAAGAAGTAAACGCAAAGAGCATCCGCAGTTATAACCTGGTCGCAGGATTTTTCCACTTCGCACAGATGGTTGCTGTTTTGGCGCTATCTAACGATTTCACTCTTCCTATTGTTGCTCGTTACATGGCAGGACCTCCGGGAAGCGTCTTTGCAGATCCCATCACTTTGCTCAATGCCCCTATTGGCCTCACTGTGGCAATCTTCTTGGGTCTATCTGCCTTCTTCCACTTCTTAGTTGCCAGCCCACAATTCTTCGGTCGCTACAGCGCAGGAATCGCAGCGCAACGTAATTACTTCCGCTGGGTTGAATATTCAATTAGCTCATCAGTGATGATCGTTCTCATCGCCATGGTTACTGGTGTATCTGATGTTGTTGCTCTGATTGCGCTTTTTGGCGTCAATGCATCGATGATTCTCTTTGGTTGGTTGCAAGAAAAGTACGAACAACCTGGCAACGGTGGTTGGCTTCCCTTTATCTTCGGCTGTATCGCAGGCGCGGTTCCTTGGATTGGTCTGATTTTCTATGTGCTCGCTATTGGTGGCCCAGGAGATACCAAGGCGCCAGCTTTTGTCTACGGCATCGTCTTCTCTATCTTTATCTTCTTCAATACCTTCGCAATCGTGCAGTATCTGCAATATAAGAAGGTTGGAAAGTGGTCTGATTACATTCGCGGCGAAAAGACCTACATCACGCTTTCACTCGTTGCGAAGTCTGCCCTTGCCTGGCAGATCTTCTCTGGCACCTTGATCCCGCAATAAATCTTGATTACTCGGTAACAATTGCGTTATCCTTGGGCTCTATGAAGCTCCGCGGACTCCTCCTTATCCGCCGTAGCGAGGCCTAATCGACCGGTCTCCTCGCTGCGGAGTTTGGTGTTGCCGGTTAACACTCTCGGCCAACCAAACACTTTAGGA
Source organism: uncultured Candidatus Planktophila sp. (assembly GCA_964462495.1). Taxonomy (GTDB): domain Bacteria; phylum Actinomycetota; class Actinomycetes; order Nanopelagicales; family Nanopelagicaceae; genus Planktophila. Next base: position 1,281 of record CAYWWZ010000096.1, on the reverse strand, counting down.
GAATTGAAATGAACTTCCCGAAACAAAAACCTTCTGCGATGCCGGTGCATCGTTATTCACCATTTATCCCCGTAGAACTACCTGATCGCACCTGGCCAAGCAAGAAGATGACCAAGGCCCCACAGTGGTGCTCCGTTGATCTGCGCGATGGCAACCAAGCGCTTATTGACCCGATGGATACCCCACGCAAGCTTGCGATGTTCAAACTCCTTGTCGCCATGGGTTACAAAGAGATTGAAGTTGGTTTCCCATCTGCTTCTCAGACTGATTTTGACTTCGTGCGGAAGATTATTGATGAAGGCTTAATTCCAGATGATGTCATCATTCAGGTTCTCACCCAAGCGCGCGAACCGCTGATTCGTCGCACCTACGAGGCAATTAAGGGCGCCAAGCAAGCGATAGTTCACTTGTATAACTCAACTTCGACGCTCCAGCGCCGCGTCGTTTTTGGCCTTGATAAGGATGGCATCAAAAAGATTGCAACTGATGGAGCTCAACTCTGCCTTGATCTTGTGGCTACCGTTCCTGAAACAAAGGTCTCATTCGAGTATTCACCTGAGTCATATACCGGAACAGAACTCGAATTCGCCGTCGAAGTTTGTAACGCTGTAAACGATGTATGGAAGCCAACTCCGCAGTGGAAGACAATCATGAACTTGCCAGCCACAGTTGAGATGGCAACCCCAAATGTTTATGCCGATTCCATCGAATGGATGTGCCGAAACCTTAATAATCGCGATAGCGTCATCGTCTCACTTCACCCACATAATGATCGTGGTACAGGAGTAGCAGCAGCTGAACTTGGATATTTAGCAGGCGCTGATCGCATCGAAGGAACGCTCTTTGGTAATGGTGAGCGCACGGGCAATGTCTGCCTCGTTACTTTGGGAATGAACTTGGTGTCGCACGGCATCGATCCACATATTGATTTCAGTGACATTGATGAGATCCGCCGCACCGTGGAATACGGCAACCAATTGCGAGTTCCAGAGCGCCATCCTTATGGTGGCGATCTTGTCTTCACCGCATTTTCCGGTTCTCACCAAGATGCCATCAAGAAGGGTTTTGAACATCTCGAGCGTGATGCCAAAGCTGCCGGTAAATCAGTTGATGATCACACCTGGGCTGTGCCATATCTACCGATTGATCCGAAAGATATTGGGCGCACCTACGAAGCGGTTATCCGTGTGAATTCACAATCCGGTAAAGGTGGTGTTGCTTACTTGATGAAGAACGAGCATCACCTGGATTTACCGCGTCGCCATCAGATTGAATTTTCCA
>CAYWWZ010000095.1:0-2496 GCA_964462495.1 uncultured Candidatus Planktophila sp. | reverse complement strand
AGCATCTGACTACGGATCAGAAGGTTAGGGGTTCGAATCCCTTCGCGCGCACCAGTTAAACCATCTATGGCGTACTTGCCATAAATCCGAGAGAATTTCCGGATGAAGCGCTCCCTCATCGCCCTCATATCAGTGGCGCTCGCCCTGAGTCTGAGTTCGTGTGGAGAAAGTTCAAAGTTATATCCCGCCTCTAAAAGCGAAGGCGTTTTCTTCTCAGTACCAACAAATTGGAAATCTATCTCCCCAGCTGTTCTCAATAAGTTTGAGAGAGAATCAGCAGATCCCGAAGCAGAATCAAGACAAGCGCTCGTAAAGTGGCAGATTGCCTACTCAACAGATCCCAAACTGAAACCGGCCGAAGTCTTTAACTTAACTGCACCTTCACAGCCGCTTGTTTTTGCCAGAGTACGCGAGTTATCTTCTGCAGAAATTAATTCAGTTTCTTATAACTCACTGCGCGATGTCATCGTCCCAGTCACTCAGATAATTAATGGTGATGATCCGAGCGCCCCAGACTTCGAAATCCTTGCTGACCAAGAAGTTGTACAAAAAGGTGGCCGCGGAGTCCAAACCACTTATCGATTCACAATTGGTGATTTGAAGCAGACCATCAATCAAACCTCTTTGGTATCTAATGACCGCACGACGATGTACATCTTTGTGGTTCGTTGCACAACAGAGTGCTATTCAAAAAACAAGAAGGACATTGATGAGATTGTCAGTTCGTTTACAGTACAAGGAGCAAAATGAGTCAGATAAATCAGTTAGAAAATCGCCCAAGCAGGCCGCGCGATACTGATAGAAAGACGCGTATTCATCTCTCCTTCTACGACCGCATCAAATTTCTGCTGCTCTTTGGTATCACCTACTTAGTACTAACGTGGTCGAGCCTTGCCGAGAACCCCATATTGAGCGTTGAAGATGCTCTCCGAGAAACTGCTCGCTCCAAGTCCTGGTTAATCGTTTTAGCTGTTATCGAAGTAATTCGCCAGATTCACTTTATTTTGGCGGAAGTTTTAGCGCCCTACCATGGCATCTGGAAGCGCTACTTTGGATTTGTCGATCGCCAGATTCATCGCCTTAGCGATTGGACTCGCTTCCGCTTATCTCGCGCTATTAAGTGGTCCCTGGTCATCTTCTTATTGGCCATCATTCTCGGTGCCATCTATGACGAACCACCGATCAAGGCGCTCTTCTTAGCCCCTAAGGCATTCCTTACTGCGTTGCCATTTATTGCGCAGCTCATGTTTGCAGTTGTCTTTGTCATCATTCAATTTGCTGCAATCTTCTGGTTCTTAAGTCGCGGTGGCGTTGATACTTATTTCCCGGACGACATTCGCACTCGCTTTAGCGATGTGTGGGGACAAGATCATGTTCTCAACCGCATCCGTGAAAATTTGCTCTTCCTCGAATCTCCTGAAGAGATTGAAAAGCATGGCGGCTACGTACCAGGTGGAATTCTTTTGTGGGGTCCTCCAGGTACCGGAAAAACTCTGATGGCCGAATCAATGGCAGGTGAAACCGGCAAGCCATTCGTCTTCGTTGATCCAGGTGCATTTACCAATATGTTCTTTGGTGTTGGAGTTCTTAAAGTGAAGAGCCTCTTCCGTAAATTACGTAAGTTAGCGCTGCGCTATGGCGGAGTTGTTGTCTTCTTTGATGAAGCAGACTCACTCGGCAACCGTGGAATCGTGACGCAAGGTGGCCCACAACGCGCTTCAACGATGGATAGATCAAAGATATTTGAGAGCCATTGCCATGGCGGCACATACCTTTCAGAATCCGCTGTCTCTGCGATCACTCGCGAAAAGTTTGTGATGGGTGGCGCTGCAGGTGGGGGTGGCGGAATGGGAACTCTGCAAGCGCTGCTTACTGAGCTCTCGGGCCTCAAGAAGCCACGGGGATTCTTCAACCGTATCGTGCGCCGCACGCTAGGTATGCGCCCTAAGAATCCTCCGAAGTATCGAATCCTCGTTGTAATGGCGACGAATATGCCGGAAGCACTTGATGAGGCGTTGCTACGTCCAGGACGTATCGATCGTATGTATCGCGTTGGCTATCCAAGTAAAGCTGGTCGTATCCGCACGTATGAGGGTTATCTATCAAAGGTTTCACACTCGCTCACGGCAGAAGAAATCGACAAGATTGCCACGATTACTCCTTACGCAACGGGTGCGACCATTAAAGACACCATTAATGAAGCGCTCATCATGGCAATTCGCAATGGCCGTACCTCTATTGAATGGTCTGACATCATCAAGGCTAAGCAGCAGAAAGAGCTTGGACCATCTGAAGATGTGGAATACATCGAGCGCGAACGCCATGCAGTTGCAGTGCATGAGGCATGCCATGCAGTTATGGCGCACCGCACTCGTCAACATATGTCTATTGACTTAGCGACGATTGAAAAGGGTTCAGATTACTTGGGCATGGTGGCAAGCATTCCGCCTGATGATCAGTTCACTCGCTGGAAGAGTGAATACCAATCAGATATTT
>CAYWWZ010000094.1:0-2550 GCA_964462495.1 uncultured Candidatus Planktophila sp. | reverse complement strand
TGCGGCGACGCTGACCTACGAGCAACAAGAGACCACGACGGTTGTGGTGATCATGCGGGTTGGTCTGTAGGTGAGTTGTGATGTCATCAATTCGACGTGACAACAAAGCGACCTGAGCTTCAGGGCTTCCTGTATCAGTAGCCGATGAACCGTACTTTGCAATGATTTCTTTCTTTACTTCAGGTGTTAACGCCATATCTTTTCTTCCTTTTCATTGTTAAGTACCTATCGGTACTGTTCAAGAGGCTTCCCGGTTTGACTCACGGGAAATCACTTTCTCGTTGGACGGCGCTAAGTTTACCTGCGGGGTGTGGATAAGCGAAATTGAGCGTGGATGTGGGCTATTTCTCTGTGAGTTCGCGAGCTTTATCGCAATCCTTCTTCATTTGTACCAAGAGCTCATCGAGGCTATTAAATTTCAAGGTCGGTCTTAAGTACCAGCCAAATTCAATTGAGGCGTTCTTATCGTAGAGATCGAGTCCCTGCTGATCGAGAGCATATGCCTCGACTTGGCGGCCACGAGCGCCTTCAAATGTCGGGTTGGTTCCGATAGAAATTGCGGCAGGCCAGAAGTTGATTCCGACTGTCAGCCAGCCTGCGTAAACACCATCAGCTGGAATTGTCTGTCCTTCAATCTTGCCAAGATTTGCTGTTGGATATCCGATTTCACGTCCACGTTTTTCACCGTGTATGACTACTCCATCAAGTCGATGTGGGCGAGAGAGAAGTTCTCGAGCTTTTTCGACTTTTCCTTCAACTACCAGAGCACGAATTCGAGATGATGAAATGACTTCGGTATCTTCCTTTAACTCTTGAACATCAACAGTGAAATCATGTTCCTTACCTGATTGGATGAGCGATTCCACATTGCCAGCTGCTTTATGCCCGTAAGTAAAGTTCTGGCCGACTATGACCGTGCTGGTGTGTAGCTGATTCACGAGGACGCTTTGTACAAATTCTTCAGGTGACATGGCTGCAAACTTTTCATTAAATTTGATGACTGCTACTTGGTCGGCGTTGTGAATCTTGAGCAATTCAACTCGATCGGCCAAAGTAGTCAACATTGTGGGCGCCTTATCGGGAGCAAATACCGTGGTGGGATGAGGGTCAAAGGTAAGAGCAATGATGGATCGTCCATCAGCGATTTCCTTGGCACGATTGAGCAAGACTTGATGTCCCTTGTGAACGCCATCAAAGACTCCGATGACGACGACGTTGGTATCGCTCATACGAGAATTTTGCCTTACCTAGTTAGCCGCTGCAAAAACGGCGATGGGCTTAGCTTTATCTCCTTGATCTTTCAGTAAGGCAATTAATCTGTTATCTGGAGACATAGCTGCGTTGATCATCGTATTACCGCTTTCCTTGAGAGGGCGACCAAAGGAGAGCTCCTGCACTTCCTCAAGCGTCAATTCACGAGGAGTGAAGGTGGCGCGAGCAACATCTGCAAGGTCCAATGGTGCAAAATTCTGATTTTTCAAATCTTCAAATGAAATGGCCTGGTTCTCGGTAAAACCAGCAACTCGTGTTCGCCGAAGCGCAGAGAGATGTCCACCTACAGATAGTGCAATCCCGAGATCGCGCGCAATCGCTCGGATAAAAGTTCCAGCCGAACATGTCACTTCGATATCCACCTCTGTATTTTTTTCCAAATGGCGAATCGCTTGAATATCCAATTGAGTAATAGTGACTTCGCGGGCTGCTAGCTCAAAGGTTTCGCCAGCGCGTACTCGGTCATAGGCGCGTTCTCCCCCTACTTTGACTGCAGACACTGAAGATGGACGTTGTGCGATTGTGCCAATCATTGAAGCAAGTACAGGTTTAATCTCAGTATCTGCAACCTGTGAAGCATCCGCAGTAGAAATAACTTCGCCCTCGCTGTCATCGGTAACTGTTGATGTACCTAAAACAATGGTTGCACGATAAGACTTATCTCCATCGGTGATGTATTGCAGGAGGCGCGTTCCGTTTCCGAAGCCAAGTACGAGTACACCCGTGGCCATCGGATCCAACGTTCCGGCATGACCTACTTTGCGAGTACCGAGGGCTTTGCGAGCGACTGCAACAACATCGTGACTGGTCATACCAGTAGCTTTATCAACTATGAGAAAACCGTCGCTCATTCTTCGAGATTGCGATGACTTGGGTCATGCGCATCAGACAAGATAACTCTGGGCGCTTTGTAGGGATCTTCAACGACAGGCTTGGCATTGGCTCGAGCCTTTGCAACTTCTGCATCGAGTGCATGCACTCGCTCAAGAAGTGAATCCATCTCTTTTGCAGATTCAGCGAGCCCATCCAAGATGAATTCAAGAGAGGGAGTAACGCGGGTTCCGAGATCTTTACCTACCGCGCTCCGGAGAACGCCTTTGGCAGATTCAAGAGCTGCAGCGGTTGCCGCACGTTCATCTTCGCCACCGAGAACGGTGTAAAAAATAGATGCGTTTTGTAAATCACCAGAAACTCGCGCATCGGTAACAGTCACAAAGCCAAGACGAGGATCTTTAATCTTCGTCTCAAGCAGCTGTGCCACTACTACCTTGATGCGGT
>CAYWWZ010000093.1:0-2574 GCA_964462495.1 uncultured Candidatus Planktophila sp. | reverse complement strand
ACTTCGTATCAGGAGTTATTGTCCTTATCCATAAAGGTCTCACGCCTATATTCGGCACAGATTCTGGCGTGACATGGACTCTCTCAATCATGGGCCTTGTGGTTCTTATCCGAATCATTTTGATTCCACTTTTCGTCAAGCAGATTAAGTCACAGCGCGCACTGACTGCGCTGCAGCCACAGATGAAAGAGATTCAGAAGAAGTATAAAGACGATCGCCAGAAGCAATCAGAAGAGATGATGAAGCTCTACAAAGAGCATAAGACAAACCCGCTTGCATCATGCTTTCCAATTCTTGCCCAAGCGCCAATTTTCTTTGCGCTCTTTACTGTTCTTAATGGAATTGCAGCAAAGACAGATGAAGGTGTGTCTGCTCCAATCGCGCGCGGATTCCTTAAAGGTGAATATCTAGATTCAGCTGCGCAAGCAACTTTCTTTGGTGCAAAGATCTCTGAGACTTTCTTAGGATCTCCTGATATCACTGTAAAGATTGTGACCGTTCTGCTCATCATCTTTATGTCAGCAACAACATTTACAACACAGCGCCAGTTGATGGTTAAGGGAATGCCAAAGATGGATGCCAGCAACAATATGATGTTGCAGCAGCAAAAAATTATGTTGTATGCATTCCCGGTAATTTTTGCTATCTCTGGCGTTAACTTTCCTGTCGGAGTTTTGATTTATTGGTCGACAACAAACTTGTGGACATGGGGCCAGCAGTACTACGTCATTAAGCGAAACCCAACGCCTGGATCGCCGGCATATGAAGAGTTGCAGCGAAAGCGTGCAGAGAAGAAGAAGCTCGAAGGTACTACGAGCGAGGAAAATGGAATTGACCAGACCGAGGAGCAGGCTCCTGAGGTCCAAGGACAACGTAAGCAGCCAAAGAAGAAAAAGAAGAAGCGATAAACGGACAATTACTATCAAATACTTTTTAAATATAATAAAGGGGACAGACAATGTCAGAAGCTACTGAAGTTCAAGAGGTTGAAGCCACTGAGCCAAAAGAGGCGAAGGCGCCAAAGAGCCTTGCAAAGTTAGAGGAAGAGGGCGATATCGCAGCTGATTACCTCGAAGGCTTGCTCGATATCGCAGATCTTGATGGAGATATCGATATCGATGTCGAAAATGGGCGCGCATCCCTAGCAATTGTGGGCGGCAAGCTCAGCCACCTCGTGGGCGCAGATGGTGAGGTTCTCGATGCAATCCAGGAGCTGACTCGCCTTGCCGTGCAGACAGCAACAGGAGATCGCAGCCGTTTAATGCTCGATATCGATAGCTTCCGCGCCGGCCGCCGCAAGGAGCTAACCGCCCTGGCTGAAAAAATGGCAGAAGAGGCGAAGACCACTGGAAACTCAATCAAACTTGAGCCAATGAACGCTTTTGAGCGAAAGATTATCCACGACACCATCCAGACCTTGGGGTTGACCTCAGAATCTGACGGGGAAGACCCAAACCGCTTCGTCGTCATCTATCCGGCCTAAGCGCCCACAACCTGAAAGTTTCACGTGGAACAATCAGTAGAGGGGCTAGTCGGCCGCTACTTTCCGGAGCGTATCCAGCAGATCCACACCTACGCGGAGTTTTTAGCGAGCGCGGGAATTGAGCGCGGGCTGATTGGCCCTCGCGAGGGAGATCGAATCTGGGATCGCCATATCTTCAACTGCCTGCCAGTCACCCAACTTTTGCCACAAGGGGCCTCGCTCTTTGATATTGGATCAGGGGCTGGCCTTCCCGGCATAGTGATAGCCCTAGCCCGACCTGACCTCAAAGTTACCTTGATCGAACCCCTTGAACGGCGGGTCGAATTCTTGAAGGAGGCGACCGTGGGGCTTGAGATTGAGGTTATCCGCGGACGGGCGCAGGATGTGAAGAAGAGCGCCGATTTCGTCACCGCTCGCGCCGTTGCCCCCCTTGAGAAGTTGAAGAAGATCAGCTGGCATATGGTCAAAACCGGGGGAGCCCTCCTTGCTATGAAGGGGGAATCTGCCGCCGCTGAGATGGAGGGCGTGAAGAACGCCAAGCTCCATGAGATTGAGTTAGAGGGGATTGGGCTCGGGCGAATCGTCGAGCTGCGCAAAGGCGCTTAGGTTGCGTGCTTAGATTCATCTATGGCCGATGAAGTTTCACGTGAAACACCTACCAAGGTAGTCGGTGTTCGCCGCCTCAAAGAGGCGATGGCCAAACCAGCCTCCACCCGAATTTTCACTGTGGCCAACCAGAAGGGTGGGGTCGGTAAGACCACCACCACCGTCAATATCGCAGCTGCAATGGCGATGGGGGGCTTGAGGGTCCTCGTCATCGATCTTGATCCACAGGGCAATGCATCAACTGCCCTTGGGGTTGAACATCGTGATAGCGCCGGTGTCTATGAAGTTCTCATGGGCAGCGCGACGATGCCAGAAGTTATTAAGAAAGTTTCTGGCTTTCCAGAACTTGATTGTGTTTCATCAAATACATCACTTGCTAACGCTGAAATTAATTTAGTTTCGATGGTTGCACGTGAACTGCAGCTAAAGGCCGCGATTGATGAAGTGAGCGCAAATTACGATTACATCTTTATCGACTGCCCACC
>CAYWWZ010000092.1:0-2588 GCA_964462495.1 uncultured Candidatus Planktophila sp. | reverse complement strand
GTGAAGTTATGGCGCGTATTGCAAATAAGACAGTTGTTCACAACCTCTTTACTGTGATTGCTCCAACTTTCGCTAACCGCGAAGGCGGATACACGCGCATTACAAAGATCGGTCCACGTAAGGGCGATAACGCTCCTATGGCAGTGATCGAACTCGTAACAGATAAGTAAAAATAAGTAACTCTTACGATGGCGCAGCCCACTCTCTTTCCGGAGAGTGGGTTTCGTCGTTTACGGCTCGATATCGCCTATGACGGTACTAATTTCTTCGGATGGGCAGCTCAGCCTGATCGCCGAACTATTCAAGATTTAGTTGAAGAAGCGCTCTCACGAATCGCACGAGTAGATGTTGAATCTATCGTTGCTGGCCGCACAGATGCGGGAGTCCACGCCACAGGGCAAGTGGTTCATGTCGATGTTCCTGATGTCATCTTTGACGGTGAGTTAACTTATAAAGATCTTCGTTACAAGCTCAATCGGATTCTTGATGAGGATGTGCGCATCATGGAAATCACCGATGCTCCTGCAGGGTTTCATGCCCGTTTTTCAGCGTTGCGCCGTTATTACAGTTACAAGATTCTCGACAACAACGATGTGATTCCTCCGCTATCGCGCCACGATGTCGCATCTTGGTATCGCCCACTCGATGTAGACCTCATGAACCAGGCGAGTGCGCTAGTGCTAGGCCACCATGATTTCGCTGCATTCTGTAAATATAAAGAAGGCGGAACCACGATTCGGACGCTGGAAAAGTACCACTGGCAGCGAACTACAGAGGGGCTTCTAGTTGCAGATGTTGTAGCCGATGCCTTCTGTTATTCAATGGTTCGTAATTTAGTTGGAGCAGTAGTGTGCGTTGCAGACGGTCGTAAAGATCCATCATGGATGGGAGAGCTGCTAGCAAATAAAGAACGTGTTTCAGATTCATTAGTCTTTCCGGCTCGAGGCTTAACTCTCTATCAGGTCGACTATCCGAGCGCTGATCAACTCTTGGAGCGCGCGCAAGTAACGATTGGCAAGCGTGCCTAGTGGGTCATATTGATATAGCGGGAGTCGAGTATTCACTCTCCGATGGAAGAGTTTTACTCAATGATGTTTCTTTCCGGGTTGGAGATGGCGCCAAGGTAGCGTTGATTGGGCCTAATGGTTCTGGAAAGACCACTCTCATTCGCATGATCTGTGGAGATATTTCACCCGATGAAGGAACTGTTGCAATTACTGGCGGTCTAGGAGTTATGCGCCAGTTCATCGGTTCGGTGCGCGATGAAACAACTGTCCGCGAACTCTTAATATCGGTTGCTCCTGCCCGCATCAGAGATGCAGCAGCAAAGATCATCGCAACTGAGAAAGCCATGAATGAAGTAGGGGATGAGAAGAGCCAGATGGCCTATGCCCAAGCAATTATTGACTGGGGCGATTGCGGTGGTTACGACTTTGAAGTTATCTGGGATAAGTGCTGCACTGAAATGTTGGATAAACCTTTTGAGGAAGTGGCTGACCGCAAAGTCAACACGCTCTCAGGAGGAGAACAGAAGAAGTTGGTGCTTCGGGCCCTTCTTGAAGGGCCAGAGGAAGTTTTACTTCTGGACGAACCTGATAACTATTTAGATGTACCTTCTAAACGCTGGCTAGAGAAAGTTGTTTCTGAAACCAAGAAATCAATTCTCTTTGTTAGCCATGATCGTGAGTTGTTACAGAACACGGCTACTCGCATCGTTGCCCTTGAACAAGGAGTTAATGGAAATACGGCATGGGTGCATGGTGGAAAATTTGATACCTGGCATGAAGCGCGCCGTGCGCGCAATGCTCGATTTGCCGAGTTGCTGCTGCGATGGGAACAAGAACATCAAAGGCTGAAAGATTTGGTGCGTACCTTGCAGGTGCAGGCAGCAATATCTCCCGATATGGCAAATAAGTATCACGCCATGCAGACTCGGCTTCGTAAATTTGAGGAAGCGGGAGCGCCCGAAGCGCCACCGGTTGAGCAAGATGTAAAAGTTGGGCTTCGTGGTGGACGTACTGGCCTTCGCGCGCTGACCTTTGAACAGGTTGCGATAAAAAGTGGTTCTGGAGAATTCCTTACTCAGCCCTTTGATCTGGAGGTTTTCTTTGGCGATCGCATAGCGATTCTAGGAAAAAATGGCACAGGTAAATCACATTTCTTCCGCATGATTTCTGGTGATAACTCACTCGAGTACGTGGGTAATTTCAAAATCGGTGCGCGCGTTGAGATTGGATATTTTGCACAAACGCACTCCCATCCAGAATTTGAAGGTAAGACCCTCTTGGAAATTTTGTGGGAGATGTATTCACTGCAATTGGGGCCTGCTAAGAGCGTTTTACGTAAGTATGAAATAGATAAGCAAGCAGAGCAAAAATTCACATCACTTTCTGGGGGCCAACAAGCGCGCTTTCAAATTCTGCTGCTGGAGTTAAGTGGTTCAACTCTGCTTCTCCTTGATGAGCCAACCGATAACTTAGATTTGGCGAGCGCAGAATCACTAGAACATGCTCTTGATCAATATGAGGGAACTGTTCTCACAGTCACTCACGACAGATGGTTCACTCGTGGATTCAATAGATTTGTGG
>CAYWWZ010000091.1:0-2637 GCA_964462495.1 uncultured Candidatus Planktophila sp. | reverse complement strand
GAGGAGTTCGCGCATTGTTACAACTGCCATGACGGCACGCTCCTTCTTGGGTTTTTGTGCGCAGCACAACTAACCCGCTCGGTTAATGTCTTAACGATTTGCTAAGACCGTCGCACCTACGACGCCGACCATCCTCTTAAGAACGGACCGAAGTGGCTTGTATTCATCGGATAAACCGAGTCATACATAGGTGCTGAGATGTCACCGGAAATTTCTCTCTGGTGCAGGGCAAATCTTACCTGCCTCGAAGGGGTGCAAAATCCACGCCCTCCCTCACAACTACGCGCGAGGATGTGCCTGTTTAAAGGCCTTTTGCAATCTTTCGGTTGATACATGGGTGTAGATCTGCGTCGTTGCAAGAGATGCATGTCCCAAAATTTCTTGAACGGTACGCAGATCTGCTCCCCCTTCAAGCAAATGCGTCGCCGCTGAATGTCGCAGAGCATGGGGACCCAACTTCTGCGCACCTTCGAGAGCCGATAGCGCTTCATAGACGATAGTGCGCACGGTTCGTTGATCAATTCTCTTTCCACGAGCACCTAAGAAAACTGCTCGCGCAGATTTATCGGTTGCAAGTTCTGCTCTTGCATTCTTCAGCCAATTTTCCAACGCCTTCATAGCCGGGGCTCCAAGCGGAATTGTTCGCTCTTTATTTCCTTTACCCAGAACTCGAATCGTATTGCGTGAATAATCAATATCGTCAAGATCTAACCCGCAGAGTTCTGAGACGCGCGCACCCGTCGCGTAGAGCACTTCAACTATGGCGCAGTCACGGATTGAGATTGCGCTCTCATCTTCAGCCACTCTCGTTGCCAGAGAATCCATGGCAGTCGTTGCATCTGAAACAGATAGAACATCTGGAAGAGTGCGATGGGCTTTAGGGGTAGCAAGGGTTATCCCCACATCTTTAGCTAGGTAGCCATTCTTAGCAGCCCATTTAGTAAAGAGGCGAATGGATGTGGCTCGCCGAGAAAGTGTGGTGCGCGCTCCTCCTTTTACCTGCTGCGTTGCCAGCCATGAGCGAATATGCGCAATGGAGATATCCCCAACCGAAGTAACTTTCTGCAGAGCTAAATGTGCAAAGAAACTATCGAGATCTCCGACATAGGCACGGATAGTGTGTTCAGAAAGGTTGCGCTCTTTTTCGAGATGGCGGGTGTAATCCCTATGCGCTTTCTCGAAATTGCTCATGTAAGAAGAATATATCCACACCCTCTCGATACCCCCGCCTGCCGTTGATGCGGATAAGCATCAAAGGCGATAGCGTGCAACCATGCGTATCCGCGTCTCTGAATCAATCGCTATTCCGACACTGACGCGCAACGCAGATGGTTCAGTCATCTTGAGCATCAACACTGAACTCTCTTTTGAAGATATTGAGAGCTTTATTGCCGAACAGTTCTTACCCGGAGAACGCGATCTCGCTTTTGCGCTTTGGGCAGATGATGAAACCAAGCGGGTCTTCACCCCTATCGAAGGAACGGCTGATTTCTATATAGATCTGCGCTAACTCTTCTTATCGATCGCACCCAGAGCAATGAGCAAAGTTTCTGGAGATACCTGCAAGACCTCACACATCGGCGCAATCACATCAATCGATGGCCGGCGCTCGTGTCTGAAGTAGCGTGAGATAGTTCCGCGATCAATTCCAACTAAGGATGCGAATTCTTCGTAGCTTCCAATATTTAACTTAACGAGGCGCTGTGCCAACCATTCGGCAGACTCTTCTTGGGTATATCTCCTACCCACAACCTTCGTGCGCATAGCAGAAAAGATATAGCAGGGTTGACCCAAAAAGTAAGAGTTACTCGGGTTTTCTTCCCTGGCGAAGTAATCCAAATGTCAGTGCATCTTCCAAAGCCATGGCAGATGCGGCAATGACGTTCTCATGTACACCCACGGTGTTCCATTCGCCCTTGCCATCAGAAGTTTCAACTAAGACGCGAGTCACTGCGCCAGTTCCTAGACGTCCTTCCAGGATACGTACCTTGTAATCAGTGAGTTCAAGGGCTGCTAGCTCTGGATAAAGTTGATGAAGTCCATCGCGCAGTGCATTATCAAAAGCGTTAACTGGTCCATTACCTGAACCAGAACAGGTGATTCCTTTTCCTTGTGCCGTTACGGTTACTTCAGCTTTAGTAACAATTTCATTTTGAGCGCCACGTTCGGTAGTGGTGAGCCAGTGATCGATTGTGAAGAAAGAAGGACGCTTGCCTGTTGCCTCTTCACGGAGTAAGAGTTCAAAAGAAGCATCGGCTGCTTCAAAGGTAAAGCCGCGTGATTCCATCTCTTTTACGCGCTCAACAACGCGACCGATCAGTTCGCGGTCTCCCCCAAGATCCACACCAAGCTCCATTGATTTGAGTTCGATAGAGGCGCGACCTGCCATATCTGACACCAACATACGCATATCGTTTCCCACCGAAGATGGATCCTCATGTTGATAGAGAGCAGGATCTACTTTGATTGCTGATGCATGTAAGCCAGCTTTATGTGCAAATGCAGATACACCTGTGTATGGCTGACGTGGTGATGGAGAAATGTTGGTTACTTCAGCAACTGCATGTGAAATGCGGAAAGCTTCACGAAGTGCATTGGTTGGAAGCACTTCCTTCTTCTTCTTCAACTCTAGGTTTG
>CAYWWZ010000090.1:0-2692 GCA_964462495.1 uncultured Candidatus Planktophila sp. | reverse complement strand
GCTAAACGCAGCAGGTCCAGTCCGCGCCCGTTACTTGATGTTGGCTCTTCTCAAGCGTGCACATGAGAGAAATATTGGACTTCCTTCACTTCGCACCACTGATTACATCAACACAATTTCTCCTGAGCACGAACCTGCCTTTCCTGGTGATGAAGAAATCGAACGTCGTATTCGCTCCTATGTTCGTTGGAATGCAGCGATGTTGGTTCACCGCGCGCAGCGACCAGGTGTCGGTGTTGGTGGGCACATCTCCACATATGCATCATCGGCTGCGCTTTATGAGGTTGGTTTTAACCATTTCTTCCGTGGACAAGATCATCCAGGCGGAGGAGATCAGATCTTCTTCCAAGGTCACGCCAGCCCCGGAATGTACTCACGAGCTTTTCTTGAAGGACGTTTCACTGAAGACCATTTAGATGGATTCCGTCAAGAGCTTTCCCATAAGGCTGGCGGTTTATCGTCATACCCACATCCACGTTTAATGCCGGACTTCTGGCAATTCCCAACAGTGTCGATGGGTATCGGACCTATCAATGCAATTTATCAAGCAAGATTTAATCGTTACTTACATAACCGAGGAATTAAAGACACCAGTGATCAGAATGTTTGGGCATTTCTGGGCGATGGTGAAATGGATGAAGTCGATACTTTGGGCGCAATTGGTCTTGCCTCGCGCGAGAAGTTAGATAACCTCACATTTGTTGTTAACTGTAACTTGCAACGTCTTGATGGTCCGGTTCGTGGAAATGGCAAGATTATTCAAGAGCTTGAATCCATCTTTGGTGGTGCAGGTTGGAACGTCATCAAGGTTGTGTGGGGACGTGGCTGGGATCCACTACTTGCACAGGATCGCGAAGGTGCTCTCGTAAACATTATGAACACCACTCTTGATGGTGACTACCAAACCTTTAAGGCCGAAAACGGTGCATTCGTACGCGAGCACTTCTTCGGTCGTGATCCACGAACTGCAGCGATGGTTGCAAATTGGTCTGATGATCAAATCTGGAATTTGAAGCGCGGTGGCCATGATTATCGTAAGTTGTTTGCAGCATATACAGCAGCAACCGAGAAGAATGGTCGTCCAACAGTTATTTTGGCGAAGACAATCAAGGGCTGGACACTTGGTTCTCACTTTGAAGCTCGAAATTCAACTCACCAGATGAAGAAAATGACTCTGGAAGACATTATTGAATTCCGCGATCGCCTCGAAATTCCATTAACTGATGACAAGCTTGATAAGTACATGCCTTCGTACTTTAAGCCTGCGCCAGATTCTCCAGAGATGAAGTATCTGCAAGAGCGTCGTCGCGAACTCGGAGGCACAATTCCGCGTCGTCGCGTGATTTCACGTCCGCTATCACAGCCAGCCGATGATGCTTATGAATCAGTGCGTCGCGGCTCTGGAACACAAGAAGTTGCAACCACCATGGCATTCGTCCGTATGCTCAAAGATTTGGTGAAGGATCCAGGGCTTGGCCATCGTTTGGTACCGATCATTCCTGATGAGGCACGTACCTTTGGAATGGATTCACTCTTTCCAACGCTCAAGATTTACTCACCGCACGGTCAGCAATATCAAGCGGTAGACCGAGAATTGATGTTGTCCTATAAGGAATCAACCTCTGGCGTAATCTTGCATGAAGGTATCAACGAAGCTGGTTCCGTAGCTTCCTTTACTGCAGTCGGTTCTTCCTACTCGACACATGACGAACCAATGATTCCGATTTACATCTTCTACTCCATGTTTGGATTCCAGCGAACTGGTGATGCTTTCTGGGCAGCTTCTGACCAGTTGGTACGCGGCTTCGTCATGGGCGCTACAGCGGGACGCACAACTCTTAACGGTGAAGGACTTCAGCATGAAGATGGCCATTCACACTTACTTGCAGCAACTAACCCAGCAGTTGTTGCCTATGACCCAGCATTTGCCTACGAAGTAGGACATATCTTTAAAGATGGTCTACGTCGCATGTATGGCGAAAACAGTGAAAATATTTATTACTACCTCACTGTCTATAACGAGCCTTACGTGCAGCCAGCTGAACCAGAGAACTTGGATCTCCAAGGGCTGCTCAAGGGTATTTATCTATATGCGCCTGCAGGTAAGCAGCGGAAAAAGAATGCACAGATTTTGGCATCTGGTGTTGCAGTCAACTGGGCAGTGAAAGCACAGAAATTGCTCGCTGAAGATTGGGGCGTAGCTGCATCTGTCTGGTCTGTGACCTCATGGAATGAACTTCGACGTGATGGTCTAGAAGTAGATCGCCACAACATGCTCAATCCACGCGACAAGAAGACTGCTTACGTTTACGACAAACTCAAGGGCACCGAAGGTCCAGTCATTGCTGTCTCTGACTTTATGCGTGCGGTGCAAGATCAAATCTCTCCTTGGGTACCAAATCAATTCCACTCACTCGGTACAGATGGCTTTGGGCTCTCTGATACACGTGGTGCGCTTCGCCGCCATTTCAAAGTGGATGCTGAATCAATTGTTGTTGCAACTCTTGCTGAACTCGCAAAGGCAGGCGAAGTCAAAGAGGCTGTCGTTCAAGAAGCAATCGATAAGTATCGAATCTTTGATGTGCGCTCCGCAGATGCTGGAAATACCGAAGGCTCAGGTTGATTAATCGAATTCCTGTCACCGATATCTCCCCGGTAGTTTTCTTCGGAGGAGAATTCGTTCCTGTAAAGG
>CAYWWZ010000089.1:0-2762 GCA_964462495.1 uncultured Candidatus Planktophila sp. | reverse complement strand
CATCGCGAGATAATGATCATTCTCAGCGGACTTATGACAGGAATGCTGCTTGCAGCCCTAGACCAAACCATCGTATCTACCGCTCTTAAGAGCATTGTGGAAGATTTCAATGGACTCAATCACTACACATGGGTTGTGACGGCTTATCTCTTGACTTCAACAGCATCTACACCGCTTTACGGAAAAATCTCAGATTTGTATGGACGCAGAATTGTCTTCCAATTTGCCATCGTTACATTCTTACTTGGCTCAATTCTTGCCGGAGCATCACAGAACATGGAGCAGCTCATTGCCACACGCGCACTTCAAGGTTTAGGTGCTGGTGGTTTGATGGCGCTGACCTTCGTCATCATCGGTGACATCGTTCCTCCACGCGAGCGAGGCCGTTATCAAGGTTATTTTGGAGCAGTCTGGGGGCTCTCATCAGTGGCTGGACCACTCTTAGGCGGCTTCTTCTCTGATCGTGGCAGCATCTTGGGTGTAACTGGATGGCGCTGGATTTTCTACATCAACATTCCATTTGCAATTGCAGCTCTCATAATCACCTCAGCAGTACTTCATATTCCAAAGTTAAAACGCGAACATAAGATTGATTACTTTGGTGCGATTCTTCTCGTAGCGGGCGTGACCACAACGCTGCTTGCTGTCTCTATCTATGGCCCACAAGATGGCTGGACCAACTCCAAGACGCTTACCTACTTGGGGACCGGTCTACTTCTGACGGTTCTCTTCTTGAAGTGGGAATCAAAGGCAGTCGAACCGATTATTCCGCTAACACTTTTTAAGAATCACACATTTACTTTGACATCTATCCTTGGCGCAATCATTGGCGCCGGGATGTTTGGTGCAATCGTGATGTTGCCCCTCTACATGCAGGTAGTAAAGGGTTATTCAGCGACCGATGCTGGATTGAAGTTGATTCCTTTAATGCTCGGCATTGTTTCAACATCAATTGTGAGCGGTAAATTGATTACTAAGCACGGCCACTACAAGCGCTATCCAATTATGGGAACTGCCATCATGTCCATCGGCATCCTTGCCATGGTCCGACTCGGAATTGATACTCCTTATTGGGAACTCAGCATCTACGCAATTATGGTGGGAGCTGGACTCGGTCTATCAATGCAGACAATCGTTATTGCTCTGCAAAATGCCGTTGAATTTAAGGACATGGGTGTGGCAACCAGCTCAAATACCTTCTTCAGATCTCTTGGATCTGTATTTGGAACCGCAGCTTTTGGCACCATTCTCACCAACCGCCTCGGCCACTACCTCTCCACATCAGGTTTTGATTCAGCACAAGTTAGCCAAATTCAAAACAATACAGCTGCTATTGCTGGCCTACCTCTGGAAGGAAAAATCAGTGCTCTCAATGCATTTGTTGATTCCTTCCAGGTTGTCTTCTTAGTTGCAGCCCCGGTTGTCGCAGTTGGTTTTGTGGTCGCTCTCTTCTTACGCGAAACCCCACTACGTACAAATGCTGACTATGCCAATGCGCGCAATGAAGCAGCAGGTGAGGCTCTCGGGTAACTTCGAGGCCAACAAACTCTCCGTGAAAAACAAGTTCACCAATCCATTTGCGGAGTTTCCCCGTGAAGTTGGTGTACTTGTTTTTGCATCGTTCTTTGTAGCAGTTGGCTTTGGAATTATTTCTCCGACACTGCCCCTCTTTGCACGATCTTTCGGTGTCAACAATGCTCAGGTAGGCGCAATCTTGGCTGCCTTTGCCTTTGCACGTTTTGCTACCGGGCTTATCTCAGGAAAGTTAGTAGATCACTTTGGTGAAAGACTGGTTTACTCTTTTGGAATCGGCTTTGTTTCCATCACTTCTTTCGCTGCTGGCTTTGCTCAAAACTACGAGCAGCTATTGATATTCCGCGCAGTAGGTGGATTTGGATCTTCCATGTTCTCAGTTGCAGCGGGATCAATATTGTTGCGCGCAGTTGATGATGACCATCGAGCGCGCGCACAATCGCTCTATAACGGGTCGTTCTTAGTAGGAATGATGGCCGGGCCGGTCGTTGGCGGCGCACTCTCTGGATTCTCTCTACGAGCCCCAATGATTATCTATGGATTTCTCCTGATTGGTGCCAGTGCATCTGGTGCTTTTCTTCTACGCAACTCTGTACTTGCCGCAAAACCAACTGCTAAAGAAGAGCGCGAAACTATTACCTTGAAATCAGCACTAGCTCTCAAGCCTTATCGCAGCGCACTCATCATCTCGTTTATTACTTCTTGGGTGCTCTTTGGTATGAGTCGATCAATCTTGCCTCTCTTTATGGTGGAAGAAATCAAAGTGAGCCCAAGTTTTATGGGGCTTGGCTTTACCATCACAACGATTATCAATGGCTTATTTCTCCTCAAGGCAGGCAAGCTCTCTGATCTCAATGGCCGCCGCTACTCTGCAGTTATTGGAACTTCTTTCTTAACGCTCTTTATTCTGGCTCTTGCATTCACCACTGAACCTTGGATGTTCATCGCAGCAAGTGTCATCGTTGGTTTTGGCGGTGCATTTTTATCCACCACTCCGTCAGCAATTGTGGGCGATGTGCTTGAAGGTAAAGGTGGGCAAGTTATCGGACTCTTTCAAATGTCTGGAGATGCCGGAGCAATGGTTGCTCCACTCATACTGGGGGCCATCGCAGATGGCTATGGCTATCGCCCAGCATTCTTAGTTTCAGCCGCGCTCATGCTCGTCGCTGTTGCAGTCTCAATAAAATTGCCCGAGACGCGGAGTTCGCATCTCGGGCAATCTAGTTAAT
>CAYWWZ010000088.1:0-2931 GCA_964462495.1 uncultured Candidatus Planktophila sp. | reverse complement strand
GAATGGTTTGCACCAAAGCCTTTCTTGGAGTTAGTTTCAGAGTATGGATCTTCATGGCATATCCGTGAAGAAGATACAAAGGGGATTGTGGTCTGATGACTTCAACAAGGTGGGCTCTCGTCACTGGCGCAACTGCTGGCATTGGCGAGAGCTTCACCCGCCTCTTGGCAGCTAAGGGATACAACGTTGCCCTCGTAGCGCGAGATGAAGCAAGATTGCACGAACGAGCAGCAGGACTTCGCGAAAAGTATGGAGTGCAAACATTTGTACTTCCAGCAGATTTAGCTACAGATTCAGGATGCAAAGCTGTTGAGGATTACATCTCGACATATCCAATTGAGGTTCTGATTAACAACGCCGGTTTTGGCATTAAATTCCCATTTACGCAAAGTCAGATTAAGGCAGAACAAGAACTGCTTGATGTCTTGGTCCGGACACCAATGAGGTTGATGCATGTGATTTTGCCCGGCATGAAAGAGCGCAATTCCGGGGTGATTATCAATGTTTCGTCAGTTGCCAGTTTTATTGCTGGCGGCACTTACAGCGCATCCAAGTCCTATCTCACCGTTCTCTCGGAATCCGTAAATACCGAACTCAAAGGAACTGGGATCAAAGTTTCAGCGCTCTGCCCTGGATTTACTCGGACTGAATTTCATCAACGCGGCAAAATGAAGATGAGTGGTCTACCAAACTTTATGTGGCTGAACGCAGACAAATTAGTCGAGCAGGCATGGAAAGATGCTCAAGCTAACAAGCCGGTCAGCATTCCTGGATGGCAGTACAAATTACTTGTAGCAATTGTTTCTATTGCGCCAAGAAAATTTGTTCGTAATATTGGAATGAATATTAGAAAGAAGCAGCGGACCTAGCGCCCGCGGCGGCTATTGCCACCACGGTATCCGCCACGTCGATTACCGCTCTTCTGCGGACCCTTGCGCTCCACAATTGGTGGAACATACGGAATTCCTGAAGGCTCTTGTGCGCCAGTGATAACCATTAATTTTTCATCCAACGGGCGAACATCATGGAACTTCGGAGTCACACCTGCGCGCGAGAGCAATCCAGTTACTGCGCGCTGATTCTTTGATGAAGAGAGCGTGACAACAGTTCCTGATTCACCAGCACGAGCGGTGCGACCTGAGCGGTGTAGATAATCTTTATGATCTTGCGGGAGATCAACGTGCACAACGAGTGAGATTCCATCGACGTGGATTCCGCGAGCTGCAACATCTGTTGCAACGAGTGCTGAGTTTTCTTGTTCTTTAAAGAGCGCAAGTGTGCGAGTACGTACCGCTTGTGACTTTCCGCCATGGAGAGCCCCAACTGGTACGCCTGCATGTGCAAGTTTGTCAGCTAGGCGATCTGCTCCACGCTGCGTCTTTACGAAGAGAATGGTTTTGCCGTTGCGGGCAGCAATTTGAGATGTGATGTCATCCTTATCGCCAGGATGCATCTGAAGAACATGGTGTTCCATCGTTGAAACTGAAGCACGGTCATTTTGCAATGAGTGTGTCTTTGGGTTCTTGAGATATTGGCGAACGAGGGAATCAACTCCACGATCGAGCGTTGCCGAAAAGAGAAGACGTTGACCATCAAGGTGTGCTTGGTCAAGGATCTCTTTGACTACAGGTAAAAATCCCATATCTGCCATTTGATCAGCTTCATCAAGAACCGTAATTTGAAGTTGATCTAATTGAACTTCATTTTTATTGAGTAGATCTATAAGACGGCCAGGTGTGGCTACCAAAATTGCAGTTGCTTTACGCATCGCAGTGATTTGTTTTGCATAAGGCATTCCACCTGCGATGACGACAGATTCATGGCCAACTGCGCGTGCGAGTGGACGTAAAACTTCATCAATCTGTTGTGCGAGTTCACGGGTAGGGGTCAAAATAAGTGCCAAAGGCTTATGAGGGCGCGCAACCTTATCGGAGATATTTGTGAGTAAGGCCAAGCTAAATGCCAGAGTCTTTCCTGAACCAGTCTGTCCGCGACCCAAAATATCGTGGCCAGCGAGCGCATCAGGAAGCGTTGCAATTTGGATTGGGAATGGGTGAGTAATTCCTTGCGCGTTGAGAGCGTTTGCAAGTGCAGGTGCAATTCCTAAATCACGGAAAGTTGTTGTCACTTCCGTGAGAGGAGTTGCTTCAACGAGGTTGGCATCTGCCAGATTAACGGAGATGTAATTATCATCTGCACCGAAGTCGGTTGCTACATTGGTGCGAGTCTTTGCGAATGATTCACGACGATCGCGAGCTGGCGAAGTGCGGGCAGAGTCTGCGCGACGTGGCCCTGATGTGCGTGGTGCAGAAGAACGTGGAGCTGATGTTCGAGGCGCACTTGGGTTAAATTTTGCGCGCTTCTGTGGAACAAAATTCGGACGCCCATCTTCTGTGCGAGCAATCTTTGCCTTGACCGCTTCTCGTCTTGTTGTTGGACGAGTATCGCTCTGTCCGCCACGTTCTGGACGGAAAGGGCGATCTGTTTTAAAGGGGCGCTCCGCACGTTCAGTGCGATCGGCAACAAATTTTGCGGCGCGGGATGGCGCCTTGCGTGGAGGCTTTGCAAAGGTGCGCTCCTCGCGGCTCTGCTTGGGATTTCCTTTAGGGGCTCCTTCAATCAGTTTTGATTTTGATGCAGTGCGCTCTTGAAAACGTTGCGCACGTAATTTGGAGCGATCTGCTAAACGAACTTCCTTCTTACTTACTGTTTCGCGATCTGAGTATCTCTTGGTCGCAGGGGCAGCTTTCTTTGTTGGAGCTGTGCTCTTTGAAAATGTGGACTTCTTTGCAGGCGCCGCCTTCTTCGCCGCCTTCTGGGCGGCGGTATGGCGAGGCTTTCCTTTGGCAGCTCGTCGAGCTTTTCCGGGAGCAGCGGTACGTGTTTGTAGAGACATGAAAAATGACACCAATCGAGACGACAAGCGCGTCT
>CAYWWZ010000087.1:0-2992 GCA_964462495.1 uncultured Candidatus Planktophila sp. | reverse complement strand
TTGTTACCAAAGCTTGGGCCCTTGCCGCAGATGTCGCATGAAGATGCCATGAGAGGAACTCCTTCTAGATTGAAAAGATTCCATACTGGAATCAGGGCGTTAGGGTAGCAAGACAGGGTGGGATAGTGCGAATCCACGCATATTTGTAGGGAAATAGCCGAGCCACAGCGCCTTGACTAGAGAGAATAGGCACATGGCTAGCCTCGACTCAAAACTTGTTGGAGTCTTGGGCGATCGAACCGCCAAAGTGTTGCGCGAGCTCTATGGCTACATCACCATCGGTGATCTGCTTCATCACTATCCAAGAAGATACTTGGTTCGCGGCGAACTCTCCAATATTTCAGAGCTTGTAGAAGGTGATGAAGTCACAATTCTTGCGCAAATTTATAGCGCTACCAGTCGACGATTGCACGCCCGCAAAGGGAATATCCTCGAAGTTATTGTCACTGATGGCACGGCCAAACTCTCGCTCACCTTTTTCAATCAGGCCTGGCGTGAGAAAGAACTTAAAGTTGGCCGACAAGGGCTCTTTGCCGGGAAGGTAGGAGTCTTCAATGGCAAAAGACAGTTGGCCCATCCTGACTATGAATTGATTGCCGATGGTAGTGATGTTGATTCTGCCGTAGAAGGTTTCGCTGGAAAGTATCTTCCGATGTATCCCGCTAGCGCCAAGCTCCCCTCATGGAAAATCGCACAGTGCATTGAACTCGCCATAGGCGCGCTCGATGAAGTTCCAGACTTCATACCTGATTGGGTGCGCGATAAGTATGGCTTCCCATCTCTGCAACAAGCGCTAGTTCAACTTCATAATCCAGTAGATTTAGAGAGCGCTGAGAAAGCGCGACAACGCATTACCTTTGATGAAGCGCTTCTGATGCAATTGCTCTTGTTGACGCGGCGGCGTGAACTGAAGGGTCTTTCTGCCGTTGCCCGCCCAGAGCAGAGCGATGGATTACTCAAGAAATTCGATAGCTCGCTCCCATTCCAACTCACGGGCGGTCAGCGTGCAGTTTCTCAAGAAATTGCAGCTGATCTTGCTGAGCCTCATCCCATGCATCGCTTATTGCAAGGTGAAGTTGGTTCGGGAAAAACAATCGTTGCGCTACGAGCTGCATTGACAGTTATCGATAACGGTGGGCAAGCAGCGCTCTTAGCGCCGACAGAAGTTCTTGCAGCGCAGCATCTGCGAACAATTGAAAAGTTACTAGGCCCACTTGCACAAGGTGGAATGTTGGGAGCAGAAGAAAATGCGACTCAGGTAACTCTGATTACCGGCTCGCAATCGGCAGCGGCGCGCCGTGATGCGCTTTCAAGAGCCGCTAGTGGTCAAGCGGGAATCGTTATCGGAACCCATGCCTTACTGGGGGAGAGCGTTGAATTTAAGGATCTAGGTTTAATCATTGTCGATGAGCAACACCGTTTTGGAGTAGAGCAGAGAGATGCGCTCAAGAGCAAAGCTATTAATCCTCCTCATTTACTGGTGATGACAGCGACTCCAATTCCGCGCACAGTTGCTATGACTGTTTTCGGCGATCTCGATGTTTCAACTTTGCGCGAACTCCCTCTTGGAAGAGCGCCAATAGAAACCCATGTTGTTCCAGTTCTGGAAAAACCAAGTTATTTGGATCGTGCGTGGAGTCGCATCAAAGAAGAAGTAGCACAGGGACATCAGGCCTATGTAGTGGCGCCGCGAATATCAGCATCAGTGTCTGAAGATGCCGATATGGATTTTCTTATGGGCGAAACCGCATCGATTATGGCTTCCGTAGAAGAACTCGGTCCGGAATTGCAAAGTGGTGCGCTTTCTGGCCTCAAGGTGGCGCCTCTACATGGGCGTTTATCCGCTGAAGAAAAAGAAGCCACGATGCGCGCCTTTTCCAATAAGGAGATTGATGTGCTTGTCTCCACTACAGTCATTGAAGTAGGCGTCGATGTACCAAATGCCACAGTCATGGTGATCATGGATGCAGATCGCTTTGGTGTCTCACAATTACATCAATTGCGTGGTCGTGTAGGCCGAGGTACTTCACCTGGATTATGTCTGCTTGTAACGAGCGCTCATCCCGAAACCCCAGCTCGCGAGAGGCTGGCTGCAGTTGCTGCAACGCTTGATGGATTTGAACTCTCTCGAATTGATCTTGAACAACGGCGTGAAGGTGACGTGCTTGGTGCAAGCCAATCGGGAGGTAAATCACATCTTCGACTATTGCGCGTCTTGCGAGACGAGTCGCTTATTGAATCCGCCAGAGAAGATGCATCTACAATTCTTGACACTGATATTAGCGCTCACCCACTTTTGGCAGCACAACTTGCGCATGTGCAAGCTGATGCAGCTGCAGAATTTATTGATAAGGCATAAAGATGAGAATCATTGCTGGATTTGCAAAGGGGCGCCCTTTGGACGCTGTTGGGTCAGCTACGCGCCCTACTTCTGATCGAGCTCGCGAGGCGCTCTTTTCCACGCTTATCTCTGAATTCGGAGATTTCTCAGGCTTGCGAGTTTTAGATCTTTATGCCGGAACTGGTGCGATCGCACTGGAGTCACTATCTAGGGGCGCGACAGTAGTTCATGCTGTCGAAAAAGATGAGGTAGCTGCCCGCGCAATTAGCGCAAATTTCGAAAGTATTAAAAGTGCACAATGTCCTGGAACATTCCATCTCTATGCGATGAACGTGCACCGCTTTCTTCAAGATAAATCTGCACAGAGTTATCACTTTATCTATATCGATCCTCCATATGATCTCTCTGATATTGATGTCATCGAAACACTTATCCAAATCAGGGATGGTGGCTACCTTGATTCTCAAGGAATCGTTGCGGTCGAGCGAAATAGCCGCACAAAAGAGATTTCATGGCCCGAGGGATTCACTGCGCTTCGTGAAAAGAATTATGGTCAAGCTACTATTTTTTATGCGGTTCCTACGCTTATAGATGGCGAGAATGGATAACGGCCGGATTCATTGCTAGCGTTTGCACCATGAAACGCGCTGT
>CAYWWZ010000086.1:0-3020 GCA_964462495.1 uncultured Candidatus Planktophila sp. | reverse complement strand
ACTCGTGGTCGCCATCTGATTATGCAATTCACTTAACCAGACGCGTGCGCGGTTTACCGTTCTGGTTCTCACTCGCCGCCCACGGCACAAATGCCTATACAGAAGCGGTAGAAGAAGGTATTCGATTGGCAAAAGAATCTGCCAAGTTAATCAAAGCCAATCCCAACTTGGAGTTGGTTTACGAACCGGAGCTATCGATAGTTGCTTTTCAGCGAAAGGGATGGACTCCTGAGCAATATCAGGCCTGGTCTGATGAGTTACTGGAAAAGCAGATTGGCTTCATTCCACCTTCAAAAAATAGAGGAGAACCAATTCTGCGCTTTGCTTTTGTGAACCCCTGGACGTCACTTGATGATGTCCAAATGATTTTAGATACGCTCTAAGGCAACTCTTACTTAACGATCGAGCAGATTTTGCTCTGGATTGTAAGGAGATCCATTGCGACGCTTTGCGATCGCGCTCAGCGCTTCCAGTACTACTCGATTGGCCAAAATTGCAGTGATATCTGCGCTATCAAATGGGGGAGCAACTTCGACAATATCAATTCCAACGATAGGAAGTTCCAAACAGATGCGGCGAACAGCTTCCAAAAGTTCGCGCGATGTCATGCCACCAGGTTCAGGAGTTCCGGTGCCAGGAGCCATTCCGGGATCAACTACATCGATATCAACAGATAAGAAAACCCCATCGCAGCCATCGGTAAGAGTTGCAAAAGATTCATCGAGAACTTCTTTAAGCCCGCGGTGATGTATCTCAGTCATTTCATAGGAGCGCATTCCTTGATCGCGCATCCACCGCAGAGTTTTGTTATCTGGCCAGTAACCACGCAGACCTAGTTGCAAGAACTTGTCACCACGCACATAGCCTTCATCAATCAGGCGGCGCATAGGAGTTCCGTGGCCAACAAGTGCACCCCACTGATCTTCACCAGTATCAGCGTGTGCATCAAAGTGAATCATCGATACTTTGCCGTGGCCTAAGTGGTTGGCAATTCCTGCAACATCTGCTGATGCAATCGAATGATCGCCACCGAGTACAACAGCAATAGCTCCAGCACGAGAAATCTTTTCTGTTGCTTCACGCAATACTGCAAGGGATGCCACCAAATCTCCACCTGGCATGAGTAAGTCACCTGCATCGAAAACCTTGAGGTCCTTAAGTCCATCAGTACGCAGCGCCAGATGCGGACGTTCGCCATCATGTGGCAAATAGTCGCCTCCGCGAATTGCTTGCGGACCGAACTTGGCACCCGAGCGATGTGATGTTCCGCTATCAATCGGTGCACCCACGATGATGACATCAGCACCTTGATACGTCTTGGGATCATCTAAATCGCAAGCAGGAATCCCAAGAAAGGTAAATGCTGGACCGTACATATTGCCGTGGTTAACCATGGCTTAAGGATAGAGCCCCCATTGCCGATATTCAGACGCAGACTAAGGTTGGGATATGGCGAAGATTGCAATCACTGGTTCAAATGGATTTGTTGGCGGAAATATTGCAAAAGTCTTACAACTAGCAGGACATGAAGTTATTGGGTTAGTGCGTGCGCCCCAGAAAAGCCCACTCCCTTGGGCAACTACAGTCGTTGATCTCTCACGTATTGATTCCATAGCTAGTGCGCTACAAGGGTGCGATGCAGTGGTTCATAGCGCTATCGCTAATGACTTTAATCGATTGCAAGAAGATCGCGTCTTTGCCTATGACTCTTATGTCGCCCTCACACAACGTGTGACGCACGCTGCTAACCATGCTGGCGCACAAACTGTTTATGTCTCATCGGGGTGGGTTATGGATGGCACCACACATATGACCCCCGAAACGGATTGCGGCAATCCAGTAAATTTTTATGGCGTACTGAAGGCGCTGAGCGAACAAGTCATTCGTGATCTAGCACCTGATACGGGAGCCATTGCACGTATTGAAGGTGTGATGGGAATTCATCAGACTCAAAGTGTGGGGCCACGGACGCAGGATGTTGGTTTTGGTTACTTCGTTACATCACTTGTTGCGGACTTGCGAGCTGGAAAAACATTTACCGTCTTTGGGGGAGAGCGTGTTAACAAAGTTACCGCACCAAGCAACGCTGCCGAAGCTGGCGCCCAAATCGAACGCATC
This sequence comes from uncultured Candidatus Planktophila sp., assembly GCA_964462495.1. Classification (GTDB taxonomy): domain Bacteria; phylum Actinomycetota; class Actinomycetes; order Nanopelagicales; family Nanopelagicaceae; genus Planktophila. The sequence goes on along the minus strand of CAYWWZ010000086.1, from coordinate 902 downwards.
ATCGCGCGCAAAGCAGCAGGAACTTTTCACTTAGTTCCAGATAATGCGGTAAGCCGCATGGAATATGCACGCCTTGTGTGTGATGTCTTTGGTTTAGATCAATCACTTCTGCGCGAAGCAGAGCCACCGGCAGATCAACTCTTTCCGGGAGCGGTTCCCGTAGACACATCACTTTCCAATATCGCGACAAAGAAAGCGCTTGGGCTTGGCGCCATCTCTACGCGCGATTTATTGGTCGCGCTGCGCACCGAACTAGATACGGGTAACATCACATTTATCACCAAACCTGAATAACCTAAGGAGTTGCTATGCAGATTAATATCGATCGCAAGACTGGCGTATTACTCGGAGTTATAGTCCTTTTGGCGGCAGCCGTGCTGAGCCTTTCTATCAATCGCAGTGATGAGAATCCAATGATGACCTCATCTGGTCATATGGGCCACGGTTCGAGTGGTTCGACCAATTCCAATTACACGGGTGCGGATGTGATGTTTCTGCAGATGATGATTCCTCATCACCAACAAGCCATTGATATTTCAAATCTGGCGATGAAATCTTCGCAAGATCCTGAACTACTTGCTCTGGCGAAAATCATTGCCCGTGATCAAGCTGCAGAAATTAAACAGATGAAGGCCTGGCTCAAAGATGCTGGCGCGTCGGAAGATATGGGACATTCTATGGATGGCATGGGTGGAATGCTTAGCGCTGATGAGTTATCTGCCTTGCAGGCAGCAACCGGAAAAGAGTTCGACATCTTATGGCTTACCGGCATGACAGATCACCATGACGGTGCGATCCATATGACGCAGATGATTGAAGATGCCCAAAATGCTGAGATTAAAGCTTTCGGCGAAAAAGTTATCGCCGACCAATCAGCTCAAATTGAGCAGATGAAAGAGATG
>CAYWWZ010000085.1:1171-3023 GCA_964462495.1 uncultured Candidatus Planktophila sp. | reverse complement strand
ACTTATTTGATTCGCTAAAAATCCGAGGCGTTGAATTTACAAATCGAGCTTGGGTTTCACCGATGTGCCAATACGAAGCTAAAGATGGCCTTGTTGGCCAGTGGCACCAGGTCCACTTAGGTGCTTTTGCGACAGGTGGTCCGGGGTTGATCATGGTTGAGGCAACTGGAGTTGTCCCCGAAGGTCGCATTTCAATCGGTTGTCCATCCATCGAGGATGAAAAACATGCACAGGCATTTACCCCGATGATTGAGTTTGCACATCGCTATGGCGTGAAGATGGGAATTCAATTGGCTCACGCGGGGCGTAAGGCATCCACTATGAAACCGTGGGATGACCATCTGATGGCCAGTGCTGCAGAAGGCGGATGGCAAGCTGTTTCATCATCGGCAGTAGCCTTTGAAGGCTATCCAGTTCCGCGTGAACTTACCGTCGCTGACATTGCCCAATTGGTGCAATCTTTTGCAGATGCCGCAGCGCGTGCTGTGAAGGCGGGCTTTGATGTCATTGAAATTCACGCAGCTCACGGTTATCTAATTCACCAATTTTATTCACCACTCATGAACCATCGCACCGATGAATACGGTGGCAGCTTTGAAAATCGCACACGGTTCTTGCGTGAAGTTGCAACTGCTGTCCGTAAGGCAATTCCAGACAGTACTCCCCTATTCGTGCGTATCTCATCAAGTGATTGGGCAGAAGGCGGTTGGAATCTGATTGATTCGGTAGAACTTGCCAAGGTGCTTAAGCAGATTGGTGTTGACTTGATTGATGCATCAAGTGGCGGCGCTATTCATAATGCCAAGATTGATGTGAAGCCAGGATTCCAAGTTCCTTTTGCGACTGCGCTTCGAGTTGAGGCGGAAATTCTTACATCTGCAGTTGGGTTGATTACAGAGCCAGAGCAAGCAGATCACATCGTGGTTTCAGGTGAAGCAGATGCGGTCTTCTTAGGTCGAGAGATGTTACGTAATCCGCGCTGGGCGCTCTATGCCGCAGAAAAATTAGGCGTCACAATTAAATGGCCAGCAAACTTGGATCGAGCGCGCACTCTCCGCAAATAATTACAACCAGGGACGTGAGTCTTTTGGTTTCTCCCAACTTGGGATAGGCGCCTGTAATGGGTTTTCAATCCAACAAAAAAGTCCGTTTGTTTGAGCTGATTCATCACTTACTAGTTTGAGGATCAGATCTGCCGCCTTGGTTGGCGCATCACCGCCAGTGGAATCAACCCAGTCAACCCACGCCTTGTAATCAGCCCCATCAGGACCAAGTGCATCTGCCTTAGCCTTAATATCTGCCCACATTTCAGTGCGTACATCACCTGGGTGAATGACATTTGCAGTGACGCCCGAACCAGCAATTTCTGCAGCGAGGTGGCGAGTAAATTGATTGAGCGCAACTTTAGCGGTGGCGTAGGCGCTATTAAGTTTGCCTGGCTGGTGCAACGCAGCTGCAGAACTGACATTGATGATGCGGCCCCACTTCTTTTCTAACATGGCGGGCAGAAATACACGTGATGTGTAATACGCAGCAACTGTGTCAATCATGATTGTTTCTACCCACTCATGCGGATTTGAATCCTTAATAAGTGCGATTGGACCAAATACACCGGCAGCATTCACCAAAATTTGCACATCACCGTGCTCGGTACTTACCTTCTTCTGCAACTCGGTTACTGCGTTGTTATCACTGATATCGCAGGCGATTGATGTGATGTTTGTGTGCGTTTCGGTGCCAGGCTTGCGAGACACTGCGATGACTTGATGCCCTGCGTTTGCTAGCGCTTTGGCTATTTCCAAGCCAATTCCACGAGATGCTCCAGTAACAAGTGCTAACGACATAGCGTGAT
>CAYWWZ010000085.1:0-1071 GCA_964462495.1 uncultured Candidatus Planktophila sp. | reverse complement strand
CAACTGCTTGCTGAATTGTTCTGTCGCACTTTATCCATGGTGTAACCAGATTGAGTTGTTACTTCTGCAGTTGGTGTGGGAGTAGGTGTGGGCTTTGGTTGTGATGCTGTTGAAGAAGGTGAAGGAGTGGGTTGCGAAGCAGTTGGCGTAGGTGCCGGACCGCGTAGAACTTCACCCGGAACTTCGCGATCTCCGACTGCGATGGTGATCGCCGCACGGGCGCGTGAGGTAGCTACAAATTGATAGATGCCAGCTTCAGCTGGAGCGCTATAGCGAGCTAGATAGAGATAGTTGGTGCGGCCATACGGTTCGTAAAACTTGGTGCGCTCATTTATTTTCATGGTGAACTTCTTGCCTGACGGAGAAGTAACTACTAGTTGTGGCAAGAGCGTGTTTTTCAAGGAGTTCTCAGGTCGCTTATCAACAATGAGATATTGAACTTCAAGTGAATCGCCTTCTTTAAATGCGGCGCGAAATGCCTGCTTCTGCCCCGACTTGGTAAATGCTGCCCGAACTGCAAACGAAACGGTTCCATCGACAAGAAGTGGTCCAGCGTTGGGAGTTGTATCGGTGGGCAACAGGAATACAGGCTGATGCGCCGTAGCCGGAGAAAAAGTGGCCACGGTCAAGGCGGCAGTAATGGCCGCAATAAGGATTTTGCGCATAGAAAAAGGCTATTACTACTGAGCAAAGCTCGCTCGCCGAACTGTCTGGGAATTGTCAGTGAGTTCGCGTACCGTCGAGGCATCAACATGGCAGATAGTTGGGAAAGATATGTTTAAGTGGTTACGAAGTGCGGCAATTGAACGCGAACTGACAGAAATCCTTGACCGCCACCAACAAGTGCGACGCGATGCCAGCGATATCCGCGATTACTTGTTGTGGGTACTTGCAGAAGATCGCAATGGAGGCGAGAAATTCAGCGACGACGCGCTTAATCGCGCAGCAGAGCTGAATGAACAAGTGGGTGCTGGTGCTTTGTATTGGATGACAGATATCGCAGCACAGATGGTCGTACTAGCTGAGGCATCACTTCGTGGCTTTCCCACTAATGTCAGTCTCGAACTTGGC
>CAYWWZ010000084.1:0-3043 GCA_964462495.1 uncultured Candidatus Planktophila sp. | reverse complement strand
TCACTAGCAGCCAATTGTCCGCATGCTCCGTCAATCTCGCGGCCGCGGGTATCGCGAACTGTGACGGGGACCCCATAACTTTCCAGAATTCGCACAAATTCGGCTTCATCTTCGCGGCGGGAAGCTGTCCACTTAGAGCCCGGGGTTGGGTTGAGTGGAATGAGATTCACATGAGCGTTGCGATTTTTTAGAAGACGACCCAACAAATCCGATCTCCATGATTGATCATTGATATCGCGGATGAGCGCATATTCAATCGAGTAACGGCGCCCAGTCTTCTTCTCGTATGCATCAGCTGCAGCCAACACCTCGCGAACTTTGAAGCGATTGTTAATTGGAACCAAGGTGTCACGGAGTTCATCATCAGGGGTGTGCAGTGAAACTGCCAAGGTGCAGTTGATTCCTTCATCCATCAGCTTTTCGATTCCAGGCACTAACCCCACAGTTGATACAACAACTGAGCGTGCAGAGATTCCGAGCCCATCTGGATTTGGATCTGTGATGTTGTGAAGAGTGCGTACCACGGCGTTGTAGTTAGCAAGTGGTTCACCCATCCCCATAAAGACGATGTTGGATAGTCGCGTTGGGCCACCTGGTAACTCACCGGTTGCGCAGGCGCGTGCTGCTGCAACGATTTGGTCGGTGATTTCACCTGCTGAAAGATTGCGGGTAAGACCTGCTTGCCCAGTTGCACAGAATGGACAGTTCATACCGCACCCTGCTTGCGATGAAATACAGACAGTTGTGCGATCGGAATAGCGCATCAAAACAGATTCAACGAGAACACCGTCGTGGAGTTTCCATAAATCTTTACGTGTCATTCCGCCATCTGTTGTGCGCGTGGTGACAAGTTCAATCAGCTTGGGAGTAAGCGCTTGCGAAATTGCGTAGCGCTCTGCAGCCGGGATATCTGTCCACTCATCCGGATTGTTGGAAAGATGGGTGAAGTAATGTGTAGCAACTTGGGCCGCGCGAAATGGCTGGAATCCAAGTTCCTTGGCAAAGGCTTTTCGTTCCGCTGGAGCAAAGTCAGCTAAATGTTTTGGAGCCCTCTTTTTTTGAACTGGTTCATCAAAGACTAATTTCAGTTCGGCCGGACGTTCTGTTGTCATAGCAAGCCAGAATCTTGGGCACGGCGCACGATTTCTAAGGCTAACCAGAGAGCAGGTGCTGCAAAGAGAACCGAGTCCAAGCGATCCATGATTCCGCCATGGCCTGGCAAAAGTGATCCCATATCTTTAATTGCTAAGTCGCGCTTAAGAGCAGACTCGATGAGGTCACCGGCTGTTGCAGTAAATACCGTTAATAAGCCAGCAAGTGCGCCAAGCCACCAATCTGAATCCATGATGTAGACGAAAGCTAGCGAACCACCGATGATTGTAAAGACGAGCGAACCAATTAAACCTTCGATAGTTTTCTTGGGGCTAATCTTTGGAGCAAGCGGGTGTTTTCCAATAAGAACTCCAGTGATGTAGGCAAAGGTGTCGTTGCAGGCTACAAGCACCACAAAGGTCATCACGCGTTCTAAACCATTGTACGGACGAGCTAACAAAATAAGGAAGCCTGCAAGAAATGGAATATAAATCAGCGCAAGTGCTGATGCGGATGCTGTCTTTACAAAACCTTCTGTGCCATGCGGAAGTTGTAAGACGAGTAAACAAGGTAGAGCGATAGCTGTGGCAACTGCTAGCCCTGAGACTCCCCCAAGCCAAGTTGCTGCCGAAAGTCCAACGCCAGCGATAGTGAGCGCCCACAATGGCAGATGAATATCTGCGGCAGCGAGCGCTCGATTAAGTTCACGAATTCCAAGGACCACTGCAATAGCTACGATTCCCGCAAAGATGGCGCGATACGTTGCAAGTGATCCCCACACCAGAAGAATAAGGAAAACACTTACGCCAATTGAGGGCAGTAACTTTCGACCAGCGCGCTTATTGATGGCTTCGTTGATCGAATGTAAATCAGACACGATAAGTGAACCTCCAAAGGTGAAGTCTTTAGACTTCGAGAAGTTCAGCCTCCTTGTGCTTCAGAAGCTCATCAATTTTGGCTACATGGTCTGAGGTGATTTTCTCAAGTTCTTTTTCGCCACGACTTAAATCATCTTTACCGATTTCGCCATCTTTTTCGAGCTTTTCCATGAGCTCTTTAGCAGCGCGACGGATATTGCGTATTGAAACCTTGGAATCTTCAGCCTTGGTCTTAGCCACCTTGATGTAATCCTTGCGGCGCTCTTCAGTAAGTTGCGGGAAGTTAACGCGGATAACTGCGCCATCAGAGGCAGGATTTACACCAAGATCTGATTCGCGAATAGCTTTTTCAATCGATGCCATCGCGCCCTTATCGAATGGAGAAACGATTGCCATACGGGATTCAGGAATCTGGATTGTGGCAAGCTGTGAAAGCGAGGTAAAGGTGCCGTAGTAATCAACCATGATTTTGTTGAACATCGCTGGATGAGCGCGTCCGGTGCGAATGGCGCCGAAATCATCTTTGGCAACCTCGACAGCCTTAGCCATCTTATCCGTGGCTTCTTTCAGCGCACTTGCTACATCTGCCATGGTTTTTGCTCCTCTAATCCCTTATTCAGTCTTGGTTACTCTCATTTAAGAAACGAGAGTTCCTATCTTCTCGCCGCGAACTGCGCGACCAATATTGCCGTTAGTCATTAAATCAAAGACAACGATAGGCAGATTATTTTCGCGGCAGAGGCTAAAAGCAGCCGCATCTGCCACAGCTAGTGACTTCTGGAGAACTTCATCGTATGAAATCGCATCAAACTTGGTCGCGCTTGGATCTTTGCGTGGGTCTGCGTTGTAGACGCCATCGACGCCAGATTTTGCGAGCAAGAGCGCTCCTGCCCCAATTTCGAGCGCACGCTGAGCCGCAACGGTATCGGTTGTGAAGAATGGCATTCCAGCACCTGCACCAAAAATAACTACGCGGCCTTTTTCAAGGTGGCGAATCGCGCGACGTGGCACATACGGTTCAGCAACTTGACCCATAGTGATTGCAGTTTGAACGCGAGTATCAACGCCCTCTT
>CAYWWZ010000083.1:0-3093 GCA_964462495.1 uncultured Candidatus Planktophila sp. | reverse complement strand
TGGCAGCCTCTTGAAAACGTCTGACTGCTGCCTTCTCCAGAATTCCATCCATATGCGAACTTTATGAGATAGCGTCGCTCCATGTCTTTGAGCGCGCTTACCAACTTTGAACGAGGTATCCGAGCTCGTAACGCTGTCTGGGCAGGATTCTTCTTACTTGGAATCACGGGCATGGCGTGGATTCCCAGAATTCCTGAAATTAAAACTTCTTTGGGCTTGAGTGATGGCCAATTTGGCTTGGTTCTTCTTGCAAGCACGCTAGGCGCTGTACCAGGTGCACAACTATCGGGACGCATTGTGCATATGTACTCCTCAAAGATTGTTGTACAAATTTCAGGAGTCACTTTGCCGCTGGGCGTAGGAATCATGGGCGTATCAGAATCTGTTCTGGCTTTATGTATCGGACTATTTATCTGCGGCTTTAGCGTGGCATTTATGGATGTGGCGCTTAATGGGCAAGCAGTTGCGATTGAAGAACATACGAAAGGTCGCTGGATGTCTAGCTTCCACGGACTCTGGAGCGTCGGCGCTTTCTCTGCAGCGCTCTTAGGTGGGTTGGTTGCAAACTTTGTTTCACCAATGGTGAATCTGCTCGTGATTTCTAGTATCGCATTTCTTGCCTATTTCTGGGTCACGTACAACTTACTTCCTCCACATCTTGATGGACATCTAGGTAATGAAGGAGAAGAGCTAGAGTCAAAAGTTCCGCTTGTTGGGAAAGAAGCGATGATCTTGTGGGGACTTGGTTTTGGTTTAATGTGCGCGCTCATTCCAGAAGGTGGCTCGTATGATTGGAGCGGAATTCTTCTGCAGGATCACATGGATATTGGCAAAGGTCTCAATGCAGCTGCCGCCACAGTCTTTTCGCTCGCCATGATTGCCAGCAGATTGTTAGGCGATAGATTCTTTGAAATGTGGGGCCATGTAAAGACTGTGCAATACGGTGGAATATTTGGCGGCGGAATTTGGGGGCTATCACTCATTATTGGAATTCCACTTGCCGATTCACATCAGATGGCTAGTTTGGTCATAGTCTGTATCGGCTTTGGTGCGGCAGGTTTTGGGATGGGTCCATTCTTTCCAGCATTTAACTTAGCGGCCGCATCTATTCCTGGAGTAGCACCATCGGTAGGGCTGGCACGTATTGGAATTATTGCAATCGGCTCCTACTTTGCCGGTCCTACGATCATTGGCGGAATCGCTGAACTGACATCACTTCCAATCGCATTTGCATTCCCCGTTTTATTGATGTTTGGCGCGGCATATCAATCACGTTTTATTAAGGTGAAGAAGCTCAGCCACGAAAATTAGAGTTAGGTTTTTTACACCCAAGTCTGGACAATCGTAAATATAGAGATGGCAAGCAAGAGATAAGCAAAGGCCTTGCGGAGCTTATCTTGTGGAGTTTTCGATGAATAGTGAGATGCAAATTGTGCAATTACTACGGCCGAAGCACCGATAAAAATTGGTATATGCCATTCGACGCTCTCCCAAAGTGCGTGATGTCCTAGAAATGAAATTAATGAATTGAGCGCAATAATTAAAAGCGATGTTCCAGCAGCGATTGCAGGGGGAGTTCCAAAGAAAAGTACGAGAACTGGGATTGCTAAGAAACCCCCACCTATACCAAAGAGCCCAGTAATGGAGCCAATCACGAGTGATATCACTATCAATACGGAGATAGGCATTCGCGTATGCTCGCTAAATTTAGGACTACGCAACATCGAAAGTCCCGCCAAAATCAGAACTGCAGCAAAACCAGTTGATATAAAGGAATCAGATAGATCATCGGCGATAGTCGCAAATCCAAAGTTGGTAACTAGCCCAAGACCAACAATTACTAGAGCATCCCGGTAAAGAATCTGGCCTTTGCGAGCTTTGGGAATTGCACCAGATGCCGCAGCAAGAAAAACGATAGCGAGCGCCGCAGTTGTTGCGCTCTTTGCACTAAATCCAAAGCCATACATCAATATAGGCACGGAGAGCATTGCGCCACCCGCGCCGACAAAACCAAGAACAGCGCCGATAGCGCCGCCTGCAATCAGTGCGCCGAGTATCTCCACTACAGAATTGTGTCAGGAGAAATAGGAAAGCCCCTCGATATCTCTACGTTTTGTAGAGAATCAAGAGGCTTTACCTACTATTTGCTGATAGTTACATTAGAAGTCAAAGAAGTTAAGCGTTCCAACGTTTGGACCGAAGTCGGTAAGCGTTCCACTTGCAATAAGTGCGAAGAGGATAAGCGCTGCACCTGCAAGAGCTAGATCCTTATTGAAGGCAATCTGCTCATTCATCTTTGCTGTTGCATCTGTCTCTTTCCAGAAGTTGTGGAAGATAAATGCGGCGAGGATGAGAGTTACTGCAAGGAAGAGCGCTCCGAGATCAACCCAGAATCCAGCGATGATGTAGACGCCGCCAAGGAGGAAGAGGAGTCCCGAGATAAGCACGCCGAACTTTGCGGCTGGGAGCTTCTTGTATTTGGCATAGCCAGTCATTGCCTCAAGCTTGGCAAAGTGGGCGATACCTGATGTGACGAAGAGCGCTCCGAAGAGGATGCGGCCGATGATAAGAATTGCGTCCAAGTGTTTCTCCTATGGGTAGGGGTTTACGTACAAGCGTGAGAATAGGTGAAAGTAGTTGAAATTTCAACTATCTACGCTCGCAACACGCGGGAGTTGCCCTTGTCAGCCCTCTGGCGTACTTTTCGAACATCTGTTCGAATATCCACAAGCGCTCAAGGGGAGAGTAAAAAATGTCAGTCGAAGGAGCGTCAGCAAAGGCGGTACCGCCTCACGTCATACCAGCCCACGATGTTCTTGCCGATGGAGGTCTTACCCCCATCGAATTCACCTTCCGGGGTAAACGTTTTCGTATCCATACAGTCCTCTCGCGATGGTGTGAAGCAGGTGGATGGTGGAATCGCATCAGCGATGGCAAGTTCCGCCCTGACGATCAAGCTCGTGCGCTCTGGAAAGTTGAGGCAGCGCCTATCGGTGCACTGACAACATTTGAACTCGAACGCGATGAAGCAACAGGGCAGTGGATTATCAGGTCGTTGTAAAAGATGAGCTTTATCCATCTGCGAGTAGCAAG
>CAYWWZ010000082.1:0-3119 GCA_964462495.1 uncultured Candidatus Planktophila sp. | reverse complement strand
ACTGATATCTGGGCAGAACTAGAGGATGCAAATCTCATCGAGAGAATTCCCGCATGAGCGTGCAACGAATCGCTCAAGTAATTGGTATCAAGCCAGATCAAATAGAAGAGTATGAACGAATTCATGCCGATGTCTGGCCTACCGTTTTAGCAACTATTAAGAAGGCAAACATTCAAAACTACTCAATTTTTCGTTACGAGCATCTGCTCTTTGCCTACATGGAATACACAGGGACAGATTACGAAAAAGATATGGCAACAATCGCTGCCGACCCTGAAACTCAGCGTTGGTGGAAAATCACTGACCCTATGCAATCCCAAGTCCCAGAAGCTCGTCCCGGCGAGTGGTGGCACGTAATCCCTGAAAACTTCCACGTCGACTAGTTTGGATTGAAATGAAACTTTCAGTACTCCACACCAATAGCCAGCCGTACCGTCTTGTAGTCACTGTTGATGGTGTCCATCGCACAATTGCAAACCTTCCAACGCTCACCGAAGCGATGCACTTGACACTTGCTGAACTCAAAACTGCCGTAACCCAAGCATCAACTGAGATGACTGGTGAATTAGCAGCGCCAATTTCTCCTGAGATTGAATTATGGGGCGCAGGTGTTACCTACCTTCGCTCTCGTGATGCTCGCAAAGAAGAAAGTGGTGTTCCAGATGTTTACCAACGTGTCTACGAAGCTGACCGCCCAGAGTTATTCTTCAAATCCACAGCGGTACGTGCTCGCGGCACCAATGCGCCCATCGGAATTCGTTACGACAGTGAAGCATCAGTCCCTGAACCAGAAGTTGCAATTTATATAAATAAGCATCGTGAAATCATCGGTTACGCCATTTGTAACGATGTCACAGCCCGTTCTATTGAAGGTGAAAATCCACTTTATCTCTCGCAGGCGAAGATTTATATCGGCTCAACTTCGCTCGGGCCAGATATCACTCCATCTTGGCTTGCTCCATCAAAAGATGCGATGACTATCAAAGCCAAGATTCTTCGTGGTTCCACTATTCCGTGGGAGGCAGAAACGTCTCTTGGAAAGCTCAACCGCACCTTGGAAGATTTAGTTAACTATGTCTTTAGATGCCAGGACTTTCCTCATGGCGTCATCCTCTCTACCGGAACCGGAATCGTTCCGCCCATGGATGTTGCACTCGCAGCAGGTGACATCGTTGAGATTGATGTTGCCGGTGTCGGCGTATTAAGAAATAACGTTGAAGTAATTCCAGAACGGACAAAATAGCTCATGCGCGTATGGACCCAGTGGACTGATCTCACAGCGCCTGAAGGAATCACGCTTTTATCACCGGAAAACTTTCCACTTGATTCAGCTGATTTATCGCAGATAGATATGTATGTGCCTTCCTATATGGGGGGCGCAAAGGCGCTTTCTTATGCAGCAAAAATGACAAATCTCTCTATCTTGCAGATGCTCAATGCTGGTTACGACGATGCCCTGGCCTATCTACGTCCAGGACTGACGCTCTGCAATGCGCGCGGTGTTCATGATGCATCAACCGCAGAATTAGCCGTTGGGTTAGCAATTGCATCACGTCGGGGATTTGCTGAATTTATCCGCGAACAAGTTGCCGGAACCTGGAACCATCGACGTTTTCCATCTTTATCAGATAGCAAGGTTGGAATCATTGGATTTGGTTCTATTGGAAAAGAAGTTGCGCGCAAACTTGCTGGCTTCGATGTCTCCATCACCGCATTTACTCAATCTGGGCGAGATGGAACCGTCAAGATTGATGAATTAGATACCCATCTTCCCCATCTTGATATTGTGATTTTGATTCTTCCGCTCTCAGATTCATCCCGCCATATGTTTAATGCGCAACGACTAGCGGCGATGAAAGATGGTGCGCTCATCGTCAACGTGGCTCGCGGACCAATCATTGACACTGAAGCACTTATTAAAGAACTAAACGCCAAAAGAATCTTTGCAGCTCTCGACGTCACTGATCCAGAACCGCTGCCCGAGGGGCATCCATTATGGAAAGCGCCAAACCTCATTGTTGTGCCACATGTCGGCGGCAATTCCGCAGCTTTTGAACCCCGCGGAAGAGCGCTCATTGAATCTCAACTGAAGTTACTTGCTGCCGGTAAACCTCTTGAACACGTGGTTGCCAAAGGTTAAATTTCGAAGATGAGAATTGATGCCCACCATCACTTGTGGGATTTGTCTGCACGCGAGTACGACTGGATGGCAGGCGATGCTATGGCGCCTATTCGCCGCAACTTTGCAATCGATGACCTCCATGAGGCTATTGCTGGAACAGGTGTAGAACGCACTGTCTATGTTCAGGCCAGCATGACCCACGAAGAAACCTACGAAGCCCTTGAGTTAGCGGAAAAAGTTCCAACGATTGTTGCAGTTGTAGGTTGGTTGGATATTGATTCGCCACAATCAATTGCCGAATGTGAAAAGTATTTGGCAGCAAAGGGTGGCAGTTATCTCAAAGGAATTCGTGATATCGCACAAGACCATCCAGATTCAAACTACCTTGCGCGGCCACAAGCAATTGCTACGGTAAAAGAGTTGGGAAGCTTAAATATCACATATGACATTCTTACCAAGACCCCTGAACTCAAAGCAGCAATTCAATTGGTTCGTTCTTGCCCTGATACTCAATTTGTACTAGACCACATCTCCAAGCCTTACATCTCAAAACGCGAGTTAGAACCATGGAAATCACTCATTACTGAACTAGCTTCATTTGAGAATGTTTCATGCAAAATTTCTGGAATGGTTACCGAAGCTCATTGGAAAAATTGGCAAGTTTCAGATTTCACTCCATATGCAAATCACATCATCGAAAGTTTCTCTACGTCGCGAATCATGTTTGGTTCTGATTGGCCGGTGGCGCTATTGGGCGCCGAAAGTTACTCAGAGGTAGTCCAGCTAGCGGAAAATGTCACGGCTGGGTTCTCGAATAGCGAGAATGAGGCATTCTGGAAGTTAAATGCAATGCGCGCTTACAAGATAACAAACCTGTAACAATCTCTCTAAAGGTTCTGCAAATAAAGGTTTTTTCTTGAATCTGCCCTACCCCGCACATAAGATTCCCACACAGCAATTCCGCTGCTTTTGAAGGGAAACACATGAAGAAAGGTCT
>CAYWWZ010000081.1:0-3176 GCA_964462495.1 uncultured Candidatus Planktophila sp. | reverse complement strand
GCTAACGAGGTAAGGGGTTAAACCCTTCAGGAGTTCAAATCTCCTCGTCTCCGCAGATTGAAGATAGGCTTTCTCGCATGCCTTCTTCTGATGAAAAATATGTCATCGGCGTCGATTACGGAACACTTTCTGGTCGCGCGCTACTTGTGCGAGTTTCAGATGGTGCAGAAATTGCAACCGCTGTCTTTGAGTACCCGCACGCAGTTTTAGAAGACATACTTCCAGCAACGGGACAGAAGCTGCCGCCTGATTGGGCGCTACAGGTTCCTTCAGATTATGTAGATGTACTTAAAAAAACAGTACCTGAAGTGCTAAAGAGTTCAGGCATTAACCCAAACCAGGTCATTGGTATTGCAACAGATTTCACAGCTTGCACTGTCTTGCCAGTAAAAGAAGACGGAACACCGCTTTCAGAGTTACCTGAGTTCTCCAAGAACCCCCATGCTTATGTGAAGTTATGGAAACACCATGCGGCACAGCCACATGCTGATCGGATTACCGATCTTGCTCACACACGAAAAGAGCCATGGATTGCGCGTTACGGTGGGAAAATTTCATCAGAATGGGAGTTCGCAAAAGCGCTGCAACTTCTGGAAGAAGCGCCTGAAATTTATGCAGCGATGGATAAGTGGGTAGAGGCTGCTGACTGGATTATCTGGCAGCTCTGCGGCAAGTATGTGCGAAATATTTGTACTGCTGGATATAAAGGTATGTTGCAAGATGGTGCATACCCAAGCAAAGAGTATTTAGCAGCACTTAATCCAAAGTTTGAAAACTTTATTGCAGAAAAATTAGAACACGAGATTGGGCAACTTGGTGCACTTGCAGGCACTCTTACCGCAGAAGCAGCGCAATGGACTGGGCTACCAGAAGGGATCGCGGTAGCGGTAGGAAATGTTGATGCGCATGTGACATCAGCAGCTGCAAATGCCGTTAACCCAGGGCAGATGGTTGCAATTATGGGAACATCTACGTGCCATGTGATGGTCTCTGAAAAGTTCGCCGAGGTTCCAGGAATGTGTGGAGTTGTTGACGGCGGAATCATTGAAGGAAAACTCGGTTACGAGGCAGGTCAATCAGGCGTTGGCGATATCTTCGGTTGGTTTGCAAATAACTATGCACCTGCTTCATACACAGCAGCGGCGCAGAGCGCAGGCGTTGATATTCATACTTATTTGTCACAGTTAGCGAGTAAACAACCCGTTGGAGCACATGGATTAGTGGCACTGGATTGGCAGAGTGGAAATCGCTCCACCCTTGTAGATCACCAGTTATCTGGTCTGATCGTTGGGATGACACTTGCCACAAAGCCAGAAGAAATTTATCGAGCGATTGTGGAATCAACTGCATTTGGCGCTCGCAAGATTGTTCAGACCTTCAATGAATCAGGCGTACCAGTAAAGCAATTTATTGCTGCTGGCGGATTGATAAAAAATAGCTTTGTTATGCAGATTTATGCAGATGTATTAAATATGCCAATCACCATTATTCGATCAGCGCAGGGTCCAGCGCTTGGTTCAGCTATCCACGCAGCAGTTGCAGCAGGGGCATATCCAGATGTGGTTACTGCGGGCGCTGCTATGGGTGGCGTTGCAGAAGAGTCCTACCAACCTAACCCTGAAAACGCCAAGGTTTATGACCAGCTTTATCGCCACTACAACGAACTTTATGAAGACTTTGGACACAATGGTGCGATGCATTCACTGCGCGCTATCCGTGATCGCGCACTCTCTGGAGGTAAATAGTGAGTACACATAGCCAATTACGCGAAAAAATTTGCAAACTCAATATTGATTTACAACGTTATGGTTTAGTTGCTTGGACTTCTGGCAATGTCTCTGAGCGCTTGGACGATGGCAAATCTTTCATGATCAAGCCAAGCGGTGTTATGTATGAAGATTTAAAGCCTTCGCAGATGGTGATCTGTGATCTTGATGGCAAAGTGCTGGAAGGCGAGCTTGCACCATCTAGCGACACTCAAACTCATGCCTACATTTATCGCCACATGAGCCATGTCAATGGCGTTGTGCATACTCACTCAAATTATGCGGCGGCATGGGCTGCAATCCATAGCGCAATTCCATGCGCTCTTACTGCGATGGCTGATGAGTTTGGTGGAGAAATTCCGTTAGGTCCATTTGCACTCATCGGTGATGATGCAATTGGAAGAGGTGTTGTAGAAACTCTCACTGGACATCGTTCAACCGCAGTATTGATGAAGAATCATGGCGTATTTACGATTGGTAAGAATGCAACTGCAGCAGTGAAATCAGCGGTGATGTGTGAAGATGTCGCAAAAACAACATGGATTGCTAAGACTATGGGAGCGCTACAAATTATCAATCCAGCTGATATCGACAAGCTTTTTGATCGTTACCAGAATGTCTACGGACAACCTGGTTCAACTAAATAGCTACGCGCGCAAGTTCTGCAAGGGGTGGTCGGCAGACGATTACATTTGCACCCGAAATTGAATAATTTCCTGCAGCATGTGGAATCACAAGAGCATCGCCCTGGGCAATCTCCATGGCTGGTGCGTTAGCGAATGTGATTGAACCTGCGCCGTTAAGGACAAGAGCAATCGCGAAGCCAGCTTCAAAGTCACCTCTTTGTGGAGCGAGGTGGGCTCTAAAGTAGCCATCAGCCTTAAGAGGAAGAATAGAACGAAGCGCACCACCTGAAAGAGCGTTACGTGCAATGAGTGATTCAAATTCTGTATCGGTAAGTGGATCAAGTTTTAGAGCATCGGTTACTGTTTCAAAACCAAGTCCTAAATGGCCATCTTTAATGCCATCTACTGCAAAACCTTCCCATTCGAGTAGCGCTGAAAGATCGGTTGGTTCTTGTAGCTCGAGCAAGAAAATTCCAGCATCGATGGCATGTGCAACGCCTGCTGGCACCAAGATGGCATCTCCAACTGATACTTCAGCGCGACGAAGAGATGCTAAAAGCGCTGCAGAATCTTGGTTGCGAACCAACTTGAGAAGATCTTCTTTATTTTGAGTTTCCTTAAAACCTAACCCAACTCCGGTTCCGGCAGGCGCTTCCAAGATAATCCATGCCTCTGTCTTGCCATGATCGAGACCGAGATGTTGCTTAGAGAATGATTTATTTGGGTGAAAGTGAACGGGGAGGCGTTGATCTGGATCAAGTAACTTAATAAGAATTTCAGTGCT
>CAYWWZ010000080.1:0-3233 GCA_964462495.1 uncultured Candidatus Planktophila sp. | reverse complement strand
AAACCGTAGTGATTCTCGCTGCTGGTGAAGGAACTCGCATGAAGTCGAGTACTCCGAAGGTCCTCCATCCAATTGCGGGTCGAACTCTGGTGGGCCATGTACTTAACGCCGTAGATGTGCTCGCACCCAAGAATGTTCGCGTTGTGGTCGGTGCTGGACGTGAAAAAGTTGAAGCGCACATCGCTGAAATTGCCCCACATGCAGTCACAGTCTTTCAAGAAACTCGTGGCGGCACAGGACACGCGACGCAATTGGCGCTCGCTGGTTTAAATCCAAGTGGAACCATCTTGGTATTGGCAGGAGATACGCCGATGTTGACTGGTTCTTCACTTTCGCAACTTCTTGAGGAACATCACGCAGGTGGATTTACCGCATCAGTGATGACTGCCGAGCACCCCGATCCAACTGGCTATGGACGAATTGTCCGAGGTGACGATGGCTCTCTTCTGCGAATAGTTGAAGACCGCGATGCTGATGATATTCAACGTGAAATTATCGAAGTTAACTCTGGCGTTTACGCCTTCGATGGCGCCAAGTTAGCGGGAGCAATTGGTAAGTTAAAGAACGACAACTCACAAGGTGAGCTCTATCTTACGGATGTTATTGAAATCTTGCGTAATGAAGGTGGCAAGATTGCAGCAGTTCTTATCGATGACTTTATCGAAATACTTGGCGTGAACGACCGCGTACAACTGGCTGAATCAGCTGCGCTCTTACGTGATCGAATTAATGAAGATTTAATGAAATCCGGCGTCACCATTGTTGATCCATTGAATACTTGGGTAGATGCAACCGCAACAATCGCTTCGGATGTCATTCTTGCACCGGGTACCGCAATTTCAGGGAAAACAACCATTGCATCAGGTGCGATTATTGGCCCGCGTACTACTTTGACCGATTGCACAGTTGCTGCAAATGCACAGGTGATTGAATCGCACTGTACCGATGCAGTGATTGGTGAAGGTGTTAACGTCGGTCCTTTTGCGTACTTGCGCTCTGGAACCAAATTGCTTCAAGGTTCAAAAGTTGGCGCATATGTCGAGATGAAGAATGCAACGCTTGGTGAAGGCTCTAAAGTTCCACATCTTTCTTACGTGGGCGATGCGATTATCGGAGAGGGCACCAATATTGGCGCCGCCACTATCTTTGTGAACTATGACGGAGTAGAAAAGCATTACTCAGTTGTTGGCGATCATGTCCGAATTGGCAGTGATTCAATGCTGGTAGCCCCTGTGACTATTGGAGATGGCGCATATACCGCCGCGGGTTCTGTGATTACTGAAGATGTGCCGGCGGGCGCAATTGGTGTTGGTAGGGCAAAACAGCGAAATGTACTAGGTTGGGTTCTGCGCAAGCGGCCAGGCACTAAATCTGCTGAAGCGGCAGCGCGCCACAGCAAAGACGAGAAGAAGGGCTAACTTCCTTGAGCGAAATCCGTTTATCGTCCGAGAAAAAACTCCGTCTTTTTTCCGGCCGCGGATTTCCCGAGTTGGCCGAATCTGTTGCTACCGAGCTTGGTATTCCACTTACTCCAACATCGGCATATGACTTTGCTAACGGAGAAATATTTGTTCGCTTTGAAGAATCTGTCCGTGGTTGTGATGCCTTTGTAATTCAGTCACACTCTGCGCCGATTAATAAACAAATCATGGAGCAACTAATCATGATTGATGCGCTCAAGCGCGCTTCGGCAAAGCGCATCACAGTAGTTGCTCCTTTCTATGCTTATGCTCGTCAAGATAAGAAGAGCCGTGGCCGTGAGCCAATCACAGCGCGCCTGATGGCAGATCTATTTAAGACAGCTGGTGCAGATCGTTTGATGGTGGTTGATCTACATACCTCTCAAATTCAAGGATTCTTCGATGGCCCAGTGGATCACCTCTTTGCACTTCCGATGTTGGCTAACTACGTTGGTAGCAAGGTTGATCGCTCCAAACTCACCATCGTTTCTCCTGACTCAGGACGCGTTCGCGTAGCAGAGCGCTGGTCCGAGCTACTTGGTGGCTGCCCAATTGCCTTTATTCATAAGACGCGCGACCCATTGATTCCCAACGAGGCAGTTGTAGGAAAAGTTGTTGGTGAAGTTGAAGGACGCACCTGTGTTGTTATCGATGACATGATTGATACCGCAGGAACAATTACCAAAGCAGTAGATGCGCTCTTTGAGGCTGGCGCTAAAGATGTCATCATTGCGGCGACTCACGCAGTCTTTTCAGGCCCAGCAGTTGAAAGACTCCGTGAATCAAAGGCAGTAGAAGTTGTTGTCACCGACTCTTTGCCACTCAACGAAGACCAAAAATTCGAGAAATTGACCGTGCTCACCATTGCGCCACTTTTGGCTCGTGCCATCCGAGAAGTCTTTGAAGATGGCTCTGTAACAAGCCTTTTTGACGGACATAGCTAACTTAGGCTAACCTTCAACTCGTTCCGGCGAGGGTGAAATTTATCCGTAATCGACGGCGTAGGTATCAACTCCTGCTGGAACTTCGCTTCACGAAGAAGTTCGATAACAGCAACGAAGGAGTTTCACAATGGCAGAAGTATCAATCAAGGGCGCTACACGTACCGAGTTCGGTAAAGGTGCTTCACGTCGCGCACGCGTTGCAGGCCAGGTCCCTGCTGTTATCTACGGACATGGTGAAAAGCCATTGCACATCACTCTTCCTGCGCGCGAACTCGGTGTTGCTCTCAAAGAGTCAAACGTTCTTCTTAATATCGAGATTGATGGAAAGACAGAGCTCACACTTCCTAAGTCTGTCGTGCGCCACCCTCTCAAGCAGATCCTTGAGCATATTGACCTCGTACTAGTTCGTCGTGGCGAGAAGGTTGTCGTCGCTGTACCTGTTCACACTGAAGGTAAGCATGACCCAGATGGAATCCTTGAGCACCAGCACAACACAATTGAAATTGAAGCTGAAGCAACTTCGATTCCTAAGTACCTTGTTCTTGATATCGAAGGCATGGCTGCAGGAACATCGAAGTATGCATCAGATGTTGTTCTTCCTGCGGGTACAACGTTGGTAAGCCCAGCAAATACCATCATTGTCCATCTTTCAGAGCGTTCAACTGCGGTTGAAGAAGCTCCAGTAGCAGCACCTGCAGCCGATGCAGCAGCGGCTCCTGCAGCAGAAGCCGAGAAGAAGGACTAACTACCTTTACATCATGACGTGGTTGGTAGTGGGGCTTGGTAATCCAGGCGATCAATACGCTGCCACCCGTCACAATGTAGGTCA
>CAYWWZ010000079.1:0-3565 GCA_964462495.1 uncultured Candidatus Planktophila sp. | reverse complement strand
GAAATAGTGGTTTTGGAACCTTTATGTTCATCATGGTGCAGCTAGCAACCATGCTCATTCTCTTCGCCGGTGCAAATACAACTTATAGCGCATTTCCATTACTCGTGAACTTTGTGGCAGCCGATGGCTACCTTCCACGACAGCTCACTAAGCGCGGCCACCGCCTAGCTTTCTCAAATGGAATTCTGCTTCTAGCAGCAGGTGGCATTTTTCTTGTGGTTATCACGGCAGGATCAGTTGAGCATCTAGTTGCCTTCTATGCACTCGGCGTCTTCACAGGATTTACCTTGGCTGGTTTTGGAATGACCAAATACTTCCTGCGCACCAAGCCAGAGAAATGGAAGCTCAAGGTTTTTGTTAATGGGCTCGCTGGAAGCGTTTCATTTGCAATTGTGCTGATCTTCTCAGTTGTTAAGTTCACCCAAGGTGCATGGTTGGTGCTCATTACTGCTCCGATCATGGTTTTTTCACTTCTACGTCTTCGTCGCCAATATGCGCGAGAGCAGAGTGCGCTATCAGTTAAATCTCACCAAGAACGTGCAACTTCTATGTCGCGTCACAATGTCACGGTTTTCGTTGATAGCGTTGATATCGCAACAGTCGGCGCAGTTCGTTATGCGCGAAGCCTCAAACCTCACAAAATCAAAGCGGTTCATTTTGTCATCGATGATCGTCGCGCAGAATCTATCCAGAAGGCATGGGCTGAATCGGAAGCGCTCGAAGATGTCCAACTTGAGCTTATAGATTGCCCAGATCGCCGCATCGCAAACTCAGCGCTTGATTATGCAATTCGTATGACTGAAAAGCCTGATGTTGAACTCACAATATTGTTACCGCGTCGCTCATACTCCAGATTCCTGGGAAGACTTCTTCACGATCAGACCGCAGAAGAAATTGCAGCGCCAATTTCGCAGCTAGAAAGAGTTGTTGCAACGATTGTGCCATTCGACGTAAATCGCATCACCTCTGGAAAATCTGTCATGGTGGCGCGTGAAGAGAAAGCTGCGCCTGCTGCCCCAGTACAAAGCGCCAAGCCAGTACAAATAGCACCTAAAGAATTCGCCCCAATCACCCACTATGCCGACGATGTCACACCAATAGGTTCTATCGAATGGCGCAAGCGCTCTAAGGTGCATGGACGAGTAACTTCTATATCTACGGCTCCACGCGGCTCAGCTCCCATGTTGCAGGTTGAAGTCTGGGATGAAACTGGTGGAATTACTCTTAACTTCTTAGGCCGCCGCGAAATTGCAGGCCTTGAAGTCGGTATGGAGATGCGCGCAGAAGGAATGGTTGGCGAAGAAGAGGGCCAACTTACGATTTTGAATCCTTCATACGAACTTCTCGTGTAACGCTATTTATCTGAGAAGAAATCTTTAAGAAGCGCAGCGCACTCTTTTTCTAGCACACCTGCGGTAACTTCGACTTTAAAGATAGAGCGTGGATCGCGCAGCACATCCCACACCGAGCCCACTGCACCTGCTTTCTCGTCCCAAGCACCAAATATCACATGAGAGATTCGTGATTGCGCGATTGCGCCAGCGCACATGGCGCACGGTTCAAGCGTCACAATCAAAGTGCAACCATCTAACCGAGAATTTTGCAGCCTGCTCGCTGCATTTCGAATGGCGACAATCTCAGCATGAGCGGTGGGATCGTTATTGGCTTCGCGCTCATTGGAACCTTTTCCAACGACGACGCCATCTTTGTTAACAACAATGGCGCCAACAGGGACATCTGCGCTAGCTAGTGCATCGCTTGCGACGGCGATTGCATCTTTCATGAACTCTTCAGGTGTGCGTTGAGAAATTTTAAGACTCCAAAACTTCTGTGAGTTGATCCCCAAATCCTAAGCGAACAGCGATGGCATCTATTAATTCATCTGGATATAAATCTGCATCATCACAGAGAGTTGATAGCTCCATACCGTTGAGGCCAAGATCGGCAAAAATGTCTAAATCACCGGCGGGTAACGGTTCGTCATCTTCTTCAGGGCTATCAATATCTGCTAGCTCTAAGAATTCTGCTGCAACTTCGTAGTCGAGTGCACACGTGACATCACTAATGAAAAATTTATTGTGAGAACCAAGAACTCGAATCGCAAGAATAAATTCATCATCAATTGCGATGAGAGCAACAGCTCCACCATTCGTCTGTTGCTTTTTTAATCTGTCGATGATGTGAGTTAAGTCATCGGGGTCAGGAAGGCTCGCCACCGACCAGCGGCCATCTTCATGCCACGCCTCAATCGCAAAGTCTTGGGTTACATCTGACACATCTCCCATATTGGCACTCATTGAAGGGGATTGAAAGCCCTGTAAGGTAGGTGACATGAAAGTTCACGTTGCTAATCATCCGCTGATCTCTCACAAATTGACTGTTCTGCGCGACGAAAGAACCGATTCTCCAACTTTCCGTCTTCTTGTCTCTGAATTGGTGACCTTACTTGCTTATGAAGCCACCCGCGACGTTCGTACTAAAACCATTTCCATCAAGACTCCAGTCACTGAAACCACTGGCCTAGTAATGGCCGAACCACGTCCAGTAGTTGTTCCAATCTTGCGCGCTGGACTGGGAATGTTAGATGGAATGACCAAGCTCCTGCCTACTGCACAAGTTGGCTTCCTTGGCATGGTCCGCGATGAAGAAACTTTGCAAGCAAGTACCTATGCCAATCGTCTTCCCGAAGATTTATCAGGTCGCCAAGTCTTTGTACTCGATCCCATGCTTGCCACAGGAGGAACCTTGGTTGCAGCTTTTGAGTATTTAATCGAACGCGGAGCCAACGAAATCACTGCCATCTGTTTATTGGCAGCGCCTGAAGGAATAAAAGTTTTGGAAGATGCATTTAAGAACTCCGGAATTCCAATCACCCTAGTCACAGGTTCTTTAGATGAAAAACTCAATGACAAGGGCTATATCGTTCCTGGTCTTGGAGATGCTGGTGATCGACTCTACGGAGTCGTGTAAATGGCTTCAACGTCTCCTGGGTATGGAATCACAATTCGCGTTGAAGGATCTCCTGAACTACAACCTGTTGCCTTAATTACCACAACAATCACAAATGCCGGCGCCACAATTACGGCCCTCGATGTCGTTGAATCTCTCCTTGAAAAAGTAGTCATCGACGTAACTTGTGACACGATTGATGCAGAACATGCGCAGAATATTCATACTGCGCTTTCGGCACATGACGGATTAACTGTACGCAAAGTCAGTGACCGTACTTTCTTGCTCCATCTAGGTGGAAAGATTGAAGTAACCTCAAAGGTGCCACTGAAAACTCGTGACGATTTATCGCGCGCCTACACACCTGGCGTTGCTCGAATTTCACAGGCAATCGTTGATGACCCTTCAGATGTCCGCCGCCTCACCATGAAGCGAAACACTGTTGCAGTTGTTACCGATGGATCGGCAGTACTAGGCCTTGGAAATATCGGCCCTGCAGCAGCTCTACCAGTCATGGAAGGTAAGGCTGCGCTCTTTAAGCGCTTTGCCAACGTTGATGCTTGGCCAGTCTGTCTTGATACACAAGATGTTGATGAAATCGTTCGCACCGTACAAC
>CAYWWZ010000078.1:0-3640 GCA_964462495.1 uncultured Candidatus Planktophila sp. | reverse complement strand
GAATCTGCACCTTACCAAGGTCAGGCTTTGCCAATGTGTAGAGAAAAACTGCAATCAACATAGAGACTATTGCGAACTTGAGTTGCTCTGTGGAAATGTGAGTTGCCAATAGAGAGCCTGCACCAGAACCAATGAATGCAGGAACGACCATGGCGAGAAGTAACCTTGGATCTGTCTTGATATTTCGTCGATAATTGAGCGCCGCGGCTGAAGTACCAAAAATTGACCCTAATTTATTTGTGCCAGAGACCGCTGCGACTTCACGATCGGGAAAGGCGATGAGTAGGGCTGGAAGTTGAATGAGTCCACCGCCACCTGCGATTGCATCAACAAATCCAGCAGAGAACGCAGCCACCAAGATAAAGATAAGCGTCAGCGTGGAAATGTCGCTGAGCATTTACGGCAAGGTTGGCAGAAGATTTGTAATAGTGGTCAGCGCTTGCGCCAGTGCAACTTCAGATTTGTCACCGGTGCGACGAACGCGAACTTCCACATTTCCTTGTTCAAGCGCTTTGCCGACAACCACAATCACGGGGATGCCGATGAGCTCGGCATCTTTAAATTTTACGCCAGGAGAAGTACCACGCCGATCGTCTATCATCACGCTGACACCAGCATTCTCTAGATCTGCAGCTAACTGCTCGGCTGCTGTAAAGACGTTATCTTCTTTACCAGTTGCCACAATATGCACTTTGGCGGGAGCTACTTCAACTGGCCACGAAAGTCCTAGTTCATCGTTGCTCTGTTCAGCGATTGCAGCAACTGCCCGTGAGACGCCAATTCCATATGAACCCATGGTGACAACTTGAGATTTACCATTTTGATCAAGCACTGTCAGGCCAAGCGCATCTGCATACTTGCGCCCAAGTTGGAAGATATGACCTATCTCGATTGCGCGATCGATAATGACGGCAGTTGCACACTTAGGACAGGAGTCGCCTTCTTTAATCTGAGCAGCCTCGACATAAGCATCAACTGTGAAGTCACGACCATTGACCACATTGCGCGCATGCTTATCTTTTGCGTTTGCGCCCGTTACCCAAGAAGTTCCAGGGGCAATGCGAGGATCGGCGTAGACGGTAATGCCATTTCTCTTGGCATCTTGTGGACCGATATAGCCCTTTACAAGTCCGGGAAACTTTGCAAAATCTGCATCTTCAAATACGCGAATATCGCTGACACCAGAGAGATTTGCCTCTAAGCGTTTCAGATCAACTTCGCGGTCGCCTGGGACCAAGACTGAGATTGGCTTTTCATCAGCCATCAACATGACATTCTTGAGCGTTTTTGAACCGTCATATCCCCCACCAAACTTGGCGTTGATGAGTTCAACTAAGGTGTCGATAGTTGGCGTATTTGGTGAATCAAATACCTCAAGAGGAGGAACTGCGGAGGCATCCGCTGTTGGCACCACTGTCGTCATTGCTTCGACATTTGCCGCATAACCACATTTTTGACAAAGCACGTATGTGTCTTCGCCAGTTTCGCAAGGCGCAAGGAACTCTTCAGAGGCTGATCCACCCATCGCACCTGACATGGCGCTGACTATGTTGTACTTCAAACGCAAGCGATCAAAGGTTTTGATGTAAGCGTCACGGTGGCGCAGATACGACTGCACTAGACCTTCATCAGTTAAATCAAATGAATAGGAATCCTTCATGACAAATTCACGTCCGCGGATGATTCCAGAGCGAGGTCTTGCCTCATCACGGTACTTTGTTTGAATCTGATAGAGCGCAAGCGGCAGATCTTTATACGATGAATATTCACCCTTTACCATCAAGGTAAACATCTCTTCGTGGGTTGGACCTAAGAGATAGTCGCTGCCTTTTCTATCTTGCAGACGGAAAAGATCAGGTCCGTAATCTGTCCAGCGGCCTGTCTCTTCATAGGCATCCCGTGGAAGCAGCGCTGGAAAATGCACCTCTTGAAAACCAGCGCGATCCATCTCTTCGCGAACGATATTTTCAATATTGCGCAGCGTGATGACGCCCAATGGCAACCATGAGTAGATACCGGCAGCGATACGGCGGATGTAGCCAGCTCGTACTAGTAGGCGATGGCTAGGAACTTCCGCATCTGCCGGATCATCGCGCAGAGTACGTAGGAAGAGCGTAGACATTCGCAACATAACGCGAACCCTACTAGAGGATTACGAAGTTGTGACGGAAGGTTCTCCTGATGCAACGCCAGCGGCTTCCATCTCTTCAGCAAGACGCATGGCTTCTTCGATGAGCGTTTCAACAATCTGCGCTTCTGGGACAGTTTTAATTACTTGGCCTTTGACAAATATCTGACCTTTGCCATTACCTGATGCAACACCGAGATCAGCTTCTCGCGCTTCACCCGGACCATTTACTACGCATCCCATTACAGCTACGCGAAGTGGGACTGTCATTCCTTGCAGCCCTGCCTGCACCTTTTCGGCGAGAGTGTAGACATCTACCTGAGCACGTCCGCAAGAAGGGCATGAAACGATTTCAAGTTTACGTTGACGCAAATTGAGAGATTCGAGAATAGAGATTCCCACTTTAACTTCTTCAACTGGTGGCGCAGATAGAGATACGCGGATGGTGTCTCCAATTCCTTCAGCGAGCAAGATGCCAAAGGCAGTCGCCGATTTGATGGTTCCTTGGAATATTGGGCCGGCTTCAGTGACACCAAGGTGAAGCGGGTAATCAGTCTTTGCCGCTAAGAGACGATATGCGCTGACCATCGTTACTGGGTCATGGTGCTTTACTGAAATCTTGATATTACCGAAGCCATGTTCTTCAAAGAGAGATGCTTCCCAGATGGCAGATTCAACCAACGCTTCAGGCGTTGCCTTGCCATATTTAGCAAGTAAACGTGGATCGAGAGAACCAGCGTTAACGCCGATACGAATTGGGATCCCAGCATCTCCTGCTGCTTTTGCAACTTCCTTAACTTTGTCATCAAATTGCTTGATATTTCCTGGGTTAACGCGCACCGCAGCGCACCCAGCATCGATCGCCGCAAAGATGTATTTAGGTTGGAAGTGAATATCTGCAATAACAGGTATTTGTGACTTCTTTGCAATCTGTGCCAATGCGTCAGCATCATCTTGTGATGGCACAGCAACGCGCACAATCTGGCAGCCAGAAGCTGTGAGTTCGGCGATTTGTTGCAAAGTTGCATTGACATCAGATGTCAGAGTTGTGCACATTGACTGAACGCTGACCGGTGAATCAGAACCCACGCCTACGCCACCAACGTTGAGTTGGCGTGTCTTACGACGAGGATGAAGTACAGGAGGTGGGGCGCTAGGGATTCCGAGATCAACCATGAGTCGTATTCTGCCTTATCTCTAGAAATTCAGCGATATGGGATTAAAGATGTCAGCGATTAAGAGAATCACGGTGAGAACCGCGAGTACTGCAAAGACTCCAAGAGTGATGGGTGTTAGTACATTCACATCAATACCTTGAGGTCTTGGGCGACCGCGAAGTCGCGCAAATAAGGCGCGGATTTCGTCAGCGATCGCCACCGCCATATGTCCACCATCAAGCGGCAAGATAGGTAACAAGTTAAATAAACCGACAAATATATTAAGGCTCGCAACGATAAGCAGGAAGGTTCCAAGTCGTTCGGTGTTATCGAGTTTTTCGCTGCTAACAGCATC
>CAYWWZ010000077.1:0-3862 GCA_964462495.1 uncultured Candidatus Planktophila sp. | reverse complement strand
TAGGTTCTCGTGATGAAGCACCGGCAACTGCCGGTGCTTCTCACTTTTTAGAGCATTTACTCTTCAAAGGAACAACAACTCGAACCGCACTTGAAATCTCATCATCCATCGAATCTGTTGGCGGTGAGATGAATGCCTTTACCTCCAAGGAGTACACCTGCTTTTACGCCCGCGTGATTGATACGGACCTACCCATGGCCATAGATGTGGTCAGTGATTTGATTACCTCTTCTATCGTGACCACGCTCGATGTCGATGCAGAACGCAAGGTTGTCTTGGAAGAAATTGCAATGCGTGACGATGATCCAAGTGATCTAGTACATGACCTCTTCAGTGATACCTATTACGGTGATACTCCAGTCGGCCGTCCTATTTTGGGAACGGTGAAATCAATCTCTGAAATGTCGCGGAATACTGTCTATAACTATTACAAAAAGAAATATCTGCCACAAGATTTAGTGGTGGCTGTTGCTGGAAATATCAAGCATAAACGTGTTGTTGCCATGGTTGAAGAAGCGCTCTCGCGCGATAATTTCCTCGATGGTTTAGGTGCGCCGGTGATTCGTCCGAATACACCTATTAAGAATTCAAAGCAGCAATCCGTAGGGTTGCTCTACAAGAAGAGCGAGCAAGCTCATATGTTCTACGGTATGGAGGGCGTCTCACGCGCTGATGATCGGCGTTTTGCCATGGGCGTGCTTTCGGCAGCTCTGGGTGGGGGAATGTCATCGCGACTGTTCCAAGAGATCCGTGAAAAGCGTGGACTTGCATACTCGGTGTATTCGTACGCACAACAATTTGCGGGCACAGGTGTTCTCGGATTTTATGCTGGATGCAATCCAACAAAGGCGATTGAGGTAATTGAAATTATTCGCGATGTGTTAACAGATGTTGCAGATAATGGAATGTCCCACGAAGAAATCGAACGCGCCAAGGGAGCGGTACGAGGTTCACTGGTGTTGAGCCAAGAGGATTCCGGTTCTCGGATGAGCCGTATTGGTAAGAATGAGATTGTTTATGGTCAAGTTATGGATTTTGATGACATCTTGAAGGCAATTTCACGCGTAAGCGCCACAGATATCCGTGAAATTGCTGGCGAGTTCTTGGTGAAAACGCCTACCCTTGCTCTTGTCGGACCATTTAAAAATGAATCGAAATTCGAGAAGGTGTTAGCGCAATGATTAAAGTCGCAGTTCTGGGCGCACGTGGCCGAATGGGCTCTGAGGTCGTCAAGGCAGTTAACGAAGCCAGCGATCTCGAATTGGTTGCTGCCCTCGATCTCGGAGATTCACTCGAAACTTTGGTACGTGCTGGAGCTCACGTAGTCGTTGATTTCACGACTCCAGATTCAGTGATGGCCAATTTGGAATTCATCATCTCGAAGAATATTCACGCAGTAGTGGGCACAACTGGATTTGATGACGCTCGTATTGCCAAGATTAAGGAGCTACTTTCACGCTCACAATCGGGCGTGCTCATCGCTCCTAATTTTGCAATCGGCGCGGTATTAATGATGGAGTTTGCTACAAAAGCAGCGCGATACTTTGAATCTGCCGAAATCATTGAACTTCATCACCCAAATAAAGTTGATGCACCTTCCGGTACCGCAGCAAGAACAGCAGACTTAATGTCACAAGCTCGCAAGGAAGCGGGTTTAGGAGCAGCGCCTGATGCCACAACAACATCTCTCGATGGTGCGCGTGGTGCAACAGTTGGTGGCATCCCAGTTCACTCCGTGCGTTTACGTGGACTTATTGCTCACCAGGAAGTTCTTTTCGGTGGCATCGGGGAAACACTCACTATTCGACATGATTCGTTGGACCGTGTTGGGTTTATGCCAGGTGTTCTGCTTGGCATTCGACAAGTTGTTTTACATCCAGGGCTGACTTTCGGCCTTGAGAATTTTATGAACTAAGGAGCAAAGAGATGGCTAAAGCAGATATCACGATGTATGGAGCCGATTGGTGCGGAGATTGCCGCCGCTCAAAGCGCGTCTTTGAAGAGTTAGATATTCAGGTTAATCACATAGATGTGGATGCAGATCTATCAGCTGCAGAAAAAGTTATTGAGATCAATGGAGGAGCAAAATCGATTCCTGTCATTGTCTTCTCTGACGGAACTCACTTGACTGAGCCTTCTGATAACGATCTCAAGGCAAAGCTCACAGCTCTCGGCATTATTTAAAGCTTCAACGTTAAGCCCAGTTGTAGATTGCTGCCGATGTCACTGCTGCAGATACAACTACAACAAAATATGGAGCCTTGAGCGCAAGTGCTATACATGCAACCGCGACGCCAGCCAAGCGCTGGTCGATAACTAACTTTGATTTATCTGCAACAGTCTGTACCGCAACGAGGGCAGATAAGAGCACAATAGGGATCAAGGCATTGATTCTGAGCATGCGTTCATTCTGAAGATACTTCTCAGGAACGCTATGTCCTAAATATTTCAGCGCGAAGGCAATTGCACTGGTACCAACAACGCCCCACCAAATCGCAGTCATTGCCGCACCTTCCAACCGAAGGCAACTGCCAATAGCGCAGTGGCAATAATCGGAATTCCTGCAGCTACGTAAGGTGTTAAGGCAAGAGCAAGAAGAACTGCCGAGATTGCTAACGTTCGCTCAAATTTTCCATGCAATCGTGGCCAGACCAGTCCAAGAAATGCAGCGGGCACGGCAGCATCAAGCCCCCATGCAGAGGGATCTCCCATGGCTTGCGCACCTAATGCGCCTGCAAGAGTAAAGAGATTCCAGAAAAAGTAGACGCCAAAACCGGTGAGCCAGAAACCAAGCTTCATGGCTGCAGGTCCACGATCTTCTTGTCCAATAGCTACGCCAGTTGATTCATCAATGGTTATTTGCGCTGCCACAACTCTTTTAAATCCTTTGACACCAAGTACAGGCGCCATACGTAATCCATAGAGTCCGTTTCGAATTCCTAAAAGAGATGCAGTTGCAATTCCAGAAAGCGCACTACCGCCGGCGCCCATAACTCCAACAACTGCAAATTGCGATGCGCCGGAAAACGTTAAGAGTGAGAGTAGGCAGGTTTGTAGAATTGAGAAACCAGCTGCTACTCCCGCTGCCCCAAAAGCTGTGCCATAGAGCCCAACAGTGAAAGAGACGCTCAGGCTCTGAGTTACGGTGGCGCGGTTCACTGATGACACGCGGCAATTGTGCCCTAGATATCCAGCAGGTGGAGGGGGGTTGAAAGATAAGGTGCGCACATGTCTGAGACCGTGGTTTTTAGAGATGATGTATCCGTCGAACTCATCAAATCAAGCGCAAGTGATGCTGATGTAATTTGGGCAGCGCGTGTTTCTACTGCGGGCGAACAATCGATGGATGAAATTGGTGAAGATCCAGCGCGCTCTGCAGGTTTGATCAATTACTTGGCGCGCGAACGCCACGGTTCTCCCTTTGAACATACCTCGATGACCTTCTTTGTTTCGGCGCCCATCTTCGTCTTCCGCGAATTTATGCGCCATCGCATCGCTTCTTATAACGAAGAATCAGGTCGCTATCGTGAACTTAAGCCAGTCTTCTATATTCCCGCACCAGATCGCAAATTAGTTCAAGTGGGAAAGACCGGAGCTTATACATTTGTAGATGGAACATCTGAACAATACGACGTAACAGTGAAGGCAATGAAAGATGCTTACATCGTTGCGTATGACTCTTATCAGAAGATGCTCGAGGCAGGGGTTGCTCGTGAAGTTGCCCGTGCAGTCCTGCCAGTTGCGACCTATTCATCTATGTATGTCACGATGAATGCGCGCGCACTTATGAATTTCTTATCTCTTCGTACCGCCCGCGAGGGTTCGCACTTTCCAAGCTATCCACAACGTGAAATCGAGATGG
>CAYWWZ010000076.1:0-3934 GCA_964462495.1 uncultured Candidatus Planktophila sp. | reverse complement strand
CCACTTAACTGTGCCTGTTGCCATATGTTTTTACTATTCCTTCGATATGTTGGGAGTTCGAGAATTCCTCGCGCTCCAGTCTTCGTCTTGCTACAGCCATACCGAGTAAAGAATTAGATCTAACAACGGGTACTGATAAAGCGTCCGACTAGGGTTAAGCGTACCTGCTACTTCGGGGTATACCTATTTTGCTTTTGGATAAATCACGCTCAAAATCGGTGGCAAAAGGTCTCATATTCACAAAGTCAGCGGAAAGTTGTATAAATAAGGCACTCACTAGCAGTTGGC
The DNA here is from genome assembly GCA_964462495.1 of uncultured Candidatus Planktophila sp. Taxonomy (GTDB): domain Bacteria; phylum Actinomycetota; class Actinomycetes; order Nanopelagicales; family Nanopelagicaceae; genus Planktophila. Next base: position 3,646 of record CAYWWZ010000076.1, on the reverse strand, counting down.
GGTTGTGGATCGGGGAAGGTCGCACAAATCGCAACCTTGCTAGGAGCACTTTATGCAACACATCTTCATGAACGGTCACCTGACCATTCATTCAGCGCCATCTGCCCTGCGGCAACATATTGAGTGGGGACTCAACTCACTCCTCGGCGCACCACAAAGCTACTCGTGGCGCGATCAACCGTTGGCGCCCGGAACTTCTCGCACCTCACTTGAATTTCGTGCACCCCGTGGCAGCGCAGCAAAAATTGCAACAGCGTTAAAAAACTGGCACTACCTTCGCTTTGAAGTCCACGAACTAGATCACAGTGGCGGTGAAGTCTTTCGATGCACACCTGAACTCGGCATTCATCGAGCCAAGCTTGATGAAGCAGGAAATATTCAGATTAGTGAGAATCAAATTTCGAGCGCTTTATCGCATTTTGATGATTTAGAACTTCGAGAGAAATTAGAAGCTGCCCTGGGAAAACCTTGGGACTTAGCGCTCGAACCATATCGCGGAGTAGATTTGCAGGAAGTTGCGCGTCTTCGGGCGATATAGAATAGAAACATGACATCGCAAGCACCTATGAGTTCTATCGAACGCCGCCGCTTTATTCTCTACATCGTGATTGCAGGAATTCTTGCAGTAGCGCTGGGTGGAGGACTCTTCAAAGTAGGCGAAGGTTTTGCATCCCGTACGACAAATGGAATTACAGTGACCGGATCAGCTAAGACTTCTGCAACAGCTGACAATGTGGTGTGGACTCTCAATGTTTCACTTACGCGTCCAACTGTGGCCGAAGCGGTAGCTCGAGTTGGTGCTGATGTTGAGGCAGTGACGCAGTATTTAGTTGACGGTGGAATCCCTAAAGATGCACTCGTTCTAGGCGCCGTCTCTTCTTATGGCAATGAACAGTGGGTCAACGGCAACAACACAGGAAAGATTTTAAATTACCGCGCTTCTCGCGATGTTGTAGTTCGCACCAAAGATGTGCAGCTCGTTGCTAAGTTGTCACAAGAGATAGGTTCACTCTTACAACGTGGAGTAACCGTGAATAACTACGGTCCGCAGTACTACATCTCGACCCTTCCAGAGATGCGCCCAAAGTTGCTCGAAGAAGCGATGAAGGATGCCAAGATCCGCGCCGAGGCAATTACCAAAGCAGTCGGTGGAAAAGTTGGTTCAGTCCAGTCGGTTCGCTCTGGTGTATTCCAAGTGACAACGCCAGATTCCACGATGACAGCCGATACCGGCGCCTATGACACATCCAGCATTGAAAAGACAGTGACCTCGACAGTCTCAGTAACTTTTTCGGTTAAATAAAGGATCAGAAGATTTATAGCGGAATATTGCCGTGCGAACCACGGCGATATTCAGCAGCAGCTAGAACTCTAGCTAGCGCGCTGCGAGTGTGATCAGGTTCGATCATTTCATCAACTGCGCCGATTTCGATAGCGCGGGCAACTCCACCAGAAACACGGTCATGTTCGGCAGCTAGTTCTAACTCCATGGCAGCTCGTGAATCTTCTGGCAGATCTGCCAATAAGCGGCGATGCAGTACGCGCACTGCAGCAACTGCACCCATCACCGAAACCTCGGCTTGCGGCCATGCAAAGACGCGCGTTGCACCGAGTGATTTCGAATTCATTGCAACAAATGCGCCGCCATATGCCTTGCGCGTTATCACTGTGACGCGAGGGACAACTGATTCTGCAAAGGCATGGAGCAACTTTGCGCCCCGGCGGACCGCGCCTTCCCATTCTTGGCCGATTCCCGGTAAGAAACCAGTGACATCTGCAATCACGATCAGTGGAATTCCAAATGCATCACAAGTGCGCACAAAGCGAGCAGCCTTTTCGCCAGCTGCGGAATCTAAAACACCACCAATTACTTGAGGGTTATTTGCGATGACACCGACGGTACGTCCGCCAAAACGACCAAGAACGGTGGTCATATTTTCGGCCCACATGTCAAGAAGCTCCAATTTTTCGCCATCTCTATCGAGAATTGCATCAACAAGCGGATGCACTTCATAAATTCTCTTTGCCGAATCTGGAACTAAATGCGCTAGTGGCACATCTGCAACTTCTGCTGCCATCAGACCTTGATTTGCAAAGAGCGAAACGAGATCTTGAATTTCACGATAGGCAATATCCTCACTGGGCGCGATGACGTGAGCAACGCCTGAATTCTTGCTATGTGCTTCGGGTCCGCCCAATAGCGCCATGTCGACCACATCTCCGGTCACTGATTTCACAACATCCGGGCCTGTGACAAAGATGCGACCTTCAGGTGCGAGCACTACGACATCAGTAAGTGCAGGGCCGTATGCGCCACCACCAGCTGTTGGTCCCAATACGAGTGATAGTTGTGGAATCCGACCGCTTGCGGTCACCATTGATTGAAAAACTTCACCAAATGCATTGAGCGATGCAACGCCATCACTTAAGCGCGCACCGCCAGAGTGCCAAATTCCAATGACCGGAACTTGTGCACCCATCGCAGCGCGGTACGCCTGAACAATTACTTGTGAACCCTCAATGCCGAGCGCTCCACCTTTGATGGTGGGATCAGAGGCGAAGATAACTACCTTATTTCCCTTAACTAAACCGGTCGCTGCCACCATTCCACAATCAGTGCGCGGAAGTAATAACTCATATTTCTGTGAATCAACTAATCGAGCGATACGCGCTTCGGGGTCCAACACCGCTGTTGACATAGCCTTAGATTAGAGCGATTTAAATGCAAGTACTACGTTGTGGCCACCAAAGCCGAAAGAGTCATTGAGCGCTGCTATATCTCCCGCGGGAAGTTGGCGCGGAGTATCACGAACAACATCAATGGTGACAGCTGGGTCTAGGTTTTCAATGTTGATGGTTGGGGGAGCAAGCCGCTCTTGCAGCGCCTTAACGATAAAGACCGATTCGATTGCACCAGCGCCACCCAGGAGATGGCCAGTCATTGATTTAGTTGCAGAGACTGCAACATGATCTGCATCTGCACCGAGCGCCTTACGTAGCGCATTTGCTTCAGCAACATCGCCTGCTGGAGTAGAAGTGGCGTGTGCATTCAGATGCACAATATCTTTTGTTGAGAGCCCCGAGGCCTGCAGAGCAAATTTGATAGCCCGTTGTACGCCTTCACCATCTGGATCGGGAGCTGCAATGTGATACCCATCAGAAGTTAACCCTTGACCACCAATTTCGCAATAAATCTTTGCACCACGCGCTTTGGCAGATTCATACTCTTCGAGAACAAGTACGCCGCCGCCTTCACCTAAGACAAAACCATCGCGATCAACATCGTAAGGACGCGATGCTCTTTCGGGGGCATCGTTACGAGTGGAGAGCGCCTTCATCGCGGCAAACCCTGCCATCGGTAATTGATGAACAGCTGCTTCTACTCCGCCCGTGACAATAATGTCGGCGCGATTATTTTTAATCATTTCGTAGGCATAACCAATCGCCTCGGCGCCAGATGCGCACGCACTCACCGGAGTATGGACACCCGCCTTGGCTTTTAATTCCAGCCCAACATTTGCAGCTGGGCCATTTGGCATCAGCATGGGAACTGTGTGTGGACTGACGCCACGCGCACCTTTTTCGTTGAGGTTTACAAATTGATCAAGGAGCGTGATGACTCCACCGATACCTGATGCGATGACAA
>CAYWWZ010000075.1:0-3955 GCA_964462495.1 uncultured Candidatus Planktophila sp. | reverse complement strand
AACCGTTAATGCGAGCATTAAGAATGTCGAATGTACCCATTGCTTCCCAGCCGCCCTTTGCGCCGAGTGAGTATCCGACGAGACCCTTCTTCTGAGTAAGAGTCATCAACTTAATGAAGTCATCCCAAGTGTCAATCTTCTCTGGGTTCATTCCAATTTCTTTTACCATTGACTTGCGATAGTGCAGAGCCCATGGGTAGTAGGTTGTTGGGATGATGTAAGGCTTCTTAGAAACTGGGCTTGTTGCACCCTTGATGGCGGCTGTTGGAAGTGTTGACTTCAAACGGTTGATCTCACGGGTGAGATCTGCAAGAAGGCCCATTTCACCGAAGTGATTTGAACGGTATCCAGCCATCCAGCCAAATGCATCATCTGGTGAACCCTGCATGATCTGTGCAAAGTTATTCTGGAAGTCATCTGAGTTAACTTGCTGCGCAATAACCTTCGCGCCAGTCTTCTTTGTGAAGGCATCGTTAACAGCCTTTGCGATCTTGTCGCCTGTTGCTCCACCACCACGCGTTGTCCAGCGGACTGTACTTCCCTTTAAACGTGTTGCAGCATCTGCTGATTCAGCTGCAAGTGTGCTACCAGCGACTAGACCTAGTCCACCAACTGCAGCGCCCTTGAGCAACGAACGGCGTGAGACCGAATTCGTATCTTCTGACATATGTGTCCTTTTCTTTGAGGGTATGACTTCGAAGTCATGAGGTTTTGGAGGGTGCCAATTCCTACATGTAGCCTGAAACCTACCCTTGGGTTGAAGTTAAACCCAGTGAATTTCTATAACGAAAAGGTCACAAATGAGCGGGGCTTAGCCCTTTTCCTCAAGAACCAGGGCGACTGAGTTAATACACCAGCGCTGATCAGTAGGAACGTCAAAGCCTTCCCCCTCAAAAACATGGCCCAGGTGTGAGTCACATTGTGCGCAACGTACCTCGGTTCTAATTCGTGGAGCAAGCGAGCGATCTTCAATAAGCACGACAGCATCATCAGATGTTGGTGCGTAAAAAGATGGCCACCCACAACCAGAATGAAATTTAGTTTCCGAGCGGAAGAGTTCATTGCCACAAGCTTTGCAGCGATAACTTCCTACCGTTTCCGTATCAGTGTATTCACCTGTAAATGGTCGTTCTGTCGCACCCTCCCGCAAAACTGCATAGGAAAGAGGATCTAACTTGGCGCGAAGTTCTTCCTCGTTAATCGAATTCATTTAGGAATTCGCAGACCTTGCATTCCGCCGTCAACTGCCAGCGATGTTCCTGTGGTTGAACCTTGGAGCGGGCTTGCTAAGAAGCAGAGAGCGCGCGCAACTTCTTCTGCGCTTACCAAACGACCCATAGGTTGACGCGCTTCTAGCGCCTTACGTTCTGCAGCAGGATCTGCCGCTTGCGCAAGCAAACGTTGTACCCAAGGAGTATCTGCAGTTCCTGGATTAACACAGTTAACGCGAATGCCTTCTGAGATGTGATCGTTAGCCATCGCTAAGGTCAGCGATAGAACGGCGCCTTTAGTTGCGCTGTACAAAGCGCGCTTTGGAATACCAGCAGTTGCTGCAACAGAGCAGACATTTGTGATCGATGGAGATTTACTCTTGCGAAGCAGCGGAAGTGCGCCACGAGCTGTACGGGCAATTCCCACTACGTTGATATTCATGACTCGTAACCACTCATCAGATGGATTAGCCTCGACGTTACCCACTGCGCTAATTGCTGCGCTATTAATAAGTATGTCTAGTGATGAAATTTTGGCAAAAGCCGCAGCGACAGAGGCATCATCGCCGACATCACATTGAATCCACTCACCAACGCCAGCTAGCCCGCCTTCTGCGATATCTAAGCCATAAACCTTGGCCCCACCATCGGCAAGAATCTTTGCTGCTGCAAGTCCAATTCCTGAACCTGCTCCTGTAACGGCTGCAGTTAAACCTGCAAACTCTTTACTCATGCGTTCACCCATTCTTTTCCTGTAGGGAATGTGAAGTCTGCGATTGATTGTGCATACATCTCACCGCCAGTACCTGGCTCTGTTGGTGGCATGTAATGCGCATTTTGGATATTGGTTGGCACAACAAAATGTTCATGCAAGTGATCAACAAACTCAACTACTCGATCTGGATGGTGTCCTGAAACAGCAACAGCGTCAAACATGGCAAGGTGCTGGACTAGCTCACATAGCCCAACTCCTCCAGCATGTGGGCAGACTGGTATACCGAATTTTGCCGCCATCAAAATATTTGCCAGATTTTCATTTACACCTGCAACGCGAGTGGCATCAATCTGCATAAATGAGAATGACTTTGCCTGCAACATCTGTTTGAAGATGATTCGGTTCATGCCATGTTCGCCAGTGGCAACTCTTACTGGTGCAATCGCCTTGGCAATTGCGGCGTGGCCTAAAACATCATCAGGGTTTGTTGGCTCTTCAACCCAATGCAGGTTGACATCACCAATCCCCTTAATCCACTCAATAGCTTGATTGACATCCCAAACTTGATTGGCATCGATGGAGATCTTGATATTTGGGCCGACTGCCTCACGAGCCAAACGTAAACGGCGCTTGTCATCTTCGAGCGAACCACCACACTTCAATTTAATAAGTGTGTAACCATCAGCAACAGCTTCTTTTGCAAGACGGACCATCTTTTCATCGCTATAGCCGAGCCATCCCGGAGTAGTGGTGTAGGCAGGTAAGCCTTCTGCAATAAGTTTGGCTTCGTTTGCAGAACGATGTGGCTGCATCTTGCGAAGAATCTCCAGCGCTTCCTCAGGAGTGAGTGCATCGGTGATGTATCTAAAATCAACGAGATCAACAATCTCTTCTGGAGATAAATCGGAAAGGAACTTCCAGAGCGGTTTCTTGGCGTGCTTGGTAACAAGATCCCATGCCGCGTTAATAACCGCGCCCGCAGCCATCTGGGTTACACCCTTTTCAGGACCAAGCCAGCGAATCTGCGAATCGCGCACCAAACTACGCGCGAAATCTCCCATGCTGGTTGCTAAATCCGCAACATCGCGGCCAACTGCATATGGTGCGAGTAGCGAAATCGCATCACACTGCAAATCATTTCCACGACCGCAGGTAAAGACAAAGCCGTGGCCTTGTAATTGTGGGTCATCTGTTTCTAGGATAACCAGAGCAGCTGAGTAATCAGGTTCTTTATTCATCGCATCAGAACCATCGAGTCCCCGCGAAGTTGGGAAACGAACATCTATTGTTTTAAAACCAGTTACTTTAGGCATGACTTCCCTTTGCTTATAAATTTGATTCTGACTCTTCGCTGGACCTGAAAAATCATATATGATGAATAAATGGCGCGACACAATGAAAAAGTTAAATTAAAGCGTTCCAATCTTGAGGTTACTCGCTTAAGTCTGGGTACGGCTCCGCTCGGCGGACTCTTTAAATCAGTCAGCGATAAAGATGGAGATGAACTGCTCAATACCGCACTCGAAGTTGGTATCAATTACTTCGACACCGCCCCTCAGTATGGCCACGGTATTGCTGAAATCCGTTTAGGCAAAGCTCTCCGCGGAGCCAAAGTTCCTTTTGTTGTTGAGACCAAGGTAGGTCGAGTTCTTCGCCACGATCCCAATGCTGAAATCTTTCCTTGGTTTCCAGATGCACCTCGCGATTTAGTTCCGGTATTTGATTATTCACCAGATGGAATCCGACGCGCCTTCGACGAGAGCCTCGAAAGAATGGGCCTTGATCATCTCGATATTGTCTTGATGCATGATGCCGAAGAACATGTGAAGGAAGCTATAGAAAATGCCTTCCCGGTTCTTGCTGAATATCGCTCGCAAGGACTCATCAAAGCAGTTGGAATTGGCATCAATCATGCCGAACAAGCTCTGCAAATCATGAAGGGTACTGATTTAGATATCGCTCTGATTGCAGGGCGCTACACATTGCTTGATCAGATTTCGCATCGTGAATTGTTCCCGTATGCACTGGC
>CAYWWZ010000074.1:0-4012 GCA_964462495.1 uncultured Candidatus Planktophila sp. | reverse complement strand
TACGTGTTGTACACATAGCGCCTGGTCCTACACCAACTTTAATAATGTCAGCGCCTGCTGCAACTAAATCACGAACACCATCTGCAGTAACGACATTGCCAGCAACAATCGGAACGTTTAGCCCTAGCTTCTTAATAGCTTGCAGCGCTTCAACCATTTTCTTCTGGTGTCCATGTGCGGTATCCACGACCAACACATCAGCACCTGCGGCGACGAGCTTCGCGGCTTTATCAGTGATATCGCCATTGATTCCAACAGCGGCGGCGATTCTTAACCTACCTTGAGTATCAACTGCTGGTGTGTAGAGGGTTGCCCGCAAGGCTCCAACGCGAGTAATAATTCCAACTAATTCGCCATTAGCTGAAACCACTGGCGCCACGGAACGGAGACGCTCATTCAAAAATTCAAAGGCCTGACGTGGATCGAGCGTATCCGGCATAGTCGTGAGCTCTTGCGTCATGACCTGGCTTAATTGAGTAAATCGATCAACGCCAGCTAAATCATCCTCAGTCACGATTCCAACTGGCTTTTTTCCATCGACAATAACGATTGCTCCATGTGAACGCTTATGAATAAGCGATGCAGCATCAGCAACGGTTTCTTTGAGAGTTAAAGTGATGGGTGTTTCAAAGAATGTGTGACGCGCTTTTACTGAGGCAATTACCTCAGCTACAACCGGAATCGGAATATCTTGTGGGATGACAACGAGCCCGCCTCTGCGAGCAACAGTCTCTGCCATTCTTCGACCTGCAATGGCAGTCATATTTGCAACAACCAGTGGAATTGTTGTTCCACTTCCATCTGAAGTAGATAGATCAACATCCATACGACTAGTGAGCTCTGATTTGCTTGGAGCCATAAAGACATCGTCGTAGGTCAGATCAAAGACCGGTTCATTTAGGAAACGCACGTACTACAGCCTACCGAGTTTTAAGAGCTCTTCGCGAGTTACCGCCTTGCGTCGAGGCTTACCAACGGGCTCACCTGCAGCGATTTCCGCCTCATTGATTGCCTGCCAGTGCATCTGGGTCACAATTTTATTGTGCGCGATTATTGTCGCTACATCAGCGCCATTCTTAGGTGCTTTCAAGTCTTCAACGAGTAACTTCATTACATCGGCAGCATCAGATTTATTTGTCCCGATTACTCCTGATGGACCACGCTTTGCCCAACCAACAACGTAAAGATTTTTTCTCACTCGCCCATCGGTATTTACAACTTTGCCTTTTTCATATGGAAGCCCTTCAAGTGAAGCTGCTTCATAACCGATTGCTGTAATAACTAAACCACATTTAATGCTGAAAACTTCATCGGATCCAGTCTTCTGAAATACAACTTCTTCAACTCGGTCTGAGCCCTTGATTTCTTTAGGGGTAGCAAGAAATTGAAACTTCATCGTGCGCTCATGGTTAGTTGGTTCTTGCTCTGCAATCAAAAGCATTGCATCCAGATTGCTCTTCACATCTTTCTCTGGGCTTTCTCCAGCGCGTGTAATTGCAGCTTCAACATCAGCCTTATCAATGATGACATTGGTGTGTTCGAGTTTTGGTAATTCACGAAGTTCTGGTGAAGTAAATGCTGCATTCTCAGGACCACGGCGTGCGCTAATAATTACCGTGCGAACTGCGCTCTTCTTAAAAGCATCAATTGCATGATCTGCTGTATCTGTTGGATCTAGCTCGCTAGGTTCAAGAGCCAACATTCGTGCTACATCCATTGCGACATTGCCAGCGCCGATGACAACAGCCGTTTCACAACTGAGATCTATCTCTTCATCTTTAAAGTCCGGATGTGCGTTGTACCAAGGGACAAAGGCGGCAGCCGACATGGACCCTGGAAGATCTTCCCCTGGGATACCAAGGCGCTTGCCCAGAGCAGTGCCGGTTGCAATAACAACAGCGTCGTACATCTCTTCTAATTGTTCAATAGTTACATCTGAGCCGAGTTCAACATTGGCAAATAGCCTGAAATTTGGTTCGTTGGCTACTTTTTCAAAGACTTTAGCTACTGTCTTAATCTTGGGATGATCCGGCGCAACACCACTTCGTACTAGCCCCCAAGGAGTAGGTAGGCGCTCAATCATGTCGATTGAAAACTTCAGATCATCGCTCTGTAGATTATTAAGTGCGAGCGCTGCAAAGTAGCCGGCTGGACCAGCGCCGACTATCGCTACTTTGTATTGAGGCACTGCCCAAGGTTACCCGCTTTTGCCTTAAGACTTAATATCGCGATTTCTGAAGAGGTAGAGGGCCAGAAGATTGAGTGCAATAAAGAGCGATGAAAGTTTCGCAAAATTTAGCCCAGAAACACCTTCAGATAAAGGGTTGCCATTGATTGCCCAGTTCATTGGATTAAAGGGCGTAAGCGCGTCAAAGGTATCTACCAATGGAGCTAACGAATAGAACAGAAGGGCGGCAATAGCAAAGGCCACAGAGAGCCCCGTTGCTATCGCCTTCTTTCCCGTGAGCGCACCAGCAATCAACGCAAAGGCGCCAAAAATAAGCCCAAGTAACGCCGATGCACCTGTTGCGATAGCAACTTTAGAAATCTCGATTTTCATGTCGACTAATTGTGAGCCGATCGCAATTGCAATCACCAAAATGATTGCAACAAGTAAACATTCGATTACAAGTGCAATCATTTTATTTATAACAACTTTAGTTCTAGAGATAGGAAGGGAAAAGATAATGTCAGCATTGCCATTCTCTTCTTCACCAGCAATTGCGCTTGAGCCGCGCGCTGCCGACATTGAAATAAAGATTAAAGGAACCATCATGCTGTACAGCTCGGTTCCTAAGAATCCTTCACCAGAGAAATAATCTTCCATACGGAAAATTGTCCGTAGCGCTTCGGGAAATGCATCAATATAGCTCTGCATTGCAGTCGATGACTTAACAACCGAAGGATAGATATAGAGCTGAATGGCCGTAATTGAGAGAATTCCCAGAGACCACATCAAGGTGGACTTCCAGTGATCACGCATAGTCTTTACTATCACCGTAAAATTCATCAGTTGACCTCATAATGAAGTAGCTCGAGAAATATCTTGTCTAAAGAAGGCTCCTCAGTCTGAACCGCAATAACTCCATCTGAAACCGCCGCCTTCAACAATTCTTTTTCAGATCCCACAACCTCACAAGTTAATTTGTTATTTTGATAGCTCAAAACTTTGGCAATATTCGAGTACTTGCTTGTGTCAATTGGCGATACAAACTCGAGAGTAATTGTGTGGCGATTCTTTGACTTCAAAGCCTCGATTGATTCATTAAGGAGAAGTTTCCCATCGGAGATAACTGCAACTTGATCTGCTAGGTGCTCTACCTCGCTCAGCACATGAGATGAAAGGAGTACTGCTGCTCCTCTCTTTTTGGCGCTCTCTAAAATCATTTCAAATTCGCGTTGAATAATCGGGTCCAGCCCCGAGGTTGGCTCATCAAGTATGAGAACTGCAGGTTGATGCATAAAGGCTTGGATTACTCCTACCTTCTGCCGATTTCCCTTGGATAAGTCATGAATGTGCCTATTCAAATTAAGTTTCAACCGGGTGGCCAAATCTTCAATCTCTTTCACACAATCCATTTTCCTCAACTTGGAGATGTATGTCAGATATTCAAGTGCAGTTAGATTTCTGTATGGAGAGAAAACACCAGGTAGATATCCAATCTGCGACATGAGTTGTGAATCGTGTTGTAAGGCATTTTTGCCCAAAATGGTTGCCGTCCCCGACGTTGCAGAAATTAACCCCATCAAGGTGCGCATTGCAGTCGACTTACCTGCTCCATTAGGGCCGAGAAATCCGAAAACTTGTCCCGGCATGACATCAAACGAGATGTCTTCAATGCCGCGATCTTTCCCATACATCTTTGTTAGCTTGTTGAGAGAGATTGCCGGTTTCACATCCACAGACTACCTGCAACTAAGACCAGTGATTACTCAAGTTTGATAATAAATTGAGCCCGATCTTTTGTCTGAGCGATGATTTTTGCATTCACCTCATCACTGCCCCGAGACC
>CAYWWZ010000073.1:0-4094 GCA_964462495.1 uncultured Candidatus Planktophila sp. | reverse complement strand
AGGTGGCTCAGGTAACCTGAGCCCCTCAATCACGAAGGAGTAACACCATGGCAAGTAAGAGCGCGGACGTACGTCCAAAGATCACCATGGCATGCGTTGATTGCAAAGAACGCAACTACATCACAAAGAAGAACCGCCGCAACGATCCAGACCGCATGGAACTTAAGAAGTTCTGCCCTCGTTGCAAGTCTTCAACCCTTCATCGCGAAACTCGCTAATGCTGAACCCCGATTCTGTCGGGAGTACCTTCGCTGGTACAGAGCCAATCACCGTTTCACAATCTGAAGTAGATTCCTTCTGCGCGGTTATTGGTGAGAGCGATACAACCATTGCCCCACCAACATTTACTATTCGAATCACGCTGAGCCAATTTGAAGAGATTCTCACCCGACCAGAAATTGGTTTGGACTGGGCGCGCCTTGTGCACGGCGATCAAAAGTTTGAGATTTTTTCACCAGTTAAGCCAGGCGATCAACTGACATGTGCTGCAACTATCGAAAGCTATCGCGTTGCAGCAGGGAATGAAATTGTGACAGTGCGTTCTGATCTGCACCGTGGGGCTGATTTAGTGGTCTCAGCCTGGTCAACCTTGGTGGTGCGCGCATGATTGAAGTCGGGGCAACTTTGCCCGAGAAAATTTTCTATTTAGATCGTGACCTTCTTAAGCGCTACGCCGATGCATCAGGCGATCAAAACCCTATTCATCAAGATGAGAAGTTTGCGATCTCTGTCGGGCTACCGAACGTAATTGCCCACGGAATGCTCACTATGGCTCTTGTTGGAAAGTATGTCTCTGACTTCGCTGGCGGTTCTGCAAAAGTTGTTGAGTTCGGCGCTCGCTTTACCAAACCAGTAATTGTTCCGGCCAACGAGAAAGTCGATCTGACTGTTACAGCTACGGTTGCCGAAATTGCTGATGGCAAGATCTCATTGACCTTAAATGCCACCTCTGCTGGAGTAAAAGTGCTTGGAATGGCCAAGGCGGTAATTCTTCAGTGAGCGCACCTGATTCGGTTCATGAACTAGCGAAGGCCCGCCAAGCTGCCCGAGCGGAGAAAAATTTTGCACTCTCTGATCAGTTACGCGATGAGATTGCCTCGCAAGGGTTCGAAGTTGTCGATGTTGCTGGCGGTTATGAATTACGGCCCAAGAAACGTTTCCCCACATACGAATCAACACGAGATGTAAGGGCAATTAACTCAGGAAAATTTGAGATCACCGTTGCGATGATTGTGGACGGTTTTCATGAAGATGCTGTCGCAACAATTAAAACTATCAAGGAACATAGTCAGTGTGCGATTGCTGTTTTGGTTATAGGAGACCCTGGAATTCTGGTAGACGAACTCGATTCCCGCACTTCGCTAGTGCATCTGACTGAAAGTCTGGGTTGGGGAGAATGCGCCAACGCACTACTTCGAAACGTCACCAGCGAATTTCTGATCATTATGGATCCTTCCACCCGATTCAAGGGCGATGCAATCACCCCAGTACTTACTGAACTGAAGAAACGCGAATATGTGGCAGTGGGTTGGCGTGGAGGATTAGTAAATCTTGAGGATGAATGGCGCAGTATCGACGATAAAGGACCAGGAGAAGTTGACGTTCTCTTTAGTTACTTCATCGCCGTACATCGCGAGGATGCACTGAGCGCTAAGGGATTTAGCAATCGAGCCATTTACTACCGCAATGCTGATATTGAATTTTCACTCAACCTGCGACACGCACAAGGTCGCCTATTACAGATGGACTTACCACTTGAACAAGATAGACATCATGGCTATTACGATGCCGACCCGGAATTTCGCGAAGTGCAATCAAAGAAGAACTACGACCGCATCTTGGAACGTTTTCGAGGCAAGACTGCAATATTGAGTCCTCGCAGGTAGCCTTAGAACATGGCAGAACTACGCGACTACACATCTTTGCGCGTTGGTGGTCCAGCACAGCAACTAGTTGAAGTTGGTACCGAATCAGAAATCATCGCAGCGATTGAAGCCGCCGGTAGCTCTCCGATTTTGATCATGGGTGGCGGCACAAATTTATTGATTGCAGATAGTGGTTTTAACGGGGTTGTTATCCGAATCACCAACCACTCTTTACAAGCGGAAGTTGATGCCTGTAGCGGGGCAACTCTCACTATCGGCGCGGGCGAGAATTGGGATGACTTTGTAGCGACCACAATTGAAAGAGGTTTTGCAGGTCTAGAAACTCTGAGTGGAATTCCGGGAACTGTCGGGGCAGCTCCGATTCAAAATATTGGTGCGTATGGGCATGAGGTATCCGAGTTCATCACCAGAGTTCGAACTTATGATCGTGAGAAAAAGGCGATCAAAACTTTTACTAACCAAGAATGTGAGTTTGAGTATCGGAATTCTCATTTCAAGTCACATCCTGGTCGATATGTAGTTCTAGATGTTCAATTTAATTTACGTAAAGGTGAGCAAACGACCCCAATTACTTATTCAGAGTTGGCTACCAAGTTAGGAATTGCAGTCGGTGAAAAAGCCAGCGTTATCGCTACGCGCAACGCTGTTTTGGAGCTACGCGCTCAGAAAGGTATGTTGCTCAATCCAGATGATAAAGATTCTTGGTCTGCCGGTTCATTCTTTACCAACCCGATAATTTCTCAAGAGATGGCATCTGGGTTGCCGGCTGAGGCCCCGCGCTGGCCAACTTCTGATGGGCGAGTCAAGACGAGCGCTGCATGGCTCATTGAAAATTCTGGAATACATAAAGGTGACGTACACGGCGGAGCCCGAGTTTCAACCAAGCATGTTCTGGCGCTGACAAATTCTGGGGATGCAACCGCATCTGATATTGCAGAGTTAGCAAAGAGCGCAAAAAAAGCGGTCTATGAAAAATTTGGTATCACTCTTGAAGCAGAAGTAAATCTGATTGGAATTACTCTGTAAGAAGTTTCTTGATACGTCCGATACCTTCAACGATATCTTCATCGCTCGTTGCGTAAGAAAAACGTAGGTATCCAGATGGCCCAAATGCTTCACCTGGCACAGCTGCTACCTCAACTTCTTCCAAGATGAGAGTTGCGAGCTCAGCAGATGTTTGTGGGGTTTTGCCACGAATAGTCTTTCCAAGAACTCCCTTTACTGATGGATAGACATAGAAAGCGCCTTGTGGGGTTGGGCAATCAAATCCAGGGATTTCATTGAGCAGACCAACAATTAACTTACGTCGTCGATCAAATGCCTCACCCATCTTATGTACGACATCTAAACTTCCAGTTAGAGCTGCGATAGCCGCACGTTGCGAAACATTTGAAACGTTTGATGTGGCATGTGATTGCAAGTTAGTGGCAGCTTTGATGACATCCTTTGGACCAATCATCCAGCCCACGCGCCATCCGGTCATCGCATATGTTTTGGCAACGCCATTAATAATGATGCAGGTATCGGCAAGACCGGGAACTAAAACAGGTAGCGATGGGGCAGTGGCTCCGTCATAAAGCAAGTGCTCATAAATTTCATCGCAGATTACCCAAATATTGTTCTTGAGCGCCCATTCACCTATCGCCTTAGCCTGTTCTGGAGTGTAAACAGAACCTGTTGGATTCGAAGGTGAGCAGAAGAGCAAAGCCTTGGTCTTTGGAGTACGTGCAGCTTCTAACTGTGCAACGGAGACCAAATAATTTTGAGTTTCATCAGCGAATACTTCGACGCTCTTGCCGCCAGCAAGTTTGATTGCTTCTGGATAGGTAGTCCAAAATGGAGAGGGAAGTAGCACTTCATCGCCCGGATCAATAATTGTTGCGAAAGCTTGATACACGGCTTGCTTTCCACCGTTAGTGACAAGAACTTGATCCGCAGTAATTTCATAATTCGAATCCCGCTTGGTCTTTGCAACGATGGCTTCACGCAATTCAGGTAGACCAGGTGTTGGTGTGTAACGATGATTTGCAACTACTTTGGCAGCGGCGACTGCTGCATCGACGATGTAATCAGGTGTTGGAAAATCAGGTTCTCCTGCACCGAATCCGATAACAGGACGCCCGGCAGCTTTGAGCGCCTTTGCCTTTGCATCTACTGCCAAAGTGGCTGATTCTGCGATTGCTGCGATTCGTGCGGAGATTCTGCTCA
>CAYWWZ010000072.1:0-4518 GCA_964462495.1 uncultured Candidatus Planktophila sp. | reverse complement strand
GCGATGCGCAGCGCCGGTATTCTGAAGAAGAACGAGGCCGATGTCATTAAAGATGACGTTATGGAAGGCCTGACCGCAGTTGTCACAGTGCGTATGTCAGAGCCACAGTTTGAAGGCCAGACCAAAGAAGTTTTAGGAACCGCTGCGGCAACCAAGATTGTCTCTGCGGTAGTAGCAGATAAGTTGAAAGAGTTTTTTGCCACTACTCGTCGTATTGATAAAGCTAACGGCAAGTTAATCATGGAGAAAATTGCTGGCGCATCGCGCACTCGTATTAGCGCCCGCGCACACAAGGATCTACAACGTCGCAAGAATGCGCTTGAATCTTCATCCCTTCCTACCAAGTTATCTGATTGCCGATCCGAGGATGTCACACGCACCGAACTCTTTATCGTTGAAGGTGATTCTGCCCTCGGTACAACGAAGGCTGCCCGTAACTCGGAATATCAAGCGATTCTGCCGATTCGAGGCAAGATTTTAAATGTGCAGAAGGCATCCCTTTCGCAGATGCTCGATGATAAAGAGTGCGGCTCGATCATTCAGGTGATCGGCGCAGGCTCAGGTAAATCTTTTGAACTCGATGAAGCGCGCTACGGTCGCGTCATTTTGATGTCAGATGCTGATGTCGATGGCGCACATATTCGTTGCCTCTTGCTTACCTTGATGTATCGCTACATGCGCCCAATGCTGGATGCGGGCCGCGTCTTTGCTGCGATTCCACCGCTACACCGCATTGAAACCATGGGTGGCGGAGGCAAGAAGGGTGAGTACATCTACACCTACTCTGATGATGAGATGAAGAAAGTCACCGCTGATTTAAAGAAGCAGGGTAAGAAGTGGAAAGAGCCGATCCAGCGTTATAAAGGTCTTGGCGAGATGGATGCCGATCAGCTACGCGAGACCACTATGGATCCAGATCACCGCACGCTTCGCCGCATTACGGTGCCAGATGCGGAGGCAGCCGAGAAGATGTTTGAGCTATTGATGGGCTCAGATGTTGCGCCTCGTAAAGAGTTTATTGCAACAGCCGAAATTGATCGCGAGCAGATCGACGCTTAGCGTCCCTCTCTCTCGCCTTCTTCTTCACCTTCTTCTTCGCCATAACCAGAGTTGGCAGGTGGCGCTATGACTTTGGCGCTCTCAGTTGCAGAAATACTCGATCCCAATGCGCCAATTAAAAATCCACTGAGAACATTATTTGGTTTACCTTGGCCGTTATGTTGATTTGAAAATGCGGCTGAGCCATCTTTGCCACAAATGTTCTGGATGACAGATGAACCACCTGGGTGGCGCTGTATGTAGGAAGTTAAGTTATAGACATTTCCCTTCACAATACTCCAGCAGTCAGAGGCAGTGTTATGCGCTGCGACCTCTGCTGCAGTAAGTGTGATTGCACCACCAGCTGCGTCAGATTTCTGAGTTGGCGCAGGCGCTGCATCGGCAGTTAACGCAGCAGGTTCTGCAACACGATCCTTCCAGGCAGCAGTAGCGCCCGAATGCCCCACTACGACTGTGAGGGCAAGGCTGGCGCTTGCTGCAACTGTAATCAATCCCTTTAGAGAGGAGCTAAGCAGATTTGATTGGGCGAAGGATTTATCTTTGGAGCGCTGCAAGAAGTACCAGACAGCCACGAGCAGACCAAAGATGATAACCACATTACGAAGTCTTTCTCCTTGGATTGCATGGTCTTGAGGTAGCCCAACTCGTTCAGCTAATTCTTCGCCAGATGAACTAGCAACCACGCCACTGACTACTGCAATAACAACGGATGCAAGAATCAGCGGCAGATAGGTTTTACGAACTTTTTCAATAAAGAGCGCTGCCACTACTCCGATTGTTGATAGAGGAATAAAGACGGCTGCGGCATGAACAACGAGCGGGTGTACTGGTAAACCAAAAATTAAATCCATGTTTTCAATTCTATTCCTTAATCAATGCTTACCAAGTCAAAATACTCTTCTTTCCAAATATCTTCATCACCATCTGGGAGCAAAATCACACGTTCTGGTTTGAGCGCTTGCACAGCACCTTCATCGTGAGAAACCATGATGACAGCGCCTTGATATTCAGTAAGAGCACCTAATATCTCTTCACGCGATGCAGGATCTAAGTTATTTGTAGGCTCATCAAGCAAAAGCACATTCGCAGCCGACACAACTAGAGTTGCCAGAGCTAGGCGAGTTCGCTCTCCACCAGAGAGTACCTTCACAGGTTTATGGACATCATCTCCGATAAAGAGGAATGAACCAAGAACATTGCGAGCTTCTGGTTCGCGAAGGTCATCTTTAGCCGACATCATGTTTTCGAGAATGGTCCGTTCAAAGTCGAGCATTTCGTGTTCCTGGGCGTAGTAGCCCAACTTGAGACCATGGCCATGTTCAACTTTTCCAGTATCTGGATCTAACTGGTTGGCTAAGATTTTTAGCAAGGTAGTTTTTCCGGCACCGTTAAGACCCAAGATAACAACGCGTGAACCTTTATCAATAATGCAGGATACATCGGTAAAGATTTCCAGCGAGCCATAGTTTTTCGAGAGCTCTTCGCCCGATAGGGGAGTCTTGCCACAGGGCGCTGGGGTTGGAAAACGTAACTTTGCCACCTTATCTTTAACGCGCACATCTTCAAGTGAGGAACGAAGTTTTTCAGCGCGACGCAACATGCCTTGGGCAGCCGTTGCCTTAGAAGCTTTAGCGCGCATTTTCTCGCCCTGCTTCTGCAGAATCTCCGCCTTCTTCTCAGCGTTGGCTCGCTCCTTCTTGCGGCGATGTTCATCTTGCTCACGTTGCAGCAAGTACTGCTTCCATCCCATGTTGTAGACATCGATGACGTTACGGTTTCCATCGATATAGAAGACTTTATTGACCACAGTTTCGATGAGGTTTACATCGTGAGAGATGATGACAAGCCCACCTGAATAGTTAATGAGAAAGTTGCGCAGCCAGATAATCGAATCGGCATCAAGGTGGTTTGTTGGCTCATCGAGCAGAAGCGTTTCGGCGCCCGAGAAAAGGATGCGCGCTAATTCGATGCGACGGCGTTGACCGCCTGACAAAGTATCGAGCTGATTGTGAAAGACCGCCTCTGAAACGCCAAGCGAAGTTGCGATTGCTTCAGCTTCTGCAGTTGCAGCATAACCACCTGCTGCGTTGAACTCTGCATCCACACGGGTGTACCGCTCGAGCGCTCTTTCAAGTTCAGCGCCTTCGGTCGTAGCCATCTCTTGTTCTACCTGCGCCATTCGCGCTGCAATTTGATCGAGATCGCGCGCTGAAAGTATTCGATCAAGGGCAGTTCCTTGATCTTCACCTGTGCGGGGATCCTGTGGCAGATAACCAATTTTTCCAGTGCGCTGTACTGCACCACCAGCAGGCAGAGTTTCACCGGCTAGCACTTTAGCGAGCGTGGATTTTCCTGCACCGTTGCGACCTACAAAACCAATGCGATCTCCATGATTGATGCGAACGTTGACTCCGGAGACTAAAAGTCGCGCACCAGCGCGTAGTTCCAGGGCAGAAGTTGAGATCATTTGTATAAGTCTCCCACAGAGCCAGTGGGATAAGAAATTACGAGATTGAGCGACCGAAAGTCATCTCGCTATTTACTATGCAGCGCCAATTCGGGTGCGGCGAGGAACTGCATAAGACTTTGCAACTGCGGTGAGTTCATCAGAAACCTGGACGCGAATAGCTGCATCATCTTTGAGCAGTTTAGTCAGCGCAGCAATTGTGGCTTTAAGCTCTTTTGATTCTGTCTCCAGCTCTAACTTGCTCATCTTGGTGAGACGACGAAGCGGCATATCGAGAATATAAGTAGCCTGTTCATCATTGAGCTTGAAATCTTTTATCAATTTCTCTTTTGCAGATGCAGCATCATCGCTACCACGAATAATCTTGATGACTTTATCGATATCAATAATCGCTTTGAGTAATCCATCCACAAGCGAGAGTCGATCTTCAGCCTTGGCCTTACGGAACTCAGAACGACGGCGCACTACCTCAATACGGTGATCAATAAATACTTGGAGCAACTCTTTCAAGCCCAAAGTCTGCGGCTTGCCTTTCACCAGTGCCACCGCGTTGATTGCAAAAGCATCTTCCATAGGAGTGAGTTTGAAGAGCTTCTCCAGTACATCTTCTGGCTCAAAGCCGTTCTTAAGCTCAATGACTACGTTGGTGCCAGTCTGGCCATCAGTTAAATCCACGATGTCCGAGATGCCTTGAATCTTCTTGGACTTCACGAGATCGGCTATACGTTCTACAACCTTCTCTGGTCCGATATTGAAAGGAAGCTCCTTGATGACGATTCCCATCTTGCGAGAAGTCACCTTGCTAATTTCTACACTGGCACGAACTTTAAATGAGCCCTTACCTGTGGCATAGGCCTCGCGCACGCCTTCGAGTCCAACGATTTCACCGCCCGTTGGGAAATCTGGCGCAGGCATATGTTTCATCAACTGATTTAAAGTTGCCTTTGGATTTTCAATAAGGAACTTAGTTGCGGCGATAACTTCGCCTAAGT
>CAYWWZ010000071.1:0-4526 GCA_964462495.1 uncultured Candidatus Planktophila sp. | reverse complement strand
CGTAAATCCTGGCGCTTCATCGCATATTTGATGCCATCAAATAATGCTGCCAGAGATGGCTTTTCGGCCTCTTTGAGTGGGGGGATAGAGCGAACTCGCCAGAGAAAAAATAACGACAGCAGATATGTTGCGATATCTAATCCGAAACCAACGGTGACTGAAAAAGTTGCAAAGATCAGCCCACCAATCGTGGGGCCAACAATCACTCCGAGTTGCCATCGCAAACTTAAGAGCGCACTCGCTGCCGGTAGATCGTCATGGCTGACAAGCCGCGGCAAGATCGCATCCATACTGGGCCGCTGCAGGCCGTTAACAACTGCGAAGAGTCCGGCGACGATGTAGATGACGGCAATCGATGGGGTGGCAAGAAGTGAGTTAAGGAGAAGGATGGCAACCAGGATTAGTGCGCCCGCTTCGGTCGCCCAGATCATCTTCTTACGGTCGACCGAATCTGCCAGCACCCCGCCGTAGAGCCCAAAGACAATCAGCGGAACAATCTCAACTACGCCCAGCAGACCCACGGCGATAAAAGATCCGGTCAACTCTTTAAGTTGGAAGGGGAGTGCGACGTAGGTAATCATCGAACCGAAGTACGAGATGAGCCCTGCGGTCCAGAGATTGCGAAAGTCGGGGTATTTTTTCAGCGGAGTTAGGTCGATTGCAAACTTTGCCACCTGAGAAGACTAGTGAAAGGTCTCCTTGTCAGTTGGAAAGGCGCCACTTCGCACATCTGCTGCAAATTCAAGAGCTGCACCAAGGAGTTCTTGACGCAGATTGCGATAAGCCTTCGCTAATTTCGGTGGATTGGCAGTCAACCCCGCCATATCCGTCCACACCAATACTTGTGCATCGCAATGTGAACCTGCTCCGATGCCGATTGTTGGAATTGTCAGCGCCGCGCTAATTCGAGTGGCTAATTCAGCAGGAACCAACTCGAGAACAATTGCAAAAGCGCCAGCCTTTTCCAAGGCGAGCGCAGCCTCCAGAATCGCATCCCCATCTGTGCGACCCTGCACGCGATAGCCACCTAGTTGATGAAGTGATTGCGGGGTAAGGCCAAGATGGCCCATGACCGGGATCCCGGCAGCTGTTAACTTTTCAACGGTTGCAAGATGTGCGCCTTCAAGCTTTACCGCCATCGCCCCTGCCTCTTTCAAGAAGCGAGTTGATGTGGCCAGCGCCTGTTCCGGCGAGGATTCATAAGAACCGAAGGGCAGGTCTGCGACTACGAGCGCGCGTTTGGAACCGCGGACAACAGCGCGAGTTAATGGAATCAACTCATCTACCGTTACTGGAATGGTGTTCTCTTCGCCCAAAAAATTATTTCCAGCGCTATCTCCGACCAAGAGCACGGGAATACCTGCTTCATCAAATATCGAAGCGGTCATCTGTTCATAGCTGGTGAGCATCGCCCATTTTTCGCCACGTTCTTTTGCAGCGCGCAGATCGAGGATGGTGACGCGACGGTGCGCGGCACCGCCATAAAGGGTGGTGGAAGTACTCATATTTCTCCTGCCTCGAAGCCATGCGGTCCCCGGGTCGACACCAATGCTACTCCCGATACTCTTGAACTATGAAGTTGCGGGTAGCGCTAGCGCAGGTCAATCCCACAGTGGGTGACCTCGCTGGTAATGCTGCGCTCATCAAAGAGAGCGCCGCCACTGCGGCTGCACAGGGCGCGCAGATAGTTGTCTTTCCCGAAATGATTCTGACTGGTTATCCCGTTGAAGATTTGGCGCTGCGACCATCTTTCCAAGTAGCCAGTCAACGCGCTCTGCAGGCGCTAGCTGCAGAACTCGATCCCAGCATCGTCTCGATTGTTGGGTATCTCGATCGGGTCATCGATGAGAGTGGAGTGGGAAAACCGCAGAACACTGTGGCGGTGATTGCCGGCAAAGAAGTAAAGGCGCGCTATGTGAAATGCCATTTGCCGAATTACGGAGTCTTCGATGAATTTAGAAATTTCGTAGCTGGAGATTCCACGCTCGTAGTGCGTATCCATGGCGTGGATGTCGGTATCGCAATCTGCGAAGACCTCTGGATTGACGGCGGAATCACTGCTGATTTGGCTGCCCGCAAACCTGGTTTGGTCATCGTTCCCAATGGTTCGCCCTATGAACGTAATAAAGATGACGTGCGTCTTTCGCTCGTTTCACAACGCGCCGCTGCAGCAGGTGCGCCCTTGGTCTATGTAAATATGACTGGCGGCCAAGACGATCTGGTTTTTGATGGTGACAGCATTGTGGTGAATGCCGGCGGTCAGGTGATTGCCCGCGCTCCACAATTTGAAGATGGCATCATGGTTGTCGATCTTGATGTCGCAACTCGCACCTCAACCCCCGATGTTGTGATTTCTGACGATGAAGTTCTTTTAGATCGAACCTTGGTCCCGGGCATTGCACATCGTTTAGGTGATGAAGAAGAGATGTGGAACGCCATCGTTGTGGGGCTACGTGACTATGTTGCAAAAAATGGTTTCTCATCCGTTCTTGTTGGACTCTCTGGTGGAATTGATTCAGCCCTCGTGGCGGCGCTCGCCGTTGATGCGCTCGGTCCTGATC
The DNA here is from genome assembly GCA_964462495.1 of uncultured Candidatus Planktophila sp. Lineage (GTDB taxonomy): Bacteria > Actinomycetota > Actinomycetes > Nanopelagicales > Nanopelagicaceae > Planktophila. The sequence continues at coordinate 1,965 of CAYWWZ010000071.1, read as the reverse complement.
GAGTGCATGGCGTTGGCATGCCAAGTAAGTACTCCTCTGAACATTCTCTTGCCGATGCACGAGCACTCGCTGCAAATACTGGGTTAGGTTTTCGCGTTGTTGAAATTCAGAAGATGGTTGATTCATACATTCATGAGTTAGCGTTGACCGGGTTGGCTGAGGAAAATCTGCAGGCCCGCGTTCGCGGTACAACCTTGATGGGGCTCTCTAATCAAGAGGGGCACTTAGTTCTGGCAACTGGCAACAAATCAGAGCTGGCATGTGGTTACTCAACTCTCTATGGCGATGCAGTCGGTGGATATGCCCCCATCAAAGATATATACAAGACTGATGTATGGGCGCTATCTCGCTGGCGCAACCAGGTAGCTCGAGAAGCTGGTGAGACGCCACCTATTCCAGAGAATTCCATTACCAAAGAACCTTCCGCAGAGCTTCGCCCTGGTCAGAAAGATTCTGATTCGCTTCCCGAATATGAAATTCTTGATCGAGTATTGAAGGCATATGTTGATGATGACCTTGGGCAAGAGGCGCTGATTGCTGCAGGGTTCGATAAGGATTTAGTCATGCGCGTGATTGGCATGGTCGATCGCGCTGAATACAAGCGGCGCCAATATCCGCCAGGAACCAAGGTTTCTAAGCGCGCCTTCGGCAAGGATCGCCGTCTGCCGATGACCAGCAAATGGCGTGAACTCTAGTTTTGTAACACTGCCGTAACTTCACTTTGGCACGATGGGCACATGTCCCCACAGAACGAGCAGATCAGCAAGCAAGAAGAGTTTGTACTCCGCACAATCGAAGAACGAGATATTCGGTTTATCAGACTTTGGTTTACCGACATCCTTGGAACTTTGAAATCAGTTGCAATTGCACCCGCTGAATTAGATAACGCATTTGCTGAAGGTATTGGTTTTGATGGATCTGCTATTGAAGGTTTTGCCCGCGAACTGGAATCAGATATGTTGGCAAAGCCAGATCCTGCAACTTTCACCATCTTGCCATGGCGTGCTGAGGCACAAGGCGCAGCTCGTATGTTCTGCGACATCACTCTGCCAAATGGCCAGCCATCACCGGCGGATCCACGCAACGTTCTTCGTCGCACTCTCGATAAGGCAGCGAAGATGGGTTACACCTGTTACACACACCCAGAAATTGAATTCTTCCTCTTTAAATCACAACCTGAAAAAGGCGTAGCCCCTGTTCCTGTTGATCAAGGTGGCTACTTTGATCACACGCCAGCAGTTGTCGGACATGATTTCCGTCGCCAGGCAATCACGCTCTTGGAAGCGATGGGAGTCTCTGTCGAGTTTAGCCACCACGAAGGTGCTCCTGGCCAGCAGGAAATTGATCTGCGTTATGCAGATGCCCTGAGTACCGCTGACAACATCATGACCTTTAGACATGTGATTAAAGAGGTGGCTTTGAATCAAGGATTCTTCGCCTCATTTATGCCAAAGCCATTCACTGAATATCCAGGCTCGGGAATGCATACCCACGTCTCACTCTTTGCTGGCGAGAAGAATGCGTTCTATGACGATAAGGCAGAGCTCAATCTCTCTGAAGTTGGCCGCCAATTTATTGCCGGAATTTTGAAACATGCTGCAGAAATCACTGCTGTCACTAATCAATGGGTCAATTCCTATAAACGCCTGCAAGGTGGAGGAGAGGCCCCATCAATTATTAACTGGGGTCACAATGATCGCGGCGCCTTAGTACGTATTCCGATGTATAAACCGCAGAAAGAGAATTCAACGCGCATCGAATTCCGTTCACCTGATTCTGCATGCAATCCATACCTATCCTTCGCAGTGATGTTGGCTGCGGGCCTGAAGGGCATCGAAGAGAAATACACTCTTGAACCTTCGACCAACGCTCAGTTCCTTCCCTCCAATCTCGAAGAGGCAATCACAGTGATGGAAAAGAGTGAACTGGTTCGCCAGACTTTGGGCGAACATGTCTTTGAATACT
>CAYWWZ010000070.1:0-4702 GCA_964462495.1 uncultured Candidatus Planktophila sp. | reverse complement strand
TGCGTTAAATCTTGGTACCTACACGCGGTCTTGCCCCAACGATTGCAACACAATGCGCAGCAACTTCTGCCCCTGCCATCAGGGCATGGGTTAAATCCTTCTTGGTCGCAAAATATGAAATAAATCCGGCAGCAAATGAATCGCCAGCTCCAGTGGTATCGATTACCTCTGTCGCTATGGCCGGTACAGAAACTGACTCACCGCCACGACTTTTTCCGATAGCACCGTGTGCTCCGCGTTTGATAACGACGGTGGAAGATGCTTGTAAGAGTTGATCGAGGGCAGCTTCGTTATCAGTGAGCCCTGTTAAGTATTCAGCTTCCTCTTCATTGAGAAGTAAAACATCCATGAGAGGCAACCAACTCTTCACTTCAGCAATGTCTACCTCTTTCATTCCGCCAACTGACGCGGGGTCGTAATAAATAGTTAAGCCAGCAGCTTTAATCTTGGAAATCATCGCCTTAATGCCATCTCGCGAAAGTGGATCAAGGGGAGAGTAACCTGAAATGTAGACAGCATTGAATCCATCGAGTTCAGGAAGGTCGTTTAACTTGAGTCCTGAATTAGCGCCGTTATCAGGAAACATTGTGCGTTCACCAGTTGGATCCACGAGAACAACGACAACGCCCGAGTGACCATTATCGACAACCAAGTTGTGATGGCGAACGCCAAGTGCATCAAATTCATTGACGAGCGCTGCACCAGCTGAATCATTTCCAACATGGCCCACGATTGTGGCCCGCGCATCCGTGCGGGTTAACCAAGCGGCGACATTTCCAGCTGCGCCACCGCCATGTGTTGAAATTTGGGCAGGGGTATCGCTGCCGTAGTTAATGTCAGATGGCATCACCGCAATTTTGGTCACAACATCGAGCATGACATCACCAATGCATAAAACCTTGGCGGTCATGAGTTATGGACTGCTACTGCGATATCAGCGGCTAGAGCTGAGTTTGATTTGATGATTTCAATATTCACTTGCAGAGATTCACCTTGAGATGCAGTATGAAAATGCTCGAGCAGGAACGGAGTTACAGCCTTACCCGTGATTCCATTCTGTGCGGCGCCCTCGAGCCCGCTCTGCAAGATTGCATCGTGGCGGGCGCGATCCATCTCTTTGGCGACAGGGTTTGCGACGATGAGTGCATGTGCATCTGTTTTAAGACCGTGGCGTGCCTGGATAATTGCGGCGATTTCCTCTGCTGAATTAACTTGATGTTCAATGGAAAATCCTGAATCGGTGAGATAGAAACCAGGAAAAGCAGTCGTCTTATATCCAACAACTCCAATAGCCAAAGTCTCTAAACGTTCTAAAGTTGCAGCCACATCAAGGATCGATTTCACACCGGCACACACCACAGTGATGTCGAGGTCGGCAAGAGCCGTGAGATCGGCAGATTCATCAAAAGATTCATTGGCACCGCGATGGACACCGCCCAATCCACCAGTAGCAAAGGTATGAATTCCAGCCAGGACCGCCAGGTGAGCAGTTGCAGCAACTGTGGTTGCGGCGCTCTTTCCAGTGGCGGCGATAATTGCCAAATCGCGACTCGATGCCTTTGCGATGTCATCACGGTTTGCAATTTCCACGAGTTGATCGTCAGTTAAACCAATAAGAACTTTTCCATCAAGAATTGCAATCGTTGCTGGTGTTGCGCCGTGAGAGCGGACAATGTCTTCGACTTCACGCGCTACCTGAAGATTTGATGGACGGGGAAGACCATGGCTGATGATGGTTGATTCCAGGGCAACAATCGGTTGACCAGCAGCGAGCGCCTTAGCTACTTCAGGAGATGGAGTAAAAGCCAACGATTTCATAGCGTGAACAATACTCGTGAGAGGATAGCGCTGTGCACTTGTCGCAGGTTTTGCCTTCTGTATTAGCAGGAATCGGTTTAACAGATGTGCACGATTCTGTCGGTTGTGGCGTAAGTCCTAGCGGTCGGGAAGTGCTTTTTCTGGTTGACGGTCTAGGTGCAGATGTCATCACTACCTATAAAGATCTCATCCCGGTGCTTTCTGCTGCAATTAATAAAGGAGTGGTTACTACTTCTTTCCCAACTACCACTGCAACAAGTCTGGCAACACTGACAACAGGTGCAATGCCAGGAACCCACGGCATGCTCGGTTACACAGTGCGTGTTCCGCGAAGTGGCGGACGAATACTTAACACTTTGAAATGGGATGAACGCGTTGATCCTCAGATCTGGCAGCCTCTGCCAACTCTCTTTGAGCAAGCTGCGGCTAGAGGGATTGCCACGACACATGTGGCAGCAAAGCGTTATGAAGGTTCTGGATTTACCCGAGCCGTGTTTCGCGGTGCGCAGTACAAGGGCGCCAATGTTGTTGCTGATTTAGTCGACGAGACTGTACGTGCTGTGAGCCAAAGTCCGTCATTTGTCTATCTTTACGTCAACGATGTGGATTCTGCTGGTCACTCAGATGGCGTGGGCTCTGAAAAATGGATGGCCGCGCTACGTGGGGTAGATCAATTAGTAGCTCAGTTACTCGCAAAGGTACCAAAGGGCACGCGCATCTGGATTACTGCAGATCACGGAATGATTAATGTGCAAGAGAAAGTTGTAATGGGTCGCGATAACTCCCTTTTGGAGGATATTGCAACGATTGCTGGCGAGCCTCGGATGCGCCACCTCTATCTGACAACTGAATCAGAGAGCGCGGCGAAGGAGGTAATTTCGCGATGGGAGAGCGAACTTGGCACAAAAGTAGTTCTCCACACACGCCAGAGTGCAATTGCGGCTGGGCTATTTGGAGATGCGGTCAGCGCAGATGCCGCAGATCGCATTGGAGATGTCATTGCTATTGCAAAAAATAATTTGGTTTTACTTGATCCCGAACGAGCAGATAAAGAAGGTGAGATGGTTGGCCATCATGGGGGAGATAGCGAGATTGAAAGTTCAGTGCCGCTCCTGCTTGCTGAACGGTAAGGCTGTTAGTTCTCGTCCTCTGTAGGTGTTTCGGATTTCCTTCCAAACATAATTTCATCCCAAGAAGGAACTTTGGCGCGCGCAGTAATTCCATCCTGTGCATCGGCAACTGATGGGGTTTCACGAATTACCGCTAAGCGAGGAGTTTCTAGTTTTTCTTCGGGCGCTTCAAAGATATCTGCAATGCGAGGGGCAGGACGTACTGGTTCTTCAATCCGAGAAGGATGCGTAGGTTCTGAGTGAATGAGCGCAGTTGCGAGTGGACGAGCTGGCGCTTCTTCATCAAGCAACCAGGCGCCGTTGTCATCAGTTGCTTCTAAAGCTCGCCGCGCCATATCAAAGTTCCATGTTGCCATCCCTGAACCATCACGATTTGGGAAGTGGAGTTCGATATGCCAAATGCCATCTGGAAGGCGCCAGGTATTCCACGAAACCTGTTCTGCTTCGACGCCACGTGGAGTGAGTTTGGCGAGTACAACATCAACCAAAGTTAAATCGCTGCGGTAGGCATCTTTACGAATCACGAGTTCACGAGCGCGATCTAAGATGTATTCACGTTCTTGCATGATTGGCCCAGAAAAGCGCTGTACCTTCTCGACGGTGATCTGTCCTTCACGGGCAACTTGTTCAAAACTTTCTCCCGCGCGAAGTCGTCGCTGAATCTCTTTGACGGACATTGTCTCTACTGCTTCAACTGCTGGAACGGAAGTCAATCGCGGTTGATTAACGGTTGCGCGCAAAGTGTCGCTGATGCGCACTGAATATTGATTTCCTTCATTATCAACGAGCGCAAGATGGTTACCATCTTCGGTCTTTCCAGTTAGACGGAGTTCGCTCATAGGGGTGAGAATAACTGATGAGGCGGTAAATTTTCGAGAGGAAGAGCCTCTAGACTTCCTCTATGTACGCCGAGCTGCTGGAATTAGCGCAGAAAGTGGGCCTTGCTGCCGGCGCCCTCCTCATGGAACGCCCTCCGGCATTTGAGATTGAATCAAAATCTACTGCCATCGATATCGCCACGCAGATGGATAAGAAAGCAGAGAAATTTATTGTTGAGTCCCTGCTTGCTGCTCGACCTGATGATGGAATCATCGGCGAAGAAGGTTCTGCAATCACAAGTACATCGGGAATCACATGGGTGATTGATCCGCTCGATGGAACAGTAAATTATTTTTATGGTCTACCCGGTTGGAATGTTTCCATCGCCGCTAAAGATAAAGATGGCTCAATTGTGGGCGTCGTCACGGCTCCAACAATTAATTCAACATGGTGGGCTACTCGCGGCGGTGGCGCTTTCTATAACGGCCACCAAATTCACTGCAACAACCCAGTGGAAATTGATCGCGCACTGATTGCAACAGGATTTCAATACGATGTGGCACACCGCGTTACTCAATTAGCAGATCTGGCAAAGTTAGTTCCCGTTGCACGTGATGTCAGGCGTAATGGAGCTGCAGCCGTGGATCTCTGTCACGTTGCGATGGGCGCGCTCGATGGTTACTACGAAGCAGGGCTAAAAGAGTGGGATTGGGCAGCCGGGGGATTAGTTGCCACTGAAGCCGGTGCAGTTTTCGCGCAGTATGGCCAAGAGCCGCTACGCACTACGGTGGCAGCCGGAGCTGCCTTGCATGCCAACCTCACCGCAGTGCTCGGAATGAGCGGGTCTTAGGCGGGGTAAGAAGGCGATTTACGCTCAAGCCCCCTTTTGTGGCAAGATACGCAGTCTGCGCGGTCATATCCGTGCTCAATAGAAT
>CAYWWZ010000069.1:0-4774 GCA_964462495.1 uncultured Candidatus Planktophila sp. | reverse complement strand
ACGTCTTCTTCTGGGTTCCACAAGGAAACCCTGCCTACGGAAAGATCTGGATTAATAACTAATCCTTGGTCTGATTAAGAGGTAATAAGTACTTCCAGCGGGCGGCACGCGCCACCCGCTGGAAGTACTTTCTTCATGTAACTGATACTTTCTGCACTAATTAAGCGAAGGGGTTAAAGATGCTGGCATACATAGGTCGACGTATGGTCTTCGCTGTTGCGACGATTCTGGTCGTCTCCGCCGTCGTCTTTATGATTTTCGCAATCTTGCCCTTTGATCCAGCAGCCCTTACCTGCGGCCAGCGTTGCAACGAGCAAATTATTGAAGCCAACCGCATCCGCCTTGGACTCGATAAACCTCTCTACGAGCAGTATTTCCTTTTTATCTCAGGAATTTTCTTAGGTCGCACATACGGTTCTGGTAGCGCTGCATTTACCTGCCCTGCGCCATCCTTCGGCTACTCATTTAATGAAAATGCGTGCGTCACCGACATGATTACCGAAGCGCTTCCCATCACAATCAATCTCGCTGTTGGCGCACTTATCCTCTGGCTCACTGTCGGTATCGGGCTCGGAATCGTTGCCGCCAAGTTTAAAAATCGCTGGCCAGATACCGGAAGCTCTGTCTTCGTTTTATTAGGTACCTCGCTACCCACCTTCGTAACAGGTTTGGCGCTTCTGATTTGGGTCACCATCAAATGGAAGATCATCCCACTGTCGCTAACCGGCTACACATCACTGATTGATAATCCGTATAAATATTTCCAATACTTTATTTTGCCGTGGATTACTCTCGCTATTGCCTATGCAGCTCTCTACACCCGCTTTACGCGAGCCGCCCTGCTGGAAACGCTCGGTGAAGATTACATTCGCACCGCACGTGCCAAAGGCGTAGGGGAGCGCAAGGTCTTCTTTAAGCACACGCTTCGCGCAGTTCTTGCTCCACTTGTAACAATGGCCAGCCTTGACTTTGCAGGTCTCATCGGCGGCGCAATTATCACTGAAACTATTTTTAATTTGCCTGGACTTGGTCGACTTACTCTTCGTTCGGTCTATGAGTTCGACCTATCTGTTGTACTTGCAACGACCATTCTCGCCGCCGTCGTTGTCATCACGATGAACTTGATTGTCGATATGTTGTATGCCGTCCTCGATCCACGGGTGCGCATCAAATGACAGAGTTACTATCAATTGAAGATCTCCACGTCTCATTCCCCACAGAAGATGGCGTAGTAAAGGCCGTTGACGGCGTTTCCCTCAAGGTTAATTCTGGTGAAACCGTGGCGATTGTCGGCGAATCAGGCTCTGGAAAGACCGTCACCAGCCTCTCTGTGATGGGCCTTCATAAGAAGGGCTCGGTCATTATCGATGGCTCCATCAAGATAAACGATGGTGGAACCATCAAAGATGTAGTGGCTCTCAACGCAGATGAAGTTCGCGATATTCGCGGTCGCGCAGTTGCCATGATTTTTCAAGATCCAATGTCTTCACTCCATCCTTATTACAAGATCGGCAATCAGCTCGCTGAAGCCTACGAGGTTCACCACCCGGGCGATAAGAAAGCTGCTAAAGCGCGCGCTATCGAGATGTTGGATTTGGTGGGCATTTCCGAACCAGCACAACGTGCAGAAGAATTCCCACATCAATTTTCAGGCGGTATGCGTCAGCGCGTCATGATTGCAATGGCGCTGATGAATTCCCCACGTCTTTTGATTGCTGATGAACCAACAACAGCACTTGATGTGACTGTGCAAGCTCAGATTTTGTCTCTTCTTGATAAGTTGAAGAAAGAATTTGATATGGGAGTCTTATTGATTACCCATGATCTTGGTGTTGTTGCACAGGTCGCAGATCGCGTCTCTGTTATGTATGCCGGTCAGATTGTTGAAGAAGCTCCAGTAGATGATCTCTTCTACACACCTAAGGCGCCGTACACCCTAGGGCTACTCAAATCAGTTCCGCGCATCTCTGCCAAGAACGAGCGGCTGAAGGCGATTCCAGGTCAACCGCCATCGCTTATTCACCTTCCCCAAGGGTGTGCATTCTCTGCGCGTTGCGAATATCGTCACCTAGCACCGGTCGATTGCGCTGTAACTCCGATCTCTCTTCACACCGATAGCGCCGGCCATAGCTCGCGCTGCCATATTCCAATCGAAGTTCGTAACTCTACCTTTGCCAAAGATCTTCAGGAGTTGAAGTAATGACTGAGCCAATCCTGCAGGTTGAAAAACTGGTCAAGCACTTTCCAGTTAAAAAGAAGAATCGCCGCGGCCCAGCAACCGCAGTTCAGGCAGTTAGCGGTATTTCATTTTCATTAGCGCCCGGTGAGACTCTCGGTCTTGTCGGTGAATCAGGGTGCGGTAAGACCACTGCAGGGCGTACCTTGTTAAAGCTAACTGAACCAACTGCCGGAAAGATCATCTTTGAAGGTCAAGACATCACCCATTTAAAGCCATCTGCGATGCGATCACTACGCGCTCAGATGCAGATCATTTTCCAAGATCCATACTCAGCGCTTAACCCGCGCCAAACCATCGGAAAAATTATCTCTGCCCCATTTGAGATTCAGGGGATTGAGCCACCAGGTGGCATGAAGCCGGCTGTACAGGCGTTGATGGAGCGCGTGGGACTTAATCCTGAGCACTACAACCGCTACCCCCACGAATTCTCTGGAGGGCAACGTCAGCGCATCGGAATCGCCCGAGCGATAGCGCTGAAGCCACGTTTTATCGTTGCTGACGAACCAGTATCAGCGCTCGATGTATCGATTCAAGCTCAGGTAATTAACCTGCTTGATGATCTCAAAGCTGAAGAGAAGATCAGCATGGTCTTTATCGCGCACGACTTATCGGTTGTGCAACATATTTCAGACCGAGTTGCTGTTATGTATCTTGGAAAAATTATGGAGCTTGCGCCAACAGCAGAACTTTATTCAACTCCACGTCACCCATATACATCTGCGCTTTTATCTGCTGTACCTCTGCCAGATCCACGTTCTGAGAAGACTCGCGAACGCATTATTTTGCAGGGGGATCTACCGAGCCCAATTAACCCACCGCAGGGGTGCGTCTTCAATACTCGCTGCTGGAAGGCGCAAGATAAGTGCCGTACTGAAGAGCCACAACTTCTTACAATTGGCGCTTCTCAAGTAGCCTGCCACTTCCCAGTTTCTTAAGGGTTACTGGCTACCAAATCCGAACTCGCTCTTGTGGCGCTAACCAGAGTTCATCTTTTTCAGTCACCCCAAAGGCGTCGTAGAACTCTTGGACATTGCGCACGATTTGATTGCAGCGGAACTCATCGGGTGAGTGTGGATCGATAGCAATACGACGACGGACTTCTTCTGGGCGGTTCTTATTGCGCCACGAATGCGCGTATGAAAGGAAGAAGCGCTGATCGCCGGTGAGTCCATCAATAACTGGGCTCTGCGCCCCATTGAGAGCCAATTTATAGGCCTTATATGCGATTCCTAGCCCCCCAAGGTCACCGATGTTTTCACCCAATGTGAAGGCGCCATTGACGTGAATATCTGGTGTGCTCTCGGGCGAGAGTGCATCGAATTGTTTGACCAGAACGCTGGTGAGTTCTTCAAATTTAGAACGATCTTCATCGCTCCACCAATCGACCATATTTCCATCGCCATCGTATTTGGAGCCCTGATCATCAAAGCCATGGCCGATTTCGTGGCCGATCACAGCGCCAATACCACCGTAATTAGCTGCGATATCAGCCTCTAGATCAAAGAAGGGTGGTTGCAGAATTGCTGCAGGAAAGACGATCTCATTGGCGAGCGGGTTGTAGTACGCATTGACTGTCTGTGGAGTCATATGCCATTCATCGCGGTCGACCGGCGCACCAATCTTGGCGATTGCATAGGCGTGATCAAACTCGGCGATTCGCCAGAGATTGCCAATCAAATCTGAGGCGGAAATTTCGAGAGTGGAATAGTCACGCCACTTATCGGGGTAACCAATTTTTGGGGTGAACTTCTTTAACTTCTCGAGCGCCTTAGCCTTCGTTGCTTCAGACATCCACGGGAGATCAAGGATGCTGATGCGGTAGGCCTCCAGGAGGTTTTCGACCAACTTCTTCATCTCAGTTTTAGCTTGGGCGGGGAAATACTTTTCGACATAGACCTTGCCGATTGCTTCACCAAGCGCACCTTGGGTGACTGATACCCCGCGCTTCCAGCGATCGCGAATCTGTGGAGTTCCGGAGAGAGTCTTGGCGTAGAAATCAAAGTTCTGCAAGACGATGTCATCGGTGAGGTAGGCAGCGCTGGCCGACACCAGATTGAGTTTGAGCCAGGCAACCCAGGCTTCGCGTTGTTCGGCAAAGTTACCAAGCATGGCTGAAACGTTTTCAAAGAAGGATGGCTCGCAGACCACCAATGACTCAAAGGCCTTAGCTGGCACCTTGGCGTTCTGCGCCCAGGTATCAAATAAGAAGTGTGGCGCAAGGGTTTCTAGCTCTGTACGACTGAACTTGTTGTAGGTCAGGGTGGCATCGCGATCTTTGACCTGATCCCAGTGGTGCGATGCAATCTCGGTTTCAAGTTCCAGAATCAACGTGGCAACTTTTGCTCCATCTGCAATTCCCACCAAAGCGCACATCTTCTCGATATGAACTAGGAAGGCGCTGCGGATTTCTGCAAACTGCTCTTCACGGTAGTAAGACTCATCTGGTAGGGAAAGCCCACCTTGGCCGAGGTAGAGGATATTGGTGTTGGAATCCATGGCATCTGGATAGATGGCAGCGCCAAAGATTCCGCCGAT
>CAYWWZ010000068.1:0-4792 GCA_964462495.1 uncultured Candidatus Planktophila sp. | reverse complement strand
CCTTTACCAAGCGCAATCTTTGGACCATCAACTTGTCCTTGAATCTGCATCACAACTTCATCACATCCAACGGTTGTGAAGGTGCTCTCTTTGAGCGGACCCGCATAATCTGGGCTAGTCACATCGACGAAGAACTTGGTATGAGGCATCGCTAACGCTTGAATCTCACGAGTGACTTCACGTGAAAGATTCGCTGCAGACTTCTCGCGTGCAGAACTCAACGATATTGCAGCCGAGAGGAGTTCTTTTTTTGCTTCTTGCAACTGCTTTTCTAATTCACTAGTCCTCTCGTCTCCACCTCGGAGATCGGCGATTGTCTCTTTCGCGCTCTTGGCCTTGGCAGCAAGTAGTACGAGCTCTTCATCTGGTTCACCAGCGCCTGCCCATCTCTTGAGAAATGCATGTAATTCGGCTTTGCGTTCTTGCAATAAGTTCAGTCGCGCCGGATCTGCTTCAAGCGCCGATTCGTAGGAGGCTAAATCAGATGCGGCATCATCGAGAATAAAGAGACCTTCAGCGATGCGATCAGTGATTTCCTCCAACTTGGAATCCTTATTTTTAGCAGCTTCCAAAAACCTACGCGCATAATGAAGAGAGGAGAGAGCGCCTTTTTCTTCGTCATTGAGGGCTACCAACGCTCCACTTGATGCGATTCGAAGATCTTCGACGCTGGATAATCGACTGATTTCATCATTGGTAGACCCATATTCGCCGCGAGTGGCTTTTAACTTCGACCAAGCTGAGACGAATTCCTCTAACTCAGCAATCTCATCTTCTCGCTGGCTGGCGCTAGCTCTGAGTGAACTTAAACGTTCTTTCAATTCACCGTACTTTGCAAACAGTTCTTGATACCGATCAAGGTTCTCCGCAATCTCTTTGCCGCCATAACGATCTAAGAGTTCGCGTTGCCGAGCAGGTTTAACAATCTGCGAGTTGGCAGATTGACCATGTATTTCGATGAGTGAACTGGTGAGTTCCACAAGCGTGCTAGCAGGAACGCTATTGCCTCCGCAGATTGCCTTTGACTTTCCATCTGCACTTACAGTGCGCGAGATAATGACTGATCCATCTTCGATTTCTGCACCCTCTTCTGCAAAGAGCTCGTGTGCTGATTTTGGAAGAGAAAATTGAGCTGTAGCAACCAAACGATCTGCGCCGTGGCGCACCAGTGCGCTATCGCTCTTACCGCCAAGAACTAAGTTAAGCGCGGTGAGAATCATCGTCTTTCCTGCGCCAGTTTCACCGGTTAGCACGTTGAGACCACGACCCAATTCCAGTTGAGATTGTTCGATTGCTCCAAGATTGCGAATTGAAATCTCTTCTAGATAGGAACGCTCACTCACCACGCCAACCTTCAACGGGAAGTTTAAATTTTGCTACCAATCTATCTGTGAAAAGGGTCTTGGACACATGCGAAAGCTTGATTGTTTGAGAATCACGAGTGATGAGAACTTTGTCGCCCTTCCTGAGCGGCAATTTCCGAAGCGCGTCTGCTGAGAGCAGCGCCTCCGTTGATTCAATGGTCACAAGAATTTCCGACTTAGGAGAGACAACCATGGGGCGGGAAAAGAGCGCATGTGCGGAAATAGGAAGCAACACCAGCGCGTCAACCTCAGGCCAGACCACTGGACCGCCGGCGCTAAAGGCATAGGCAGTAGAGCCTGTGGGAGTTGAACAGATCAGTCCGTCGCATCCCCAATGCGAAAGAGGTCTGGAATCAATCTCAACAAAGAGTTCGACCATTGTGGTCCCATCACGTTCTACCGTCACTTCATTAAGCGCCCAACCGGTTCCAATTTCAGAGCCATCACGCTGCACCGAATAGCGAAGAATCATGCGATTTTCTGTAACGTAGTTTTTCGCAACGATGCACTCAGCGATTGCTGAAATCGTTGGACGATTTACCTCTGCCATAAATCCAACGTGTCCCATGTTGATTCCTAATAGCGGAATATTGCGCGTCAAGGTGATCTCGGCTGCGCGCAAAATTGTTCCGTCCCCACCAAGAACCACGGCAGCCTCTAAATCTGGTAACTCTGAATGTGCGACTTTGGCTATACCTGGAATACTCACATCCGAAATTGTGTAGAGAGAAAAGCCGGCTTTGCTCAGGAGCGGTACTAACTCTTCAGCTGCCGAAATAGCTTCCTGGCGCGATGGGCTAATAACGAGGGCTATACAACGTTCTGACATTACACAGGCCCCATCTCAATCGCTTTATCGAGCGCGTTCTCATCTATTGAAGGAGCGCCACGACGCAGCCACAGAAAGTATTCAACATTTCCGGCAGGGCCAGGCAGCGGACTTGCTGCGATTCCCATGGTGCCAAGACCAACATCGTATGCAGATTCTGCAACGTCTAGAACTGCAGCGCGACGCAGAGCGGGATCGCGGACAACTCCGCCAGCGCCCAATCTCTCACGTCCCACCTCAAACTGTGGTTTTACCATCAGTACAAAATCAGCTTCCGGTTTTGAAACAGCAGCGAGAGCAGGCAAGACAAGAGAGAGTGATATAAAGGAGAGATCTGCAACGACCAGCTCAATATCTTCGCCAACTTGATCACCGGTTAAGTGGCGAATGTTGGTGCGATCCAAAATTTTTACTCGCTCATCTTGACGCAGTTCCCATGCCAATTGTCCGTAGCCAACATCGACTGCGACTACGAGAGCTGCTCCACGTCTTAGCAAAACATCTGTGAATCCCCCAGTAGATGCGCCAGCATCGAGACATTTCTTGCCCTCAACTACGACACCGGTAAAGGCATCCAGCGCGCCCGCCAACTTATGGCCACCACGAGATACAAAATCGTCACGTTTTCCCTGCAGCGTGATTGAAGTTTCTGCATCAACTTGCGTCGCTGGCTTCGTTGCAGGGATTCCCGCAACTAAGACAGAACGTGACTCGATAAGGTCGGCGGCATGCTCGCGCGAACGTGCCAAGTCACGCCGCACAAGTTCTGCATCAAGTCGAGTCTTCATCGCAGATCTATTTAGAGGTTATCTATCGATTTAAGTGACTCTTGCAACTTCTGATGAAGCGCTTCAAAACGTGCGCTATGTTCAGTTAAATCACTAGCATCGATCTCTTCTAGTTCAGCGCGCACCTCTGTTACAAGGTTATTCTCTTCTTCGCTCATCGCTTAACACCCTTCGTCGCCGCCTTCTTCGCAGGACGCTTCGTCACCTTTTTCACTGGCTCCTTAGCCGCTGCCACCTTCTTCTTCGTTGGACTCTTTCCTTTGGCCTTCTTTAGCGCGTTCACTTCGCGCACGAGGGCATCGAATTCTTCACGCTTTACAAATCCCATGCGAAGGACTGCTGCTTCGACTTCTTCGGAAATTTTTGCCTTAACAGTCTGGCCACTTTCGTGGGCCCAATCATTGAGCGCTGCAGCAATCTCTGCTGGAGTGCGTTCACCATCTGAGAGTTTACGAGCGTAGCTCTTGAGAGTTGAGAAGACTTCGTTCACCGGTGTCTTAGCCATGGCGTAAGAGTATCGACAATGACAATTAAAGGCGGACTATCTCCGCTGCCTCAACCTGCCAACGACTTGCGACCCCCGTTGCGCTCTGCCAGAACCTGCGATGGATGGATCCAGATATCTCAACCCACTCATCTGGGTGGAGCGAGAGCGCTAATTTGCGACTCTTGGCGCTCCACGCGGCTATGTCGAGAGTATCTACGCCTTCGCGCTCGGCCCGAGAGATGATTAATCTAAATTCAACAACTTTATCTCCGCTGGGAAGCTCTTTGCTCGTGGCGCTTGCCGAAACCCGCCCTCGTAGCAGAACGTCGTTCAGTGAGTAATCAACTTCTCCCTCGTTAAGCGCGGAACTTTGTAACTTCTTCTTTGCAGCGGCCATAGCAATCCCTTCGATAAATGAAGGCGAGATCATCACGTATAGCGCTGCAAGCGCGCTATCAATTCACAGAGATGTGTGGACAATGCAATTATTTGTGAGATCGCTCGGATGCATCAGTGATTTCATCAACATCAAGTTCTGCACATTTGGCAAACCATTCACGAGCTTCTTCATGACGTCCTGCTGCATCAAGCGCATCTGCGTAGGCATAACGTAAGCGAAGCGCCCATTCATCTGTCTCGTTTTTCAGCTCTTTACATTGCAAGGTAACAACTGCAGCATCGAACTCACCAAGATCGCGCCTTGCACCTGATGCAACTATGCGCATTTCAATTTCTTCAGCCTTACCTAGTCGCTTAACCTCTGCAGAGCCAGCCAAATTCAGCGCTTTGAGAGGGTTGCCCAACCCTCGCTCGCAATCGGCCATAACTGGCCACATAGATACATCTCCAGAGATGCGATGTGCGGCGCGAAGTTCTTTGAGGGCGATTTCGTAGTGTCCTGCGCGATAAGCCGCATAGCCAGCAGTTTCGCGAACTACCGCCAAACGACCCGCATGATGCGCTGCAGCAACTGCATGTTTATGAGAGAGTTCGGGATCAATATCCATGTAGAGATTGACACAGACCATATGTCGGGCAACTACCTTGGCATTCTCGGCAGAGAGACTTAATAACTCTGCACGTACACTCTTCTCAAGTTCTTCACCTGTCACATCTTCTGGAATATCTGGCTCGAAGATGCGCGGTCTAATTCTTGATTGATCGCGTTCTTGTGGCGCAGGCCGAAAGCCGCGTGGATCACTGACTTCACGGCCTTTAGAAACTTGTCGAGTGGCGCCGGCTCGATCTGGGCGACCACCTCGTGCAGGCCGATCCTCGCGCGATTGTGGACGGCCAGTTGATTTACCTGATGAAGGACGGCCAG
>CAYWWZ010000067.1:0-4829 GCA_964462495.1 uncultured Candidatus Planktophila sp. | reverse complement strand
TTTAGTTGAAACTGGGCGCGTACATGCGTTGCCTTGGGGCGATCTTTTTGATGGATAAGAAATTGTCCACTCATTCCAAGATGTGCAACTAATACGTAGGGGCGATTGAGAGTGAGCCACATAAATTTTCCACGGCGATTTGTGCCGGTGATCTTGGCGCCATTGAGAGTTGCAAGAGGTGCGATGGATTCAGGTTTTAGCGCACGTGGGTGTAAATCAAGCGCTTGGGTGATGCGATAGCCAGTCACGAGGGCCTCTAGTCCACGGCGGACTGTCTCAACCTCAGGCAATTCAGGCATGTGACCGAGAGTACTAGAGGGCCTGCTAAATAAAAGTTGCGGGGTGGTTGGGCTGCACCTACCTTGTTGGTTCATAGTCTGTTAATACCAAGTACGAAGAAGGAGTAATAGAAATGCGTAAACGTTCTATCGCAACGCTCGTAGCTGTATCAGTCTTTACATCACTGGGTATGAACGGAGCATCAGCGGATGCCAAACCTAACCAGAGCATGACTCACATCAAGACTGTTGCAGGTCTTACATCACTTCTTGAAGGCGCTGGCGTCGTCATGTACGTCCAGGGTGGAGCAACTGCTGGCGTCATTGGTGATTCTCTCGATGCTGCAAATTCACAGATGGTTTTCCATGTGCCGGTAACTGCCACCAAGGGTGGAGTTGCGCACGTAGGTAGCAATATTGTTTTCCACAACACTGCCAATAACAAGCAGGTAGTTCTTCGTAATCCTTTGATCGATCTTGCAAAGGGAACTGTGTCGGCAGTGATTCCTCAAGCAGGGATGGATCCAATGGTTGCGCTCTCAATCACAAATGGAAGTGACATCAAGCCAAAGGTCACCAATGACCGTAAGGCAAAGCTTCGCACCACTGTCTATCCAGGGGCCGCTCTATCACTTGCTCCAGGAATCGCAGCGGCGATAGTTTCGCTACTCGGATTACCAGAGGGAGCACTTCCTGATGGCGCGGCATTTGCAACAGCTGATGTCACAATCTACGGAAAGACTTCAGGAAGATAAAAAATGGCAGAAATCTCACGTCGCTCACTTATCGCAGGCATTTGTGGAATTGCAACACTTTCGCTGACCCCCTTATCAGCTGAAGGTGCCAGCGTTGTGAAGAAGGCAGCTGGTGGACGTCTCTCGATTCGAATGAGAGATATTCCAAAGGTTGTTGACGTGGGAGCTTCTGCTGCGATTGGACAGGTGAAGGGCCGGCCCGTGGCTTTGTTGCGCACTGGCCCTTCCACCTTCAAAGCATTTTCCTTACTCTGTCCTCATCAAGGTGTAACTGTCATCAAGCAAGAAGATGGCTGGTATTGCGATGCGCACGGATCAAAATTTGAAAATGATGGAGCGCTCAATATGGGGCCGGCAACAAGCGGGCTTTCGTCAGTTCCAGTACGTGTAAGCAAGGGCATCGTTACAATCGGTTAAATTGTTCAATTCTGTAATTGCCTTTTAAAACTATTGACCAATACTTTCACTCGGCTCTATATTTTCGTAAATCCGCATATCAGGTGCGGTTCTCCTGAATTCCTATAGAAGTGGCCATTATGAGTGAAAACCAGATTTCGGTTCGCAACGCTTACTCAAAAGTTAAGCGAGGTTATAACGGAAAAATTCTTACCGTTAATCTCACTGATCAAAGCTTCCAAGTAACTGAACCACATGAACACTATTGGCGCACCTTTGGAGGCGGAGGACTTCTTGCCGCAGAAAGACTGCTTCGCGAAACTCCAGCAGGTGCCGATCCTCTAGGTCCAGAGAATGCCTTGATATTTGCATCTTCCGTCATGGCCGGCCAGCCGTACGTAGGACTTGCTTCACTTGCGGTTTGCGCAAAGAGTCCACTGACAAATGGAATGGGTGAAACTCATGTCGAAGGACCATTTAGCGCATCATTTAAAGAATCTGGATTTGATGTAATTGTCATTAAAGGTAAATCTGCTCGACCTGTTTTAATTGCAATTAACCAAGGTGAAGTGAGTTTTGCCGATGCAGGCGAATACTGGGGAAAGAACGTTGACGCAACAGTTGATGCTCTTGAAGGTAAATATGGTCAGACAATCTCAACGGCTGTCATTGGAACTGCCGGTGAAAACTTAGTCCGATTCGCATCTATCGTCACAAACCGCTCTTTCCAAGCATCGCGCATGGGAATGGGCGCCGTGATGGGCTCTAAGAACCTTAAGGCGATTGTGATTGCAAAGGGAAATAGGCCGGAGGTTGCAGATCCCGCAAAGGCGCAAGAGTTAACAGACCTTTATACAAGTCGAATTCCAAGTAACCCACTCTCAGACTGGCAGTATCAACCACCAGGGTTTGCAGCATGGGTGCATACTCATGGGCTAGATGCAGCGCTGTGCACAAAGAATTTTAGAGAGAGCGCTTTCCCGGGAGTTGAAAACTTTACTCCAGAAGAGTTTATGTCACGGTTTAAAGGCAACGCTCCTTGTCCAGGCTGCCCAAATGATTGCTTCAAACTCTTTACCCCAGATTCGTTATCTGAAAAACCTGGACTGGCTAAGGCAAGTGCGATGCACCAGGAAATTACGGCATCTATGGGTGCCAATATTGGAAACGCAGATTTAGATTTTCTCTTTGAGTCAAACATCTTATGTAACACGTTAGGAATGGATCCCACTTCTCTGGGTTATGTGATTTCCATGGCGATTGAATGTCTGGAAAATGGAGTCGAAGTTCCCGAAATTTCTCCGGCACTGACTTGGGGTGATACAGAAGGCATTCGTCAATTAATTCTTGATATCGCAGCACGAAATGGAGCTGGCCAATTACTTGCTGAGGGCGTGAAGATCACCAGCGAAAAGCTCGGTCCCAAGAGTTCTCACTATGCAATGCATATCAAGGGACTTGAAATGTGTGTTGCCGAACCTCGCACCCAAACCAATTTGGCCTTGGGTTATGCAACTGCTCCAATTGGTCCTCGTTTTAATATTTGTGAGCATGACTGGGATTACGACACTGAACTTGGTTGGCCACACACCATGCAAGGCTCAAATACATTAGTGATTTTAGAGAGAATTCCTATGGATTATCTCGGTCCAAAAAAGGTCAGGAACTATCGAGCACTCTCGCAGATTTGGTCTGCAACTGATGCGCTCTGTCTCTGTATCTTTGCCGCTCCTCCTACCCGCTCCATGACGCTCGAAGAGATGGGGGCCATGCTCAGCGCAATTACAGGCTGGGAAAGTTCCAGTTATGAAGTTATGGAATATGGCGAACGACGAATCAATTTAACGAAGATTTACAACATCCGCGAAGGAATCACCGCTGATCAAGATACGCTGCCAGAAAGATTTTTCACTGATCCAATCACCGTTGGGCGATGGAGTAACTACTCAATTGATAAAGGTAAGTTCACTGAGATGATTCAGACTTACTACGCCATGATGGGCTGGAATGAAGCAGGAGCGCCTCGTTACTCCACGCTACTCGCCAATCGATTGGAATGGGTCGTCGATGAAGGCCATTTACCCTTAATTAAGTAGTTACTACTTTTCTATATACGCAGGTGGGGTCTTGGAGAAACGAGTTACTCCAGTTTCGCTGACCATAAATCCTGTCTCAACTCTAAAGCCACCCCATGGCGCCATAAAGAGCGGAACATCGATTGATAAGAATGAATTGTTGGGAAGAATGAAATCGGAGACTGAGGTAAGAATTGGTGGTTCAAATTCAGAGGTTCCAACGCTATGGATTCCGGAGTAGACACAGAGATCAATCAGCCCGGCTTCTCGCAAGACCTGCAGACCTGCACCTGAAATATCTTTTCCGATAGCTCCAACTTTGAGCTGCGCTTCAGATGCAGCTGATGCTGCAATTGCGGTATCAATAGCAAACTTAATCTCTTTTGACGCGGGTCCCATGGAAATTGGACGAGCAATTACTCCGTGATAACCCTCGTAACGAGGTGCGATGGTAAGCAGTGCTAAATCGCCAGCTTTGAGAGTATTCATCGTGGTGCGAGTCAAGATTGGAAATGTGTTTGCCTTGCCAAATCCGACTATCGTGTCGATGCCACTTCCTTCAGATCCCATCTTTCGCATGACGTATTCAATTTCTGCAGCAACTTCACGCTCTGAAACGCCAACTTTTAGGGCAGCAATTCCCGCCTCGAGTCCTGCCTCTGCTATTTCAAAACCATACTTAAGAACTGCAATCTCAGCCTCGCTTTTTGAGGCGCGTAATAAGCGATAGTCACCTTCAAATGGCTCCATTGCGACTTTACTAAAACCAAATGAAGAGATGATTTCAAATAACCAGTGAGGGAATGCGGCTTCTCCCAAAAATCCAATTCGAGCCTGTGAAGTTCCAGCCTCTTGTAACAGGATGTCTATAAATGATTTAAAGCTAATTGGCTTGGTGTACGGGTATTCCTCTTCGGGCATATTAAATTCATTGACAACGTGGATGGATCCGATTTTGGCTGTGTTTTCATAAAAGGTTTCACTCTCTGCTCCCGTCGCAGAATGGATATCTCCAGTTCTGGGTACCACGGTCAGAATTGGCTCAAAATGTGCAGCATAGTTGGTTAACCAACGAGTGTGATTAGCGCCAAAAACCGCACGGTCGTCGCCATAGATAAATAGTAAATCTATCGAGTGCGCCTGCATGAGCTGCTGAACTTTCTCCTTACGCGTGGTGAATTCAGCTGTTGGAATCGTTGGTAATTGGCTCATCTCTACCTTTCCTTCTAACGAGAAAGAGTCTACTTTCCCGATTTACATTTATCAGAGCAGTACTTCACGTTCTCCCAATCGCGCGCCCATTTCTTGCGCCATTCAAAGGGGCG
>CAYWWZ010000066.1:0-4837 GCA_964462495.1 uncultured Candidatus Planktophila sp. | reverse complement strand
TAATTACCAAGCAGATCTCCATTGTCGGCGAAGTTGTTGAAGTGCGGTTAAAGCCCACCTTTATCTGGCATTACGGCGATGGTGTTATCTATCCAACTCGCAAAGTTGGTGCTCCATA
Organism: uncultured Candidatus Planktophila sp.; assembly: GCA_964462495.1. GTDB lineage: Bacteria > Actinomycetota > Actinomycetes > Nanopelagicales > Nanopelagicaceae > Planktophila. The sequence goes on along the minus strand of CAYWWZ010000066.1, from coordinate 4,719 downwards.
TCCAGATGGAGAAATTCAACATAGTTACTCCAATCCTGGCCATTACTTAATTGAACTCATCACCATCTGGAGCGGTGAGTTCACGGTGCAAGGCGTGAAAGCGCGTATTCCTGGAGATATCAAGACTGTCTCCGTCCTTCCTATCACTGTTGTAGCAGCGCCAAGTCGTTTCACTCCACCTGTTTCCTATACCCGCTAAAGAAAGGTTGCTATGACAACTCTGACTTCTCCACACGATCTCCTTGCCGCTATTCCATTTCTGATTGGCTATCACCCAGAAAATTCTCTAGTCCTCGTTGCGCTGAAAGATGACGCAGTCGGTATGGCGATGCGGGTGGATATGCCCACTGCTATCGCTCCCGAAAGTTATGACTTACTTGCTTCTCACTTTGTCCGTGAAGCAGCAGAGGGAGCCTTTATCGTGGCTTACGTTGATGTAGCCACTGATCCAGAACCTGTACTCATCAACACCTCTGCAGCGCTGATGCGTGCTGGTATCGCCATTAATGAGTCGTTGATTGTGCAAGATGGCCGCTATCGATCGATGCTCTGCCAGGATTCCGAATGTTGCCCACCAGCGGGCAATCCGATTCCAGATATTGGCTCATCACGGATTGCTGCCGAACATGTCATCGCCGGACACCCCATGCCATTTTCTAGCGTTGCTGGATTGGTGCAATCTATTGCTGCGCTACCTTCATCATTTGACGAGCAATGGCAGAGCGAAGTTCGGGCATTCTGGGTAGAAAGTGGCGCCGAAAATTTGCTCGATCTACAACGCGATGGCGCAACTGCTGTCATCGATTTAGCAGGCGAATACATCGAAGGCAGAGGCGCGGAAGATCGAGAATTAGTTGCGCGCACCATTGGTCGAGTGAGCGATATCCAGGTGCGCGATTTTGCACTCGGTAGCCACACCGAAGAGAGCGCAGATGCATATTGGCAGATGTGGCGCGATCTCTTATTGATTGCTCCACGAGGATTTGTCGCACCCATTGCATCGATCTTTGCCGCCCTTGCTTATGAGCGAGGAGAAGGAGCCCTTGCCCACAAAGCGCTAGATCGCGCGTTGGCAGATGATGAGCGGTATTCGTTGGCGCTCTTACTGCGCCGCGTCTTCACCGCCGGCTGGCCACCACAATCCTTTAGCGCGATGCGAGCAGAGCTCCACCCAAAAGTTGTCGCGGGAATTTTCGGGTAATATTTGCGCTAGGTCACGAGTTCTCATCGATAGCCCCGGCTGATGAGACGGCAACCCTCCACCGCGGCGGGGTGCTCCGGGTGACGACCAGGCAGGTGCACTCACGGTGTATCAGCAAGTGCGTGAAGGATTTTAGGAAATGGCTACAAGACCAGATCACAACGTCACAGGTGCATGGCTAGAAGGCGATGACCCAGGTGATCGTAAATTTATCAAGATTGGTGATCTCCTTCTTGAAAATGGCGAGACGCTTCCTGATATCACCATTGCCTATCAAACATGGGGCCAACTCAATAGAGATAAATCCAATGCAATTTTGATTAACCATGCGATGACTGGTTGGTCAGATGTCACTAGTTGGTGGCCACAGATGGTTGGCCCAGGGCTGCCATTTGATACCGATAAATATTTTGTCATCTGCCCGAATGTCATCGGAGGTTGCCAAGGTTCTACCGGCCCATCCTCACTTGCACCTGATGGAAAACGTTACGGTTCACGTTTTCCGATTATCACCATTCGCGACATGGTCAACGCAGAAGTCGCCTTTAGCGATGCGTTTGGGATTGATAAATATTTATTGGCAGTTGGCCCATCGCTGGGAGGAATGCGCTCGCTGGAATGGGCAGTGCAGCTACCTGACCGAGTAGGCGCAATCTGCACCATTGGCTCATCTGCGGTGGCAACCGGTGATCAGATTGGAACTGCCGCGATTCAAATTCGCGCCATCAAATCTGACCCACATTTTCATGGTGGGGATTACTACGATAAAGAGCGCGGACCGGTTGAAGGCATGGGAATCGCTCGCCGCATCGCCCACCTGACGTATCGCACCGAATCCGAGATGGATGTGCGCTTTGGGCGACAACTGCAAGGCGATGACACAGGTCGGTATGCAGTTGAGTCCTACCTCGATCACCAGGCGCAGAAGCTAGCCAAGCGTTTTGATGCCAATACCTATATCGCCCTGACGGATGCGATGAACTCTCACGATATTGGGCGCGAGCGCGGGGGAGTTGTGAAGGCGCTCGAGGGCGTCACTGTGCCGACGGTCGTGGTCTCCATCGATACCGATCGCCTCTTCCCACCTCGACTTCAGGTTGAGATATCAGAGCTGGTACCGACTGCAGAGGCCCCAATTGTCATCAGTTCTGACTTCGGTCATGATGGTTTTTTGGTCGAAGCCGAGGCGATGGGCGATGCGATTCGGCGCGCGTTGCACGTTGCGGGTACAATATAGGTATTGCTTCGAGCGGTTCGAAGAGCAAGTAAGTCAAAAACAATCAAAGGACAATTGTGGCTGTATTTAGTGCGCTCAAAAATAAGGCAAAAGGTCCAAAAGCATCTGCGAAGAAGGCGGCGCCGGCTAAGAAAGCGGTAGCGAAGAAAAGCGCGCCCGCAAAGAAGTCTGTAGCGAAGAAGGCTCCCGCAAAGAAGGCAGCGCCAGCAAAGAAAGTTGCTCCGGTCAAGAAGCCGGTCAAGGTTGAAGTAAAGAAAGATCTCACCGCAAAAGAAGTACAGCAGTTAGTTGATTTGAAAAACCTCATTAGCCGCCACAATGAAATCGTTGCAGAGCTTGCAGCAAGCGGTATCGATAATTATCGCAAGGCGGTTAAGAAAGAGTTTATGGCGCTCGCCCAAGAAGCTCGTGCGCTCGATGTTGCAATTCCAGAAGCAACTGAAAAAGCGCGTAAGGCAGGCCTGGGCTCACCAAGTCGTATCTTGTCAAAGGCGCAACTAGCTCTCATCGCACCAAAGGAAGAGCCAAAACCAGCAGCCGAAGCACCAGCAGCAAAGGGCGGTAAGGCCGCTGTTGTGCTCGATGAAGATGGCAATGAAATCGTTGTTGAAGAAGTAGAACTGGAAGATGTCGAAACTCTCATCGCTGAAGTAGCTGAAATCATTGACGCTGAGGCAGATGGAAAAGACCAGCCACGCGTTGTATCACTCACTGATGAATCAAAGAATGAAGAAGGCTCATTTATCCTCCTCGACTCAGATGCCGAAGAAGAGGAAGAAGATAAGAACGAACGCGAAAAGCATAAGAAAGATCTCAAGAATGTAAACCTGGTTCTTGAAGCCATCAACGGCAAGATTCAAGGCGTAGAACATGCGCCAAAACACAATATTGATCAGGCAGAGGCAAAGGCCCTGACCTTCAAGCAGATTCAGCAGCAATTTGCGATGAATACATTTAATGAAAAATCAGCTAAGTTAATTGCAGAAGCAGTTTCCCAGGGCTACCTCAAGAACCTGGAAGATTTGCAGTACTTCTTCAATGAACAAGCACGATTTATTCAGGTAGAAATCAAGCGCCTCCCGCCAGAGCAGACAGTGCTTACTGCAGGTGCAACTGCCGACCCAGTAAAGGATTACCTCAAGCAGATTGGTCGCGTCGCTCTCCTTAACGCAGAGCTCGAAGTAGAGCTAGCAACTCGCGTGGAAGCTGGTCTCTTTGCAGAAGAGAAGCTTAAGAATGAGAAGAAGATTGATAAGAAACTCAAGCGCGAACTTGAGTGGATTGTCGAAGATGGAAAGCGTGCGAAGAACCACCTACTAGAAGCAAACCTGCGTCTGGTGGTATCGCTTGCAAAGCGTTATACCGGTCGCGGCATGCTCTTCCTTGATTTGATTCAAGAAGGAAACTTAGGTCTTATTCGCGCCGTTGAGAAGTTCGACTATACAAAGGGTTACAAGTTCTCAACTTATGCAACATGGTGGATCCGTCAGGCCATCACACGTGCGATGGCAGACCAGGCCCGCACCATTCGTATTCCAGTGCACATGGTGGAAGTCATCAACAAACTTGCTCGTGTTCAGCGTCAGATGCTGCAAGATCTTGGTCGCGAACCGACACCAGAAGAGCTTGCTAAGGAACTTGATATGACACCAGAAAAGGTCGTTGAAGTTCAGAAGTATGGTCGCGAGCCAATCTCACTTCACACGCCACTCGGAGAAGAAGGAGACTCAGAATTCGGTGATCTCATTGAAGATTCTGAAGCAGTCAAGCCTGAAGAATCTGTCACCTTTACGATTCTGCAAGAGCAGTTGATGCAGGTTCTTGGTGGTCTCACCAACCGCGAGGCTGATGTAATCAAGGCTCGCTACGGACTCACTGATGGTCAACCAAAGACTCTCGATGAAATCGGCAAAGTTCACGGCGTAACCCGTGAGCGAATCCGTCAGATTGAATCAAAGACGATGTCGAAGTTGCGCCACCCTTCACGTTCGCAATCGCTGCGCGATTACCTCGATTAAGAGTTAGCCACCTGTGAGCGACGTCAGAGCCTTCGTCAATCCCAAGAGCGGATCAATCCGCATCACCGGCACTGTCGATATGGTCGATGCTGATGGCAATGTGATTGAAACTATTGAGAACCCAAAGTTCTGCGGTTGTGGCCAGTCAAAAGAAAAACCCTTATGCGATGGTTCGCATAAGGGTTTAACTCAAAGCTAATTACTTAGTTTCAACCAATTTCTCTGATTCATCTTGAATCTTGGCGGCTACGGTCTTGAGCTTT
>CAYWWZ010000065.1:0-4883 GCA_964462495.1 uncultured Candidatus Planktophila sp. | reverse complement strand
GAAAAGTTTGAGATTGCCGGCGTAGAGGTTTATCGCGAAGGCTTACTTGCCGGAACTTCTATTGTTGTTAAGGGAACGCTCGGTGTACTTGCCGCAGTAATTCTTTCGACCACAACAACGGCGCGCGAAATCTTGCGCGGATTAGAACGGCTAAAGCTACCGGCAGTGATGGTGCAGATTGCCTCCTTTATGTTGCGTTACGTCAACGTCATTAGCGATGAGATGGAGCGGATGAAAGTTGCCCGTGAATCCCGTGGTTTTGTTGCAACGGGAATTAAACATTGGAAAGTCTTAGCAACATCGGCAGCGGCGCTCTTCATTCGATCTTACGAGCGTGGAGAACGCGTCCACCTTGCTATGTTGTCGCGCGGGTTTGATGGCAATCTGCCAACACTGGCAACCGACAAAGTCACTTCGCGCCATTGGATAAGCGCACTTGCAGTACCTGGCGCAGCTCTGGTTTTTTCACTTCTCTTCCTCGTGATTGGTTGGTAAAGATGAATAACGTCCCTAGCTTGCAGATTACAGAGTTGGCTTTTGCATACCCCGATGGCAATCAAGCGCTCTTTGGCGTTAATCTGACAATCAATAAAGGTGAACGCGTTGCACTGCTTGGCCCTAACGGTGCTGGTAAGACAACACTTGTTTTGCATATGAATGGAATACATCCAACGATGCAAGGTGAGGTACGTATCGCTGGTGAGCTAGTAGACAGCAAGAATAAAGAGACGCTCAAGAAGATTCGTTCCAAAGTAGGCATCGTCTTCCAGGATCCCGATGATCAGTTATTTATGCCTACTGTTGGCGAGGATGTGGCCTTTGGTCCATACAACATGGGTATCCGCGGGGATGAGCTACGCCAAGTCGTGGATGAGGCGCTTACTCAAGTTGGAATGCTGGAGTTCCGCGATCGCCCGCCACACCACTTATCGTTTGGACAACGCCGCCGCGTTGCAGTTGCCACAGTTCTTGCCATGAAGCCAGAGATATTGGTGATGGATGAGCCATCATCAAATTTAGATCCAGCTAGCCGCCGTGAATTAGCCGACATTGTCAGATCGCTCGATGTGACTATCGTGATGGTCACGCATGATCTGCCATATGCGCTCGAACTTTGCGAACGTTCAGTGATTTTATCTGGCGGAATTATTGTTGCAGATAGCTCAACGCGAGATATTTTGGGTAACGCTCAATTATTGGCATCACATCGCCTAGAACTACCTGTTGGATTCTCCCTTTCCTAGCGAAATACGCCCTTGCGCCAAAGCAGCGCCAAAGAGAACTATCAATCCACCAACAGGTTCATACCACGTTACTTTTTCGCCCAGGAAAATAATTCCAACAATAATTGCTACAACGGGTGTCAGATAGGTAACGCTGCTCGCGATGGCACTTCCAGCTAATTGCATCACTTTAAAATTCCAGAGATATGCAATACCGCTTCCAAAGACACCAAGTGCAATTACAGCAAGGATTGGACCAGCGCTAAATTTATATTCGGATATTCCATTGAAGATGAAAAATGGTAGTAACGTCACTGCCGCCAGTAGCAACTGCATCGAAACAATTGATTCAGATTTAAGCGTATGCGGCATCACAAATCTCTGCGTATACGGGAACGAAATTCCGTAACAGGTAACCGCACTCATCAGAACTACGATTGCCCAAAGTGGATTTTCACCGAGTCCATTCCATGCTCCAAGAACGGTTAGAACGCCTAAGAAGCCAATCAATAGCCCAATAATTTGATAGGCCTTCGGTTTTTCGACGCGATTGACCACCATGATTGCCAGCAAGGTCATGAGCGGGGTTACCGCATTGATGATGCCAGCAAGTACCGATGTGACAACGGTTTCCGCCCACGCGTAGAAGATGCCCGGGATGACATTGAGTAAGACCGCCACAACCCAGAGATGGAAACGAATCATCGGATCTTTAGGTAGCGAATATCCGCGCCACTTCGCAATCAGCAAGAGAGTGAGCGCACCGAGCGCACAGCGCACAAAGGCCACGCCAAAGGGCGTGAGGAACTCGAGGCCAAGTTTGATAAAGATAAAGGAGCAGCCCCAGACAAATCCCAGTGCCAAATAAGCAGGTAACCAGCTATTTGCTCTATTTTTTCCTGACTGGCTACTCACCTCGTAATCATACTCAGATGAGTTGTACGATTATGAGATGTCAGATGACCTTGCACAACTACGAACAATTTTTACATCAGCGTTAGCATCCGATTGCCTTGATGCCATGGGTTATGGCCGACAAGTTCTCGGTGAAGATATCCATATGCTCTCAGGTGAAGGCGTCATGCTCGGTTATGCATTCCCCGTTCAGATTGAAATAGTAGATTCATTTCCAGAAGTTCCTTATGTGGGTCTTCTCAAAGCGCTCGATGCGATTCAAAAAGATCAGGTCTATGTCACGCCCACAGCGCGTGCAGGTAAAGCATCTTTATGGGGCGAGCTTCTCTCAACTGCCTGCAATTTCAAAGGCGTTGCAGGATCACTCGCCGATGGACCATCTCGCGATCTAGCTCGTACTCGAGCCATGGGATTTAAAATTTTTGGAACCGGTTCGCTTCCAGTAGATATCAATGGCCGCTACGAAGTCGTAGCTCACAACGTTCCAGGTGTGATTGATGGCGTTGCAATTAATCCCGGCGATTTAATTGTCGGCGATGTTGATGGCGTTACCATCGTGCCTGTTGCAGCCATTGATGAAGTCATCAAGCGCGTAATCGAAAAGAATTCTGGTGAAACCAACTTTAGAAAAGCGGTAAAGGAAGGAATGGCTCCTTCTGCAGCTTTTGCCAAATTTGGCGTTCTATAACTTCTTAAGTTCGTCTCTATCAAGCAGGTATTGCGGCTTATAGCCAAATCTCTTGATAAATCGCTCGCTGCTATAGGGAGCTAAGTTTCCTGAGATATCCCCGCGGATTTCACTAGTGGGATGGAACTTCTTCATTAACTCAATCGTTGGTTCATCAGACATTGTGTCTGGGGCGGCGAAGTTAAAGGTATCTGAGCCTTTAAAGTCGCTCATCACAACAGTTTCAAGAGCCGCAGCCGCATCGCGCAAATCTAAGTAACACCACAGGATCTTGGCCACAATACCTTTAGGAAAACGTGGATTTGGTGGCAAAGTATCTTCATTCTTGGAACGCGCTGCTAACTCATATGTTTTATCCGGCAAGTTGGTCCATGGAAAGCGCATTCCTACAAAACTTGTTCCTGTGCGCGAGTGCCACATGCGCGCAGAAAGTTCATTGACTTCTTTGGAAAGCGCGTAGCTTTCTTCGTATTCAAGTGGATGGTCTTCATCTACCGGAACATATTTAGGTGATGTCCAACTTTCTGAGTATGGGAATCCGTACGCCGAAAGACTTGAGGCATAAACAACAATCCGTACTTCTGCGTGCGCTGCAGCGCTAAATATTGCAAAAGATGAAACCACATTATTTGAAAATACTTCATGCTGTCTCTCATCAATTGGATTTGGAATCGCTGCCAAATGAATTACAGCTTCGGCGCCCTCCATAAAACTGTCGCAAAATTCCAGATTGGTTAAATCACCGACATTTACCTGTACACCAGGTGCAATTTCACCTTCACGGCGATCCACCGCAACTACTTCATGTCCACGAGCCAATAAATGCTTCGCCGTTGCGTTTCCTAGAAGTCCGGTAGCGCCAGTGACAACAATCTTCATCTTGTTATCGTATCCTCACAAAGAGCGATTCAAACTCGGCTGGAACAGCGGCCATGGCGCCACTATAAAAGTGAATCTTTGAACTATCCGAGACTTCCCAACGAACTCCTGATTCCAAAAGAGTCTCTAGAAAAACTCTCGCTTCAATTTCAGTGACATGGTTACCGATACAGGTATGTGGCCCAAAACCAAAGCTCACATGCGGATTGCGTTCTCGACAAATATTGATTTCATAAGGCTTTTCAAAGACTGTTTCATCGAAGTTGCCCGATAAGAAACTTATTTGCACATAGCGATCATCAGGTAGCTCGGACGCTGTGGACTCTGGGACGGTACTGCGCACCATTGCTGGATTTGGCGTAAGAAATCTCAATAGCTCTTGAATTGCCCCATCGATTCCATTCGGATTCTGGCGCAAGTATTCGTAATCTTCTGGAATTCGTCCTAGGTGCCAGATAATTCCAGTAATCAACTTAACTACGGTGTCGCGACCTCCAGCAAGAATCACACTTGATATTCCACGAAACTCTTCCTGCGTAATAACTCGACCTTCTATTTCTAAGCGAGCAATCTCTGACCAAATATCTTGCTTTGGGTCGTTAATTGCTTCTTCATAAATTGAATCTAGGTGGCGGTGCAAAATATCGCCGTTGCGTTCTGGTCCACCTGCAGTCCAAGCGCTGGTACCCCAAGAAATCCATTCAGCCACATCTTGCGGACGGTTATAGATGACTCCTAAATTCTTCATCACCAGCGGAAGTGCAAAATTGCTCACAATATCTGTGCCGCTAGGAAGAACTTCCTCAATAAACTCCTGCGAAATTTTTCTAAACTCAGGTGCCATCTTTTCAATTGTGGGCTTTACAAAATATGGCGCGAGCGCCGCGCGATAAAGATGGTGGCGAGGTGGATCTACCTCAAGTGGAATCTGGCGATAATCACGAACATCGGCATCGCCCTGTAAATCAGAGGAATACTTTTCGGTGTCACGTAAGGCCTCGCGAACAGATTTATGGCCAGTTATTTCGTGAGCTGCTGGGACATGTACCGCATTTGTGATTCCCAAAAATGTATCGGCCATGGCGCCACCATATGAAGATTTCGTGAGTGAATCAAGGTTCAAATAAGTGGGCCCAGACAGGCTCGAACTGTCGACCCACGGATTAAAAGTCCGTTGC
>CAYWWZ010000064.1:0-4916 GCA_964462495.1 uncultured Candidatus Planktophila sp. | reverse complement strand
ATGCTACGAAGGTAGCATTCTTAAGTTTTAACTCTTTCTTAGCAAGTGCAAAGAACTCTGTATCTTTTGGGTTTGCTCCAGGCCAACCGCCTTCGATAAAGCCAACACCCAAATCATCAAGATGACGCGCAATCGTTAACTTGTCATGGACAGAGAGATTGAGACCTTCTTGCTGTGCGCCATCGCGCAGAGTGGTGTCATAGATATGCAGCGCCTCTTTGTCGAGCGTCACAGAGAAACCTTCTTCACCCAACCATGCTTATCTTCAATGGTTCCATGTTGAATTCCGAGCAAGTGGTTGCGAATCTGCATTGTGATTGGTCCTGGTTGTCCATCCCCTGTTACCCAGGTACCAAGCGCTGATTTTGCTTGTCCTACCGGCGAAACAACTGCAGCAGTGCCACAAGCAAAAATCTCAGTAATTTCACCCGAGGTAACCCCCTCGCGCCAATCATCAATCGAGAGCATGACTTCATCAGTCTTATAGCCCAAATCTTTTGCAACGGACAAAATGGAGTCACGAGTAATGCCAGGAAGAAGAGTGCCTGTCAGCTTTGGAGTGATGACAGTTGCATCGGCACCTTTACCTTTTACAAAGTAAAGGTTCATGCCACCCATCTCTTCAATCCACTTGCGCTCTTTGGCATCGATCCAGACAACTTGATCGCAGCCTTCTTTTGCAGCAGCTTTTTGTGCAACGAGAGAGGCTGCGTAGTTTCCACCGCACTTTGCTTCACCTGTTCCACCTTGCGCAGCGCGAACATATTCAGTCGAGATCCAGACTGAGACTGCTTTTGATGGATCAAAATAAGCGCCAGCAGGGGTCGCGATAAGAATGTAGGTCGCCTTATTTGTTGGGCGAACACCAAGACCAACTTCGGTCGCAATCATAAATGGGCGAATATAGAGCGACTCACCAACTTTTCCAGGAGTCCATCCGGCATCATGCTTGACCAGGGTATGAATAGTTTCGAGGAATAACTCTTCAGGCATTTCAGGAAGTGCAAGGCGCTGCGCAGACTTCGCAAAGCGACGAGCATTTGCCTCCGGGCGAAAAAGTGCGATTCCACCATCAGGTTGGCGGTAGGCCTTCATACCTTCAAAGATTTCTTGACCGTAGTGAAAGACCGCAGTAGCCGGATCTAAAGTGATAGGTCCGTAAGGCTTGAGTTCAGGTTCTTCCCATCCACCACTTTCAGTCCATTCACAGACGACCATGTGGTCGGTGTAATACTTTCCGAAACCGCAGTTAGCTACCTTTTCTTCGCGCTCAGCTGCTGGAACTGCGTGTGGATTAAGAGAGATTTTCATTTACTTCACCAATTGTGCAAGCGCGGAACCGATTTCGGTTGTACCTCGCTTTGCATCCCCTCGTGATGCTAAATCAGCAGCAACCGCTCTTTCAACATCGCGCGCTGCCTCGGTTAGTCCTAAGTGATCCAACATCATGGCAACTGACATGACTGTTGCAGTGGGATCAGCCAGATTCTTGCCAGCGATATCTGGAGCCGAACCGTGAACGGGCTCGAACATAGATGGGAAGGCTCCAGTTGGGTTGATATTTCCCGATGCAGCAAGTCCAATTCCTCCACAGATGGCAGCAGCGATATCAGTCAAGATATCTCCAAAGAGATTATCGGTAACCACAACATCAAAGCGCTCTGGGTTGGTGACAAAGAACATCGATGCTGCATCTACGTGTAAGTAATCAGTTGTGACAGTTGGAAACTCTTTTGCGACCTCATTGAAGGTGCGCGTCCATAGGCTACCGGCACGCGTTAAGACATTGTTCTTATGAACCAAGGTGAGTTTCTTACGATCACGAGCTGCAGCGCGCGTGAATGCATCACGAATTACTCGCTCTGCCCCACGTCGGGTGTTGAGTGACTCTTCGGTCGCGATTTCAGCGGCAGTACCTTCTGCAAGTACACCACCTGCTCCAACGTATGGACCTTCGGTTCCTTCTCGCACAACGACAAAATCAATCGGTGCCTTTGTAGCAAGTGGTCCAGTAACACCTGGCATTAACCTGGCCGGGCGAAGATTGATGTAATGATCGAAAGCAAAGCGAAGTTTAAGCAGCAATCCGCGTTCAAGAACTCCACTTGGAACTGTTGGATCTCCCACTGCGCCAAGCAAAATCACATCAGCCTTAGCAAGCTCTGCTAAAACTGAATCAGGGAGAACCTCACCAGTGCGGTGCCAAAAGCCCGCACCCAAATCGTAGTGAGTTTTATTGAAGGTAACGCCGTATTTTGCGGCGACAATATCAAGAACTTTGAGACCTTCGCCAACAACTTCAGTTCCGATACCGTCGCCAGGAATAACAGCTAGATTAATAGTTCGTGACATTAGTTCACCAAAGTCACTGAACGTACGAGATCGGCACCAGTTTCCTTCTTCAAGGCTTCGGTGACGTTATCTGCAACCGCTGAATCAACGGTGAGCGCCATAAGAGCGTTACCGCCAGCTGATTCACGAGCTACCTGCATACCTGCAATATTAATCTTCGCAGCACCGAGAGTATTGCCGACTACACCAACAACACCTGGCTTATCTGCATAACGCAAGAAGAGCAGGTTGTCTGTTGGTGGAAGATCGAGATCAAAATTATCAATTGCAATTATCTTCTCAGTTTTGCGAATACCCATCAGAGTTCCATCAACCTTGACAGACTTTCCATTGGATAACGCTGCACGAAGTGAAATCATGCTGCGGTATTCAGGGCTATCTGGAGTGGTTGTTACAGATGATGTTAGTCCGCGTTCATTTGCCAAACCTGGTGCATTGACGTAGCTCACAGATTCGATGCCAGATGCAACAAGTGCACCCTTGAGCGCGCTGATAGCTAATACAGATGAGTCATGTCCTGAGATATCACCTTTAACTGTGATTTCCATAGTGACAGGGGTCTCTCCCGCAATCGCTGTGGCAATCTGTGCCATCTTCTCAACAAGTGGAAGTGATGGGCGAATTTCATCGTGAATTGCTCCACCTTTAACGTTCACTGCATCAGGTACCAATTCGCCTGCAAGCGCCTTACGAACAGATATCGCCACTGCGATACCAGCACGCTCTTGTGCCTCGTCAGTTGATGCACCCAAGTGAGGTGTTGCAACAACTTGATCCAGCTGAAAGAGCGGTGAATCGGTGCAAGGTTCAGTAACGTACACATCAAGTCCAGCGCCTGCTACACGACCTTCGGTGATGGCATCGTAAAGAGCTGCCTCATCAAGAACTCCGCCACGAGCTGCGTTGATGATACGAACTTCCTTCTTCACTTTCTTAAGGGCTTCAACGCCAATCAAGTTGGCTGTCTCTTTGGTCTTAGGCAGGTGAATTGTGATGAAATCAGAGCGCTTCAGAAGTTCATCGAGTTCGACAAGTTCAACGCCTAGTTGTGCCGCTTTAGCTGGTTGCAGGTATGGATCGTAGGCAATCACATTCATTCCAAAAGCCTGCATGCGATGGGCAACTAATTGACCAATGCGACCAAAACCAACGACTCCCAAAGTCTTTTCAAAGAGTTCGGCACCGGTGTACTTCGAACGCGCCCACTTTCCATTTTTCAAAGCAGCGTGAGCAGGCGAAACAAATCGTGCTGATGCAAGAAGAAGCGCGATCGCTAACTCTGCGGCAGAGACAATATTTGAAGTTGGGGCATTAACGACCATGACTCCTGCGGCTGTAGCTGCTGGAATATCAACGTTATCGAGACCTACGCCTGCACGTGCTATGACCTTCAAACCTTTTGCTGCAGCAATTGCTTCAGCATCCATCTTTGTTGCTGAACGAATAAGTACAGCGTCGACACCGGCACCAAGGGCTGCTAGAAGTTCAGCGCGGTTTGCACCATCGCAATTACGAACTTCAAAGTCAGGTCCAAGGGCATCCAGTGTTGCAGCGCTGAGTTCTTCAGCAATCAGAACGACAGGTTTAGCCACGCGCAGCACTTCCCTCTTTATAATCATCTTTGTTGGAGTTTTTCATCCAGCTAAACATCTTGCGAAGTTCACGGCCTACACCTTCGATGATGTGAGTCTCGCCCTTTGCGCGGAGCGCCTTGAACTCAGGAGCGCCAGCTTCTTGATCATCGATAAAGCGCTTTGCAAATGCACCAGATTGCACGTCAGCAAGAACTGCCTTCATATTTTCCTTAACGCGTGGATCGATTACGCGTGGACCAGAAACGTAGTCACCGAACTCAGCTGTGTCTGAAACTGACCAACGCTGCTTGGCAATTCCACCTTCGTACATCAAGTCAACAATGAGCTTGAGTTCGTGGAGGCACTCGAAGTAAGCAACTTCTGGCTGGTAACCCGCTTCGACGAGAGTTTCAAATCCATACATAACAAGCTGTGATGCGCCTCCGCAGAGAACTGCTTGCTCACCGAAGAGATCGGTCTCTGTTTCTTCGGTAAAGGTTGTCAGAATTCCACCTGCGCGAAGTCCACCGATTGCCTTTGCATACGACAAGGTAAGTGGCCATGCGTTTCCAGTTGAATCTTGTTCGACAGCAACGATGACAGGAACGCCACGACCTGCTGAGTATTCACGACGGACCAAGTGTCCAGGGCCCTTTGGCGCAACCATGCAGACATCAACATCTGCAGTTGGCTTGATGTAACCGAAACGAATATTGAATCCGTGGCCAAAGAAGAGCGCATCGCCCTTCTTGAGGTTAGGAAGAATAGATTCAGTGTAGATATGGCGCTGAACATGGTCTGGGGCCAAGATCATGATGACAGTTGCTTCTTTAACAGCATCTGCTACAGATACAACACGTAGACCTTCTGCCTCTGCCTTAGCGCGTGATGGAGAACCTTCCTTAAGACCAACACGTACATCAACACCTGAATCACGCAAGCTCAGAGCATGTGCGTGGCCCTGTGAGCCGTAACCGATGATTGCGACCT
>CAYWWZ010000063.1:0-4926 GCA_964462495.1 uncultured Candidatus Planktophila sp. | reverse complement strand
TGACCGACAATAAAGATGCGGTCTTCCGCAAAGAGCTTTACTGCGCGAGCTAATACGCGACGTTCGATATCGCGGCCAAGTGCAATCATCTCTTCAGGGGTTGCAGAATGGTTCACGTGGGCAACATCTTGTTCGATGATTGGTCCTTCATCTAGATCTGCTGTAACAAAGTGTGCGGTTGCGCCGATGATCTTTACGCCGCGGTCATGAGCCTGGTGGTAAGGCTTGGCGCCCTTAAAACCTGGCAAGAATGAGTGATGAATATTGATGATTTTTCCTGGCATCGCAGCACAGAAATCTTTAGAAAGAATCTGCATGTAGCGAGCTAGAACTACGAAATCAATCTTGAGCTCAGTAATTTTGGCGAGCATGAATTTTTCTTGCTCGGCCTTATTAACTGGTGTTACTGGAAGATAAAGGAATGGAATCCCATGTGATTCAACAAGAGACTTAAGCTCTTCACGGTTTGAGATAACCAGAGGAATTTCAATAGGAAGTTCGCCGAGCTCAAGCAAGTACATCAAGTCGCGTAGGCAGTGGCTCTCTTTAGTTACCAGGACAAGTGCGCGAGGCTTCTGCGCTGTTGGGCGGATATGAAGTGCGGGTGAGAACTTACCGAGACCCTCGTTAAGGCTTGTCTGCGCAGCCTCTAGCCCCTGTGAAGTTTCAAAACGGGTGCGCATAACAAAGGTATTAGTTGGATTATCAGTGAACTGTTGGTTCTCGATGATATTGCCACCGCAATTGAGGACCGCAGATGTCATCGCATGCACGATGCCGGGCTGATCTGCACATTGCAGGGAAGCGATGAGATCCATCAGAGGATTCTAAAGGACTCTAGTGTTTTAAGGTAAATCGCTGCAGGCTCTTCGGTGCCCACCAATTGCGCTCACCCATGAGGCGCATTAAGGCAGGTACAAGAAGTGCACGAATTAGTGTGGCATCAAGTAGTACTGCGAGAGCTACACCGAAGCCCATCGTTTTAATGGATGTCACTCCACTTGTAACGAAGGCGGCGAAGACAACTGCAAGCAGAACTGCAGCTGCAGTGATGATGCGCGCAGAGCGCTGTAGTCCAAGAGCAACAGATTCGACATTTGATCTACCCTCTAAATGCTCTTCACGAATACGAGAGAGCAAGAAGAGTTCGTAGTCCATAGATAGACCAAAGACCACTACTGCAATCAAGATAACAATGGATGTATCAAGGCTGCCTGTGACAGTGAATGAACCAACCAACCACTGCAAGTTGCCATCGATAAATACCCACGTGAGTACACCCATAGTGGCGGCAAGAGAAAGCACGTTGAGAACTACTGCCTTGATTGGCAAGACGATAGATCCTGTAAAGATAAAGACAAGAAGTAAGACGCTGATAGCGATCCAACCAAAGGCCCAAGGCAGTGTGCGCGAAATACCATCTTGTGAATCCGTGTAATCCGCTGCAACCCCACCGATAAGAGTTCCGGCTGGTGCTTTTACATCACGAAGATCGTGAATCAACTTCTGTGACTCTGGCGTACGTGGCAGCATGGATTGGTAGGCAACAATTCGCACATCTTCACCAACTACTTGAGGTGGAACGACGCCAACAATTCCCGGAACTTGCGAGATGCGATTGGCATATTCATTTAAAGCATCGATTTTGTTTGCGCCATCAAAGGTAATTATCTCAATGGGAGTACCAGTTTGGCCAGGGAATCTCTCAGCTTGTAGAGCGGTAGCAATTGCAGCCGGATTTGATGCCGGAAGCATGCGCGAGTCACCTTGAGAGAAAGAAATATTCTGTAAAGGAGCGGCCATAATTCCAAGTGCGATCAGAGAGAGAAGCACGATTGGAACTGGGCGACGCATAACGAAGCGAGCGGTATCGGCCCAGCGCCCATCATCTTTAGGAGTCATTGCAGATTTACGAACTGGGCCTTTATTAATTCGCTTACCCATCATCGCAAGAATTGGTGGCAGACCAAAGATCGCACCAACTACAGCGAGAGCTACAACAGAGACTCCGGCGTATCCGAATGATTTCAAGAATGGAAGTGGGAAGAAGGTAAGAGAAACCATTGTGACTAATACAGTCAGACCAGAGTAGAAGACTGTTTTTCCGGCAGTAGCCATCGTTGTGATTACTGATTCATCAACGCTCTTTCCTTTATTCAACTCTTCACGGAATCGGTTGACCATCAGGAGCGCATAATCGATACCTAACCCGAGCCCCATGCCAGTGGTGAGATTGAGGGAATAGACACTTACTGCGGTGAAGAGAGAGATAAGCCAGAGAATAAAGAAGGCGCCAACGATTGCTGATACGCCAACAATAAGAGGCATAGCAGAGGCGGCAAGTGCGCCAAAGACAAAAGCAAGCAGGATGAAGGTGAGTGGAATCGAGATTGCTTCAGCGATTTTTAGATCGTCAGAAATCTTCTTTGTGATTGCATGCCCTACAACTCCCACGCCACCGGCATAGAGGGTGAATCCTTCAATTTCTCCGTTATATTTTTCTAAAAATGTTTTGCCAAGATCTTGGTTCTGAGGGGTAAATGCTTCGCCTTCACCGTAGATCAGAACGTAGCCAGCTTTCCCGTCGGCAGATTTAAGAGTCTTTTCACCGCCAGAACTCCAGTATGAGAGTGTCTTGGTAACGCCCTTTTCTTGCGCCATCTTCTTTTCAAGCGCCAACGCTCCCGCTGCTACATCTGGATCATCCGCGCTGCGCATTCCGGCATCAATTACAACGGCAACCGCTGGGTCTTCGATTTTGAGTTCATCAGTTAAGTATTCATAGACTTTGTAAGAATCACTATTAGGATCTGAGTAACCACCTGAATCTAGGCGAGAGAAGATGAGCGAACCGACAGCGCCAGCTACCAAAATTCCGATGACGAAGATGGCAACTGCAGCTTTTCGATAATTAACGAGTACTCGTCCTAGATTCTCAAACATAAGCCCAATTATGGTGGAAGTGTCTATCTGACTCTAATTGAAGTGAGATGATTGCTCGCATGAGTGATGTGTTTCCTGCAACAACCGAAGATGAACGCGACCCTCGCGAAGATCAGAGCGAAGACGCCAAGCGCACCGCAGAAATAAAGGGGGATAAACCCCCACACCATGATTAGTTAGCTACTTGAAGTTTCAGTCTTTGCAGCAGGTGCTGGCTTTGCAGCAGAGTCAGTTTTATAAAAGCCAGATCCTTTAAAGACAATTCCAACAGTCGAATAGACCTTACGAACCTCGCCCTTGCATTCAGGGCATTCCGTAAGGGGCGCTTCAGAGAAGGACTGAAAAGCCTCAAAGGCATGGTCGCATGCGTTGCATGCATATTGATATGTAGGCAAAGTGTGTGACCTTTCTCGTGAGGGTTATCTACCCCTAAGTCTAAAGAAGTGAGACGATAGGCGCGAATCCACTGAGCTCCTGAGCACAAGTGACGAGAGAAAGAGGAAGAAATGAAGCGGGCTAACGCAGTTGCACTTGTTGTAGGGCTTCTCTTTCTAGCTACCCCTCCAGCAACTGCAAATACTTTAGTTTCGACATCTCCAATCCCAGGTGCAGCTCTTGAAAGCGCACCAAGCGCAGTCACAATCACAACTGAATTTCCATTGATGGATACCGGCAATGAAATTGTGGTTACAGATCCAACTGGCGTTCGCGTAGACGACGGAGCGCTGATGGTGGATGGCGTTAATGCAGTCATCGGACTCAAGCAGTTGGTTAAGACTGGGATATACACAGTTAATTACTCACTACTTGCTGAGAACGAAGTTCCACTGATTGGCAGTTACACATTCAACTTTTTAGAACCAACTGTGATTGCAACCCCTGCACCTAAACCAAGTGCCACACCAATGCCATCGGGTAACGATCTTGGTACAACCATTTTTGTATTAGGCCTATTAGCTGCTGCAATCATTGTCACGATTGCACTATCGCTATATGCCCGAAAGCTTTATCGCGATCGATGAGTGAACTGGCAACTTTAAATAAGTCCATATCTTTCCTTGCAGCATTTGCGGTTGTAGGCGCTCTGCTCGCCATGGCTTTCCTCTTAGTTGAGAACCAAGGAAAGTTGCAAGAGAGTGCTCTCAAAGTACGTAAACGTGCAACTGCCTTTGCTGGAATCTGGTTAGCCGCCAGCGTTCTTCATATCTTTCTGACTCTGGCAAACATTCTGGGTACATCTTTTGCAGATGCGCTTGAGCGCAATACGGTGCAGTCATTTCTCACGCAGGTAGATCTTGGTCAGTACCTAGGTGTACAAACTGCTTTGATTGCGGTGATTGCGCTTGTCATTCGTTTTATTCGCACCGCTCTGGCTGCAACCTTTCTTCTGCTTGTTTCGCTGATTACTCTGACAATTCCAGTATTCCAAAGTCATAGCGCTTCAAGTGGATCGCACCAGTTAGCAATTGGCTCTCTTGTTGTGCATGTGGTGGCGCTTTCTCTTTGGGTCGGAGGAATCTTTGCCATCGTAGCTCTGCCAGATAGCGATCGTAAGTTTGCGCTTCCTCGCTTTAGTCAGATGGCGCTCTGGACTGCAATTGCAGTTGTTCTCAGTGGAATGGCCAATGCTTGGGCACGTTTGAATTTTGTCGATGCTTGGTCATCTGGTTATGCGCGCATCGTTCTCTTAAAGGCGGCGCTCACCTTTGTATTGCTCTTCTTGGGTTATCGCAATCGCCGCGCATTGGCACAGGGAAGTTCAACTGGTACCAAACTACTTGGACGATTTATTGTCGTTGAAGCGCTCATCATGGGCTTTCTTCTCTTCCTCGGTAGTTGGTTGGCGCAGTCCGAACCTCCCGCTCGAGGCGACCTCAGTATTTCTCCAGCACTTTCTATTGTTGGCGTTGCGACTCCAGCGGAACCAACTTTGGCGCGACTATTGCTGCTCTATCAGCCAGATGCGCTCATCATGGGAATTCT
>CAYWWZ010000062.1:0-5076 GCA_964462495.1 uncultured Candidatus Planktophila sp. | reverse complement strand
TGATCAGCTCGTCGGCTCCACGGCGGCTGGTGATTCCAGCGTCGGCAATAATCTTGTTCAGGCGCATCTCGGCCATGAGGGCTATCCATTCTCGACAGTCAACTCCCCTACGCAGCGCGCAGGCTATGCCCCGTGTTCGGGCTCCTAATTCTACGGGGTTGGTTAGTCTGTAAGCGAATCGAGAATCTCGTCGAGACCATCGATATCAGGTAGATGTGGGGCTAATGGAGGCAGATCAGTGAGAGCATTGAGGCCTAGCCGCTCCAAGAAGTAGCTCGTGGTCTTGTAGAGAATCGCCCCTGTCTCATTCTCGACCCCGTACTCCTCGACCAGACCTCGTGTTATGAGAGTCTTCATTACAGCTTCAACGTTGACCCCACGAATAGCTGAGACCCGAGCCCTGGAGATGGGTTGGCGGTAGGCGATAACCGCCAACGTCTCAAGGGCTGCCTGAGTGAGGCGGTTCTGCTGCCCATCCAGGACGAATTTCTCGACGACATCGCTGCAGTCAGGGTGGCTGTAGAAGCGCCATCCACCATTGATTGCCTTGAGCGTAAAGCCTCGGTCTGCATAGCTAGGCGCTAGAGCGTTGAGAGCGGCCTGGATTTGATCTACCGGTACCTGGAGAACAGATGCGAGGGTAATCTCTGTAACTGGCTCATCGACGACCATCAATATCGCCTCAATGGAGCGACCGATTGAAGCTAGATCAAAGCTCACCTCTACGCTCGAACTCTCAACCTCTGGTGTAGACATCTCATTCTCCAGCATCGTCTGGCCCATCCTCTGCTCTGGTTACGCTGGCGCCGCCAGCTGGCTCATCTGCAAGATCTAGCGGTTGCGGCGGAATATCAAACTCATCTGTGACGAGGACTTCTCCCTCATCTGAACCCACCCAGCTAATCTGTAACTCTCCCAAGGCCACAACCTGCTCGAAGCGTAGGGCGCCCTGACGATAGAGGTCGAGGAGGGCAAGGAACCTGGCTACGACGACGAGAGTTGAATCTGCCCCTTGGATGAGCGATCGGAAAGAGAGGGTGCGAGACTTCCGTAAAGCCTCAACCACTGCTTTAGACTCTTCAGCGACACTCACGAGGGCGCTGTGCAGATGTTCGACTGCTACGACCGGCGGAGCCTTAGGGGTAAGAACGCGCTCGGCTATAGCTGCAAAGCGTTCAGGGCCTACTCCAATGAGAACCTCAGGCAGAAGTGAGGCTAGGGCGGGGTCGAGCGCTACGACACGAGGGAAAGATTTATCAGCTGCTGCGATCGCTTCCTGGAATGAGGCAGCGATCTCCTTAAAGGCTCGATACTGAAGCAGGCGGGCGAAGAGGATATCTCTAGCTTCTAGAAGAGCCAGATCCTCTTCGTCCTCTATCTCACCGCTAGGTAGTAAGCGAGCCGCCTTGAGATCGAGCAAAGTGGCTGCGATCACCAAGAATTCAGTCGCCTGATCCAGACGCCAGCCTTCACCGCTCGCCTCGAGGGCGCGGATAAAGGAGATAAATTCATCTGTCACCATGCTCAGCGAAACCTCGGTGATATCGAGCTTATGGCGAGAAATCAGTTGAAGAAGCAGGTCAAAGGGGCCATCGAAGTTATCGAGGTGGACGCTAAATGCGCCATCAGGCGCTAGCTCGCTCGGCTGTTCGATGACATTTTCCACGGAGCGAACAGTACTTCCTTGCTTGCAGTTTGCGGCTCTCTCAGCGTAGAGTCGCGGTAACTGAAAAGAGGTTTCTCGCTTGAACGCTAAATCGACATTTGATGATGATGTGGCTACTACCGCCGCTCTCATCGGCCAGACCGCGAAGAACTTCCCAATACCTGCGCCCATTACAGATCATGGCAACGCCAAAGTCATCTCAATCTTTAATCAAAAGGGTGGCGTTGGAAAGACAACCTCCACCATCAATCTTGGTGCGGCGCTCGCTGAATTGGGGCGGCGAGTATTACTCGTTGACTTCGATCCTCAAGGTGGTCTCTCACTCGGCCTTGGTGTAAACGCCCACAGCTTGCCTCTTGAAAACACTGTCTACTACGCACTGATGTCTGCAGATGCAAATATCGATGAGATAGTTCTCAAATCTTCAGTTGCTGGACTCGATTTTCTTCCGGCCAACCGCGATCTCGGTACTGCCGAAACAACTCTCGGCGCTGAGATAGGCGGTCAGCAATATCTCAAACGCGCCTTAGCTCGCCTTCGACCTGAATACGACGTGATTCTTATCGACTGCCAACCAACTATGGGACAACTGACCATCAACGCCCTAGTTGCATCTGATGAAGTAATTGTTCCGCTTCAATGCGAATATTTTGCGCTCCACGGATTCATTGAACTTAAAGGAAATATCGACAAGGTTAAGAGCTTCCTTAATCCAGATTTAAGATTGATCGGTATATTGGCAACGATGTATGACCGCAAGACTCTCCATAATCGTGAAGTTCTTACGGCAATTCTTGAAAAATATCCGGAAGATGTTTTTGAAACTATTATTGCTAAGACCATTCGCTTTGCCGAAACCACAGTCGCAGGTGAACCAATCACCTCATATGCATCATCATCCGGAGGAGCGCAGTCGTATCGTCGACTCGCTCGTGAACTAATTGCCCGAGGAGGCGCACGATGACACGTAGAGCTAGTTTGCCTGGTGCCGATGAATTATTTCGGGCCAATACTCCAGCGTTAAGCGCGGTTCGCCAGGTCGCTGAACCAATAGCAACAACGCCGGTTCAGAGTGCACCAACTGCTACACCAAAGACCAAGAAAGGTGTGCGCACAATTTCGCGTCGTCGCGTGACAGCTGCAGAGAAGACACCTTCGGGTCGTGAACTCCACGAAGAGAAGATCACCGTCTATCTCTCGACTGATGAACTCTTTGATTTAGATCAAGCTCGTTTGATGCTACGCGGAGACTTGGGTCTAGCAGTAGATCGTGGTCGTATTGTTCGTGAATCAATCGCGGTCATCATCGCAGATCTAGAAGCCAAAGGTGATCAGAGCATCTTGGCACGTCGACTCCGCGGTATCTAATTTTTCGCTCGTGGGTGCGCGGTTTGATAGGCCTCGCGCACTTTATCGATTGTAATTAAGGTATAAATCTGCGTTGTTGTCACTGAAGAATGTCCCAAAAGTTCTTGCACCACGCGAATATCTGCGCCTCCATCTAGCAGATGTGTTGCGAATGAATGGCGAAAGACGTGGGGTGAAACCTTTCCTGATAGTCCAGTGGCAGCCGCTGCGTCAAGAACCACTTGCCAAGCGCTCTGTCTGGACAATCGTTTTCCACGTGAATTGAGAAAAAGTGCGCTTTCGCTTCTTGAATTCTTTTCGGCAAGTGCCGGTCGCAATCGAGTCAAATAGTTTTCGACTGCAAGAACTGCGTATTTTCCAAGTGGCACGAGTCGCTCTTTAGAACCCTTGCCACGAACTTTCACTATATGTACATCGCCATCTGTAGTTGCACTCAAAGAAAAATCAGCAACATTAAGACCAATAATTTCACTTACTCGAGCCCCAGTTGAATACAAGAGCTCCAAAATTGCCTTATCACGAAGAGATATAGGGACTCCTTCTCGTTCCGCGCTATCTATCAATCGAGTAATCTCCTCGATTGTCAAAGCTTTGGGAAGCTTCATTGGTAGTTTTGAAGACGAAATCTCTGTTGTTGGATTTTCTATTCCGTGTTCGGTGGATAGATATTTGTAAAAACCTTTAAGTCCAGAGATTGTTCGATTTATGCTCGCTAGCGAAAGCTTCGCTTCCTTCAAATATACAGAAAATTCAGTGATGTCTTGGTCAGTAAGTGAGGAATAGACTTTTTGTCTCTCACTCAAAAATCTGCCAAATTTTTCCAAGTCGCGCCCATAGGACGAAATGGAGTTAGCTGAAAGTCCTCGCTCAATACGTAGATGATCGAGATAACTGCTCTTTGCGCTCTCGAAGTTCAACGCAACCTACTTCTGTCGCGCGATGGCTGCTTTTATCAATCCTACAAAGAGCGGATGTGGTCGAGTAGGACGAGATCGCAACTCAGGATGTGCCTGAGTGCCAACATAATATGGATGAACATCTCTTGGTAGCTCTACAAATTCCACCAGATCCTTATCGGCAAAAATGCCAGAGAAGATAAGTCCAGCATCGGCAATCTGATCACGATATTTGTTATTAACCTCGTAACGATGGCGATGGCGCTCCGAAATCTCAGTTGCTCCGTATGTTTCTGCCACTATTGAGCCAGGCGTCAGCGTTGCTTTATAGAGACCTAGCCGCATCGAACCACCCATGTCTCCAGATCCAGCAACAATCTCCTTCTGATCATCCATAGTTGCAATTACCGGAGTTCCGCTATCAGATTTAAATTCCGCCGAATTTGCATCCTTAATTCCCGCCAGATTTCTCGCTGCTTCAATGACCATACATTGCAGGCCAAGACAGAGGCCGAGCGTTGGAATTTTATGAGTGCGCGCATATGTGAGCGCACCTAATTTGCCTTCAATGCCACGAATACCAAAACCACCAGGCACACATATTGCATCTACTCCCCCGAGTACCTTGGCAGCCCCTTCTTGAGATTCACACTCATCGCTTGCAACCCAGATGAGTTCAACCTTAGCTTCATTGGCAAAGCCTCCGGCGCGCAAAGCCTCGGAGACTGAAAGATATGCATCTGGTAAATCAATGTACTTGCCAACGAGAGCAACTTTCACATGGTGCTTTGGTGAATGAACGCGCTTGAGAAGATCATCCCATTCTCCCCACTTGACTTCATGTCCACCCAACGTCAAGCGACGGACTATGTAAGCGTCCAACCCTTCTGAGTGAAGAACTTTCGGAATGTCATAAATTGAAGGCGCATCAACTGCGGCAACTACTGCTTCCACATCTACGTCGCACATGAGTGAAATCTTCTTCTTAATTCCCTCTGGAATTGGTCGATCACAGCGCAGAACAACAGCATCTGGCGCTATACCAATACTGCGAAGCGCGGCGATACTGTGCTGCGTTGGTTTTGTCTTGAGTTCACCGGATGGTCCAATGTAAGGAACAAGTGAAATATGGAGATAGAAAACATT
>CAYWWZ010000061.1:0-5238 GCA_964462495.1 uncultured Candidatus Planktophila sp. | reverse complement strand
GGCTTTCTATCGTTGCCAATATTGATGTGATTGCTGATTCGTTAGATCAGAATTCCCCAGCCTTGAAAGATGTAATAACGCCCGATGAACCAGCAAAAGATAAGGTAATTCAGGTATCGCCTATTGAGACCACCTCTTCGCTCTGGAAGCGTATTAAGCAGTCACTCCGCAAGTACTTCTAGCTGAACCCTCCCTGCATGGCTCTTGCCCATACCCCTAGGGGTATGCTAGATTCTGCAACAGTTTCTAGTCACAAGGAGTTAGCAATGTGCTCACGGGTTATTTGTAATGAATGTAAGAAGTACACCTGGTCAGGATGCGGCCAACATATAGATGAAGCCCTTGAAGGTGTTCCACAAGATCAGATTTGCAAGTGTGCCTAATCATGGCGACTAAAAAAATTACACATGTTCTTTCTGATGAGGAACAAGTGGCAGCCATAGCCAAACGAATCAAAAGAGCGCAGGGACAGTTGGGTGCAGTCGCACGTATGCTGGAAGAAGGAAGAAACTGCGACGAAATCATTATGCAGATGTCGGCAGTATCAAAAGCCGTCAATACGGCAGCATTTACATTAATTTCGTCTAGCTTGAAGGAATGCATTGTCGAAGGTAAGAACAACTCTGATCAAGTAAGCGAACAACTCCAGAAACTCTTTTTGAGTCTGGCCTAGGAGAAATATGAAAAAAGTATTTGCGGTACTCGCCGTGTCAACCTTCCTACTCACTGGTTGTGGAAGCGAAGCTGGAACAAGCACAAACCTAGGGCCACAGGATTTTCAAGCGAAGACCCAAGAAGCTAATGTAATTACTTTGGATGTTCGCACTCCGGGTGAGTTTATGAGCGGACATTTGGTTAATGCTCTGAACATTGATGTCGAAGGCGGGCAGTTTGAAGCCGAAATCGCCAAACTTGATAAATCAGCTAGCTACGCTGTCTACTGCCGAAGCGGTCGTCGATCACAGGTTGCTATTGACCGCATGAAAGATGCTGGCTTTACCAGCCTCTTCAATCTCAATGCAGGAATTCAAGAATGGGCAGCAGCTGGACTTCCCTTGGTGATGAACTAATGAAAGTAATCATTATCGGTGGGGTTGCAGGAGGGATGTCTGCTGCAACACGTATGCGTCGCTTAGATGCCGATGCCGAAATCACTGTCATTGAGAAGAGCGGCCATGTCTCATATGCAAACTGTGGTTTGCCATATTACGTTGGTGGCGTAATTGAAGAGGAAGAAGCTCTACTTCTCCAAACTCCGGCTAGCTTGCATGCACGTTTTCGATTGGATGTGCGTATCGCTTCTGAAGTCACAGCTATAGATCCAGCCAAAAAAACTGTTCATGTTCTCAATGAATTAACTGGTGAGGAATATGAACTTAATTATGACAAACTAGTTTTAAGTCCAGGTGCATCTCCAGTAGTTCCTCCAATTCCGGGCATAGAGCGTGCGTTAACACTGCGTACAGTTGAAGATGTAGAGAAAATTTTTGCTCGAGTTGAGCAGAAACCTGCTACAGCAGTTGTTATTGGCGGCGGTTTTATCGGAGTTGAGATTGCAGAGAATCTAATTCACAAGGGTATCCACACAACGATAGTTGAAGCCTCATCCCAGCTTCTGGCGCCATTAGATCCAGAGATGGCAACACTTGTCGCAAAAGAAATGAAACGCAACGGCGTAGATTTGCATCTAGGAGCAGCAGCCTCAAACATCACTGAGATCTCGGTTACATTGAATAATGGAGTCGAAATTCCAGCCGAATTAATCATTTTGGCTATAGGTGTGCGGCCTGATACAAAGTTAGCTAGAGATGCAGGTTTGGTGATTGGTAATCGTGGGGGAATAAGTGTCGATGAATTTAATAGGACAAGTAATCTCGATATATATGCAGTTGGAGATGTAGCTGAAAAAACAGATGCAATTGATGGTAGTTCCACCCTTGTTCCATTGGCTAACCTTGCAAATCGACACGGCCGAGTGGTTGCAGACCATATAGCTGGTCGAGCAACTCGCCCAGTTAAAACGATTGGTACTGCAATCGTAAAAGTTTTTGATCTCATGATTGCCGCAACGGGCTGGAATGAAAAGCGCCTTGCGAGCTCGGATCGCAAATATCAAGTTATACATACTCATCCAAATTCACACGCTGGCTACTACCCAGGTGCTCATCAAATGTCGCTAAAGTTGATTTTTGACAGTGATACAGGAGAAATTTTGGGTGCGCAGGGAATAGGAAGTGAAGGCGTAGACAAACGCATCGATGTAATTGCAACGGCAATTCGCGGGGGCATTACTGCGCCCGAATTGGCTGATCTTGAACTTGCTTACGCGCCCCCTTTTGGCTCTGCAAAAGATGCCATCAACATGTTGGGGTATGTGTCAGAAAATATTCTAAGTGGATTGCTGGAAACTGCTCAGTGGAATCAGATAGATAGTTACTTAGATAAGGGCTTTCAGCTCATTGATGTCAGATCTCCTTCTGAGTTTGCAGCGGGGGCAATACCTGGAGCGAAATCGATACCTGTAGATGAAATACGTAGCCGAGTTTCAGAGCTCAATCAGAAGAATGTTTTAGTAAATTGCCAAGTCGGACAACGGGGACATACAGCAACAATGCTCCTAAAAGAGCTTGGCTATAACGCAGTAAATCTTGATGGTGGTTATCTCACATGGAGTAATTCACCTGCTTCACTCAATAAGAAAGAGAAGGAATATGTGTCATAAAACCACTTGCCGTAAATGTGGAAAAGCGACTTGGGCAGGTTGCGGAAACCATATTGAGTTAGCACTTAAGGGTGTCAGTAAAGCTGATCGCTGCCAAGGGCATCAAAACGATCCAAAGCAGCCCGGGTTTTTTTCACGATTGCTCGGAAAGAAATAGAGATGCCTAGTGTTAACGTAAAGAGCAGCGAATTTGAAGCACTCATTACAAAAAATGGCACTGTTCTCGTAGATTTTTGGGCTGAATGGTGTGGTCCATGTCGTGCTTTTGGGCCAGTGTATGAAAAATTATCAGAGCAATATCCAGACATCACATTCGCAAAGGTGGATACGGAAGCTGAGAGTGAACTCGCTGGAGCAGCAGGAATAACTTCGATTCCAACGCTGATGGCTTTTAGAGACGGAATTCTGCTTTATCGTGAAGCGGGTGCGTTGCCAGAAGGTCCTCTTCAACAACTGATTGAGCAGGTGCAAAATCTTGATATGGATGCGATTCGTGCAGAGATTGCTAAAGAGAATTCTGATGTAAAAAGTGAGTAACTCAGCAATCGAAAAGTGGCGCACCGACCTAGCCTCATGGGCAATTCCAGAAGAAATCTTGGCTCAGGCGGAGGTTCCACCATGGTTTCACCCGGCTGCTCTCTTTGCTTTACCTGAGAAAATCTGGGATTCGCCCTCTCATCAACGTGCACGTGAGGCTATGCCCCTAGGTGGAACAGTTTTAGATATTGGTTGTGGAGGTGGAATCGCAGCCTTTGCCATTTCACCGCCTGCTGAGAAGGTGATTGGTGTTGATCATCAACGGGAAATGTTGGATATGTTTGTGGCAAACGCACTTGAGAGAAATCTCCATGTTGAAACTTTTGAGGGGTTCTGGCCAGCGATTGCAGATCAAGTACCCCAAGCTGACGTAGTTACCGTGCATCATGTCGTATATAACGTAGGTGAAATTGAGCCTTTTATCGAAAGCTTGATATCCCATGCAAGAAAGCGGGTCGTCCTGGAACTGCCTTTAGTTCACCCAATGACGCCGCGCTCGATTGGGTGGAAACATTTTTGGAATTTGGATAGACCGACCTCACCAACTTCAGATGACTTTCTCAATGTGCTTGAAGAGATGGGAATTAAGGCTAATTTTGAGAATTTTATCGGTCGGATACTTTTAGATGAGGGGGAAGACGATCGAGTGGAATACACCAGAATGAGACTTTGCTTGCCAAAATCTCGTAGAGGCGAGATTGAAGAATTTCTCAAGAATAATCCGAGCCCAACTTCACGTGAACTAGCTGTCGTGTGGTGGGATATCGTTTAAGGATGAAAGCTATTCAAATAACTGCCTTCGGCGGACCCGAGGTAATGAAATACACCGAATTACCAGATCCCATCGCCGGTGAATCGGAAGTAGTTCTGGATATCACTTCAGTTGGTATCAATTATGCAGATACGCACCAGACCGAAAATAGTTATTTGTCACCGCAAACTCTTCCGATGGTTCCTGGAATTGAAGTTACTGGCACTTACCAAGGCAAGCGTTACCTAGCGAGCGTCTCGTCCGGAGGATATGCGCAGAAAGCTGTAGCGCATCAAGGCGCCCTAATTCCTATCCCGGATTCAGTTACAGATCAGCAGGCGCTCTGTATGTTGGTGCAAGGTTCGACTGCATGGCACCTCTTAAGAACTATGGCACATGTGCAACCAGGACAGACAGTTGTAATTCATGCTGCTGCCGGTGGAGTAGGAACTATTGCAATTCAACTTGCCAAGATGTGGGGTGCAAAGGTTATTGCAGTCACCTCTTCTACCGAAAAATCCGAACTCGCAAAGTCACTCGGAGCAGATGTAGTTGTTGACGCAGCCAGTTTGGATTTAGGAAAAACGCTCCGAGATGCAAATGGTGGCCGAGGAGTCGATGTAGTACTTGAAATGGTCGGTGGAAAGACTTTTGATGAAAGTTTGTTAGCGCTTGGAACATTTGGAAAGCTAATTACCTTTGGAATGGCATCACGGACTGCACCTACACCTATCCATCCAGGTTCTCTGATGCATGGTTCAAAAACTGTTGCAGGTTTTTGGTTGGCTAATTGCTTTGGCAAAAAAGAGTTGATGCATGATGTGATTGCAGAACTCTTTGAACTTGTGGCTGCTGGAAAATTGCGCCCAATTATTGGTTCTACTTATCCATTAAGTAAGGCAGCCGATGCCCATCGCGCCATGCTTGCGCGCGAGACGACAGGAAAGATTGCCCTCGATCCTGCGCTGTAATTCTGGGCTAATTTTTAACTTTCGCGGGTAAGCCCTAGACTCCTCTCTCTACCACTGCCCCCCTAGCTCAGTCGGTAGAGCGTTTCCATGGTAAGGAAAAGGTCACCGGTTCGATTCCGGTGGGGGGCTCGCAGTAAAAAACTTAATATGCACCACGTGTAATGAGTGTCAAAAGCCGAAGGCGATATGACATTGATTATCTAGGGCGGGGTAGCTCAGCTTGGTAGAGCAAGCGGCTCATAATCGCTGTGTCGTGG
>CAYWWZ010000060.1:0-5437 GCA_964462495.1 uncultured Candidatus Planktophila sp. | reverse complement strand
TCACCAAAAGATACGGAAGTGTTCTACTTAACTCGATGCCACCCTTGTGGCGCACCAGCGATGGGGCGGTAGTGCGAGATTCACTGCGCCGACTCTCGCAATCGGTGGCAGAATGACAACGTGCCAAGAATTCATACTGCAACGCTTGCTGAACATCGCGACTGGCGACGAAGTCAATTAATTGAGGCTGCTGCTGCCATCGCCCTCGAATCAGGGTCGCAAGCAATTACCGTGGCCGCAGTTGCAGAACGCGCGGGTTTATCGCGAACATCAATCTATGAATATTTTGGCAGTAGCGCAGAGCTGATCGCAGATCTGCTCATCGATGAGATGCAGACCTTTACCGATGTACTCAGTCAAGCCGTTACTGCAGCAGTGGGTCCGGAAGATGCGATTGCAAAATGGATTACCGCATCCTTAACCTATATTGCAGATGGCAATCACTTACTTGCCAAATCACTCAATGCCGCCGAACTTCCACGTGAGAAGTCACAACATATTGGCGCAGCGCACCGCGCCATGCTTTCACCGCTCCTGAAAAGTTTGCAGGAGCTAGGGGTAAGCGATGGAGTTCAAGCCCTGGCTCTCCTGCAGGCAGCTACTGATGTAGCAACGAAGCGGATTGAAAACGGTGGCGATGCAGCGCGTGAGATCGAGAAGACCACCGCTTTCTGCATCGCCGGCGTTAAGGCGCTTATCTAGTAACTCTGACAACAAATTGCTGGTCGAGCGCGCTCCACATTCCTTCTTTTCCAGAAGCAGTCGCTTGAATTCGGCAGATACCTGATTTCTTACCGTTGATGAGATTTGCCTCAACGACACAGTTCTTGTTGAGCGACTTGTAGGTGATTGCTACACCGAAGTTGGTCTCAGCCGGCAAAGCCTTAATTTTGGAAACCTTCACTGTCTTAGTCATCCGCTCCACCTTCTGCGTTCCTGGTGTCAGAATAAACGGGTAGTTGGCAACCGATGCTGCGTAAGTTGCGTTGCCCGAAGTGGAATGGCCAAGAGCGCATTGACCTGCGCCCTTGAGCGCTGTGAAGACACCATTGGCGTAACTGCAATCTGGTGTGAGTGATGTGAGTGTGACGGGCAGACCGGATTTAGCAGTCGCAACAATCTTGGCTGGTGCGCGATATGCCAAGTTAAGTGGCACATTGCGAGTCAATGGCTTGCCATTGAAGGTCACAGTTACTTCATCTGCAGGAAGCACGACTGCAGCAGCGCCTGCTCTAAAGGAAATTGGCATAAAGGTATCTTCAGAGAAATCCATAGGCGCTGTGTGATCAAGGCGGAAGAAGAGGCCACAAGTTGTCTTGGTGCAATCAACAGTTGTTCCTTTGCCGATAATGCTGGAAGCAACTTTGATAGCTATTGGTCCCGTTGGGCTCACTGTGCCAGGTCCACCTGCGGCAGTAACCCAGAGCTGAATGGTGTCGCTACATGTAGCAGGGCGAGCGTTAGCAGCTGGCTCAGTGCACTGTTGGATATACATTCCTGCCTTAGTTGGGAATGCGGTGAACCCGCCATTAATGGTGGCCCCCGCTGGATCAAGATTGGTCAACGGTCCACTTTGAAATTTAAATGTGGCAGCGCTGGCGCTCTGCGCGAAGGGGACAACTGATGCCACCGCCATGGCTACTGCTACAACGTAACTCTTTACTAGAACTCTTTTCATCTTCTTCCTTCTCTATTTTTTCTTGGAGGTAAATTTGATGGGGATAAAGAGGTCGTGGCCACGA
The DNA here is from genome assembly GCA_964462495.1 of uncultured Candidatus Planktophila sp. Taxonomy (GTDB): domain Bacteria; phylum Actinomycetota; class Actinomycetes; order Nanopelagicales; family Nanopelagicaceae; genus Planktophila. Next base: position 3,695 of record CAYWWZ010000060.1, on the reverse strand, counting down.
TCTCCTTCACGTAAATGATCTGCTCGCACAGTTATTCCACATTGCACCTTACGGCAATTGATTTTTCCTATTCTTTCTGAGATCGAAACCTTCTCTGAGAATCGACCACCTGGTTGAAATGGAATCGCTAATTGAGCACCGTACGGCGGTGGATTAGATGAGATCCAATGCGAAGCTTGACCAATGCCTTCTAAATTCTTTCCTCCACCACATGGTGTTGGAGCAGCTCCTGGTGCTGGAATTTTGCAATAGGCAAGATACAGACCAACAGTCTCATCAAATCCCTTGCCTGTAACGACGATGGTCTTCTTTCCAGAAAATTGGCTTTGCGCAATTGAAATCATCTGTCCTTGCGCTCCAGTTTGGCTTACCGCAGCATGAGCTGGGACAACACCAATCGCAAGAAATAACGCCACCACAATTCTTAACACGCGAAAAAGATAGCGTTAGCGGCCTTCAGACTTATCCGACAACGTCAGCGCGCTTGTTCAGTAAAGACCTGTCAGAATCTGCCCATGCAGATAAAGGTGAAGATGTTGGCACTTGCTACAACTTCACTCATGCTCCTGACAGGATGCACATCACAACCAGGTTCTGTGGCCACCATCACTTCAGCAAAGAGCATCGCCATTGATTCACCTGAATCGCTTCCGAAACTGCGCATCGTTGCACTCGCAAATGGCAGCGCGGAAATCATTGCCTCCCTAGGATACAAAACGCTACTGGTTGGGCGCGATATCGCGAGTACGTCAGCCGAGCTCAAAGAAGTACCGATTGCAACTGCGGGACATCAAGTTGTTCCAGAAAAAATTTTAGAGCTACGCCCTGATCTGCTTCTCATTGATAACACCACGGGACCTGCAACCGCGCTCGACACTATAAGAAGCGCCGGAATCAAGGTGGTCATGATTCAAGAGGCTTGGACGCTCTCAGAAATCACAGAAAAGATTGCAGAAATTGCGACTGCGATTTCTGCGCAAGCTGCTGCTCAAATGCTTGAGCGCAAGATGAGCGCGGCACTGGCAGAGAGCGGAAAAGCTCACCGCGGTGTTCGTATTGCTTTTCTCTATCTGCGCGGTGGCAGCGCGATCTATCTCTTAGGCGGTAAAGGCTCAGGAGCCGATAGTTTGATTGCGCATGTAGGTGCAACCGATGTCGGTGCTGAAAAGTTTGCGCAACCATTCTCGCCCATCACCAGTGAAGCTCTGATAACTGCCAACCCTGATGTCATCCTGGTTATGCGCAAAGGTTTGCAATCAGTTGGGGGAGTCACGGGGCTAGTGGAGCTTCCCGGTATCTCTCAGACTAACGCCGGCAAGAATCGCGCAGTGATTGCAGTTGATGATTCACTCTTGCTCTCCTTTGGGCCACGTACTCCAGATCTTTTGCAGCAACTATCGGCTGCTATTGCACAGGTAACGCGTGCATGAAGCGGACCTGGTTGGTAGTCGTTCTGCTCCTTATTGCGGCAATTGCCGGGCTCGCGTTCGGTACAAGTGATGTCACCAATGTATGGAGCTACATCTTTAATCCATTGCGCGATACAGCAACGATTGGCCATCAAATCGTCTGGGAAATTCGTGGCACGCGTGTTGCTGCGGCCGTCTTAGTCGGCGCATCGCTGGGAATTGCTGGCACTTTGGCACAAGGAGCAACAAATAACCCTTTGGCAGAACCAGCCATTCTCGGCACATCAGCGGGCGCTGCACTTGGAGTATTGCTCGGTGTTGTAAGCAATCTCGTCGGTGTCGGGTCAGTGGGTTCAGTTTTCTTTGCGGCAGTGGGCGCGCTAATTGTGACAACGCTTGTCTTTTCTCTGGCGCATTCGGCCTTATCGCTCATCACTGTTGGTATCGGAGTTTCAGCGATTGTCTCAGCGCTGGTTGGGTTGACTCTGTCTGCAGTCGATCGACCAGATGCACGATCTATCTCATTCTGGAGTTTTGGTTCTTTTGCCCTGGTTACGCCCGAAGATTTGTTAATTCTGGCGCCAGTGTTGATCGCCGGATTTCTTGCTGCTTGGAAGATTGCGCCGCACCTTGATCTGCTTTCGCTCGGAGATTCTGCAGTGCGACATATTGGCAAGTACCCACAACGCATCAGATTCCAAGCTTTTATTGCACTTTCTATCCTGGTTGCAACGTCGGTCAGTTTGGTCGGAACGATTTCATTTCTAGCTTTGGCTGCGCCGCATATTGCACGCTATCTCTTCGGTCCAAAAAACAGATTAGTGGCCCTCAATTCCGCAATTATCGGGGCGCTCATTCTCTTGGTTGCCGATATTGCATCGCGCAGTGTGGTGCCACCTTACGAACTTCCGATCGGCTTACTCACCTCGCTTTTAGGAGCACCCATTTTGATTATCACTCTTCGCCGCGGTAAGGATGTGTGGCGATGATCGAGATTAAAAATTTATCAGTAGCGCGGGGTGCGAAAGTTGTTATCAATAGCTTCAGCGCTCATGTGCCAGCCGCTTCACTGACTGCAATTATTGGACCTAATGGGTCAGGAAAAAGCACCTTGGTTGGAGCAATTGCTGCAGATGTGAAATATAGCGCTGGCGAAATTTTGATTGCTGGCCGGGATTTGCAGACGATTTCACTCGAAGAACAGGCCGAACTTCGCTCTGTTGTTGCGCAGAGCCGTAATTATTGGCTCTCCTTTACAGCGCGCGAAGTTATCGCCATGGGACAGAAAGCTGGCGATATCGCCAAGATTGATGGCGTGATGCAGCGATTGCAGATTACTGAATTTGCCGACCAATCTGTCACCACATTATCTGGAGGACAGGCGCAGCGCGTAGATATAGCTCGTGCTCTGATTCGCGATACTCCTATTTATATCTTCGATGAACCGCTATCGGCTCAAGATAGCCAGAGCAAGGAACGAATAATTGCCGAGCTTAAGGCGCTGAAGAATTTAGGAAAGACCGTGCTTGTGATTGCACATATAGATCGCACATCGTTAACTTGGTGTGATCAAATTATTGATCTCACGTAGGACCAGCGGCCAAGTCTTTGCAAAGCTGGGATGCAGCGGCAGGCGCGTGACATCGGCAAAGCTCACCCAGCGCACTTCATGAGATTCATCATTGAGTTCATGGCCCTCTAGGTGGCTATTTGCAACCGCAATAACTGTGGAATAGCTCCAACCATCATGGTCGTCGGTAAATGTGTGTAGGGGCGTGAGATCTGCTGGATTGATACCGGTTTCTTCGACAGCTTCTCGGATAGCGCCTTCAATCACGCTTTCGTGTGAATCGCGCGCACCACCTGGAATACCCCAGGTATCTCCGTTGTGCACCCACGGTGCACGGTGCTGCAACAAGATGGCGCCATCACGAATAATTAAGAGGCCAGCTGCGCCAAATTTTCCCCAATGTTTTGAGCCACATCTGCACTCAATCCATCCATCGCCATCGCGCGCTGCCATGCGGGCTAGCGTATCCACAGTTGGGATTTTTTTTCTGATGGGAATCGCAATACCCACCTAACCTCCCGCGCATGAAGAAGCTACTCATCACAACGTTGCTTACCTACCTGGTTATTGCCCACACAACACATTCGGCAGTTGGCGCAGATTGCACAGAAAAGGCATGTATCGAGGTCTATACCCAAGATGGAAAAATTGTGATTGAAGGACGCAAGGGCAGTGGACCACAATCACACGAGGCGATTACTCCAAAAGCTGCACCT
>CAYWWZ010000059.1:0-5584 GCA_964462495.1 uncultured Candidatus Planktophila sp. | reverse complement strand
AAGCGATTGCGCAAGAAGAGCGGCTAGGTGGCCCAAACTTGGTAATTCGCCTTGCTGCGCTCTTGCATGACATTGGTAAGCCAAAGACTCGAAACTTAATTGAGGGGGGTGGGGTCTCCTTCCACCACCACGAAGTAGTGGGAGCGCGCCTAGCAAAGTCGCGATTAAAGGCGCTGCGCTTTGATAATGAAACAATTGATGCAGTTGAAACGTTAGTTGCCCTCCATCTTCGCTTTCATGGTTATGGCGATGGAGAATGGACCGATTCAGCAGTGCGTAGATATGTACGGGATGCTGGTGAATTACTCACCCATCTGCATGTGCTTACCCGTGCGGATTGCACCACCCGTAACGCCAAAAAAGCAGAGCGCTTGGCGCGAACCTATGACAGCCTAGAAGAGCGAATTGCAAAGTTGGCAGAGGAAGAAGAGTTATCAAAGATACGTCCTGATCTTGATGGAGCGCAGGTTATGGCGCTGCTCGGAATTTCCCCTTCAGCAGATGTAGGGAAGGCGCTCGATTTTCTTATGGAGTTACGTATGGAACACGGTCCACTTGGACAAGAGCGAGCAACTGAAGAGTTATTGCAATGGTGGAAAGCTAGGCGCCATCCTTAAGAAAAAATTTCTTGGGACGCAGCAAGATCGCTGCAACTAGCGCCCACGCAAACGAAACCACTAATGGTAACAACCATGAATCTCCGGAAAGCGGAAGAATCGAAGCGGCAAAGAGCGATGAAAGAACAATCGCACCATTAACAACAACGTCATACACAGCAAAGACGCGACCACGGAAGTAATCATCAATCTTTGATTGCACCAGCGCATCATTAGTTACCTTCACACTTTGACCACACAGCGCAGTAAAGAATGCTGTGGCAGCCAATAAGACAGGGTTGCGATCAATAACAAGTAGTAGCGCACTCACGCTTGCAGCGGCGATGGAAAGTCGCATCCAACGATGGCGTCCTACCTTTGCTACTCCACGTGGTGCAACAAGTGCGCCAATTACAAAGCCGATAGCGGCAATACTTAATGTAAAGCTTAAGCCAGCTAATCCTGCCTCACTATCGGCAGGATCGTTAAAGGTATTTCTCTCTAGTAGCAGAGCTGTCAAAGTTAACGCGGTGAGCCCCCCGCGATGAATTGCAACAGCGACGATGCCGCGCGCAGCATCTCCATGATCTTTAAGGAATTGGAAACCTTCTTGCATCTCCTTTAAACCTTGGGTGAAACTGGCTTTAACTATCTCGTGTGGTCGTGGACCAATTTCAGATTTCTGCAATAAAGAAGTCAATAACGCGGCAATGAGATAGCCACCAGATGCAGCAACTATGAGTGCAGCATCGGAATGATCTGCCGAAGCGGTGGCATCAAGGATTTTGCGAATGCCCAGCCCAAATCCACCACCAAGTACAACCCAGACCGAACCACCTGTCACAGCAAGCGCGTTAGCGGTAATCAAATTTGTTGGATTTGTCATCAGAGGAATTCCAGCTGAGAGCCCTGCCAAGATAAGTCGATTGACGCCAAATGCAATCAACACAAAGGCAGTGATAACAACGCCACTGAAATCGTTGTAAATCAAAAAGGCAATTACCAGCAGAGTTGCAGAGCGAGTGAGGTTTGAAAAGAGTATGGCGCGCTGCCGAGAAAATCGATCTAATAAAGTTCCAACGAATGGTCCAATGACTGAATAAGGAAGTAAGACGACAGCAAAGGCGATAGCCGCGCTCGTTGCACTCGCCTGTCGCTCCGGAGAAAAGAGGATAAAAGAAGCCAAGGCGCTCTGAAAGAGCCCATCAGTAAATTGACCAGACCAGCGAACTCGTAGCAAACGAAAGAGCTTCTTATCTCTTACTAATTGCCATAGGTTCATGGGTGCGCTCACATGAGAAGCGTAGTTAAAGAAAGAGGATTATTCTTCTCTTGCTATGAAAACTAAGCGAGGATTCATCGATTATTCACTCGATAAGCGCGCAACTCTGCTTGCGCTCTTTCGTGGCGTCGTCGATGCCTGCGATGCAGATCCATATTTGATGCGCGCTGCTAAGTATCATGGCGAAAAAGCAGATAGAAAATGTCCTGTATGTAAGAAAGATTCGCTAGTAGAACTTCGCTACACATTTGGTGATCAACTTGGTCAATACTCAGGTCGAATTAAAAATGGCGATGAGTTATTAGATATGGAGCGAGAATTCGGTGAATTTTCAGTCTATGTCGTCGAAGTCTGTCGAGAATGTTCATGGAACCATCTCTGTTCTACCTACTTACTTGGAGATGGTCGTGAGCGTAAAGCCCCAAGGAGACAACGAACACTCGAGGATGAGGACTTTGCCTCGCCATCGTTGCGGTAATTGCCTAGTAATCTTGCCAGCATGGTGAAAACGCTTCTGATCCGCGCTGGTGTCTTTATCGCCGGATTCAGCTTTGTGGCAGGCGCAACGCTCTTCGCCTTCGCGTGGTTTACCGTCTCAATTCCTGACCCAAACGCTTATGTAAATAGCCAATCAACAATCATTCAATATTCAAATGGCGCAGAGATTGGCCGCATCGGAACACAGAATCGCCAGATTCTGCCGCTTGCAAAGATCCCACTCAGATTGCGCTACGCGGTAATGGCTGCCGAAGATCGCGATTTCTATTCAAATCGCGCATTTAGCGCAACTGGCATTGCTCGCGCACTTCTTAACAACATTCGTTCTGGTGATCTCAACAGCGCAGGCGGTTCCACAATCACACAGCAGTATGCGAAGACTGCTTTCTTAACGCCAAGTCGAACTATTCAGCGCAAGATTAAAGAGTTGGTGATTTCTCTAAAGCTAGAGAATGCCATGACAAAAGATCAGATTTTAGAAAATTATCTCAACACTATTTACTTTGGTCGCGGGGCCTATGGCGTACAGACTGCCGCGCAACAGTATTTCAATCGCAATGCAAATCAATTGACGCTTTCACAGTCGGCAGTGGTGGCAAGTATTTTGCGCTCGCCCGGACTTTACGATCCATTTTTTGGTGACAAGGGACAGAAAGAACGTAATAAGGCTCGATTAGATGCGCGCTTTAAATATGTTATTGATGGAATGCTTGAGAAGAAATGGATCACCGAAGCAGAAGCCAAAGCTGCGAAGATGCCACTCATTGCTCCGCGCACAACATCGGGACAACTCAGCGGACCCAAGGGTTACATTATTGATTCAGTTCAAAAAGAGCTGAGCAAACTTGGATTCACACAAGAACAACTTCTGGTTGGTGGCTATGTCATTAAGACAACGCTCGATCAGCGCGCTCAAACATCAGCAGTTGATGCGGTTAATCGTTTAACTCCATCGCCTGCCCCAGCAAATTTGCACACAGCGCTGGTTGCGATTCGCCCTGGCACTGGTGAAGTTATTGCGATGTATGGCGGTCGCGATTATGTGGTGCGTCAGCTCAATGATGCAACGCAGTCAATCGCGCTAGCTGGCTCTACCTTTAAGCCCTTTGCTTTGATCGCCGCGTTAGAGGCTGGCATTCCACTTACCTCTATGTGGAATGGTGATTCCCCACAAGTATTTGATGACCTAGGTAAACCCTACGAAGTTTCCAACTATGGAAATGAAGGTTGGGGCCAAGTTGATCTATTAAATGCAACGCAACATTCGATAAATACTGTCTACGTTCCACTTGGAATTAAAGCGGGTCTCGATAAAGTTGTAGATGCAGCGCGCCGTGCAGGTATTCCTGAAACAGTGGCGATGATTGCAACTCCATCAGTTACTTTGGGTGTGGCAAGCCCACGCGTTATCGATGTTGCAAATTCCTATGCAACTTTTGCAGCGCAAGGAGTTTATTCAAAGCCTTACATGGTTGCACAAGTTACTGGTCCAAATAAAGATCTGCTCTATCAAGGCAAGCCACAAACTCAAGAAGTCTTTAGCAAGGAAGTTATGGCAGATCTCACCTACGCTCTCAAGAGCGTTGTTAATGGTGGAACAGGTTCAGCAGCACTTGGTCTAGGACGCCCAGCTGCTGGTAAGACCGGAACTTCACAGTCAAATGCATCCGCTTGGTTTGCTGGTTATACACCGCAATTATCGGCAACTGTGGCGCTCTTTCGCGATAGTGCATCAGAATCACTTAACGGAATCGGTGGCCTTACATCTGTTACTGGTGGATCTTTTCCAGCACGTATCTGGACTGCATTTATGAAGGGCGCACTCCGCAACGAACCAGTGATGAGCTTCCCAGCGCCTTCAAATATCGGTGGGCTAGATCCAGTTGTGATGACAAGTGGTGGTCGCCAAGTTAAGAAGGATTAAACCTTCTCGTGCGCGTTACATCTCGCGTAGTTATTGCACTTGCGCTGCTTGCCTCCATTGTAAGTTTTGCGAAATTTAATTACTGCGCCCAGAGCGGCTGGCAAACTCCTGACCAATATGTGCATGCCTGCTATTCCGACATACCAGCTCTCTATGGCGAAAGAGGTTTAGATAAAGGGGTTTGGGCATATAGCAACGGGGAACAGGCGGTGGAATATCCCGTTGTGCAAGGCGCACTTATGTGGGCAACGGCAAAAGTAATTCCCAATGGAATAAACAATTATTTTTATGGAAATGTCCTGCTGCTAGCTCTGCTATTTATCTTTATCGCCTTTATCGTTTACAGAATCAGGCCTGAGTTTTCCTATTTGCTGCCACTGGCACCTGCTGCCGTTGCATCCCTGTATATCAATTGGGATTTATGGGCAATTGCTGCGATGTTACTTGCCATCTATTGGTTTGATCGCAAAGCAGAGCTAGCGAGCGCATTTGCATTGGGAATAGCGATCTCAACAAAGTTTCTTCCCATCTTTCTTCTGATTCCAATCGCACTTATCTATTTCAGACGAGAAGAGCTATCCAAGTTTGTAAAGTATCTTGCAATAGTTGTTGCTACTTTTGCCGTGATAAATCTGCCGGTCGCGCTGACAACTTTTGAAGGCTGGTGGCGTTTCTACTCACTTAACCTTAATCGTGGTTCTGATTGGGGATCGCTCTGGTATGCGCTTTCAAATGTAGGCCTTGATTTAACACATCAGAACTATCTCTCAATTTTGTTGCTGCTCATTGCCATCAGCGTATTTGCAATTTATTTTCTGCAAACCGTTGAAGTGTTACAGCTCGCTCACGTTGCGCTCTTCATCATGGTTGCAGTGATGGCAGTAAGCAAGGTGTATTCACCACAATATGTTCTTTGGTTGGCACCGCTTGCTGTCATTGCATTGATAGATAAACGAGATCTTGCAATTTTCTGGTTCTGGCAGGGTGCAGAAGTTCTGTATCACCTAGCAATCTGGCAGCACCTGGCGACAGTTACTGGCGCCAAGTTTGGGCTGCCCGTTTTCGCGTATTCGGTGATTACTTTGGTGCGAATCGCCGCATCTATCGCCCTAGTCGTGCGCTTGGCCGCTCGCCATCGCAGCGCCCGCGTAATTCCACGCGAATTTCTCTTATCCACGGGCGAGAGTTACCCTTAACCTCTTCACGACCGGCTCCCCTGAGCCAGCCGGGAAGAGTATTAACCCTCCTGTCACGGAAATGCCGTGGCCGTCTTAGTCCAAAGGA
>CAYWWZ010000058.1:0-5652 GCA_964462495.1 uncultured Candidatus Planktophila sp. | reverse complement strand
TATCTACTGATCAGTCAGCTCGTCAACGTCGCTACTTCATCTCCATGATGATTCGTACCGCTTGTTTTATCTTGACGGTAATACTTCCTAGCCCATACCGCTGGTTTGCCCTCTTAGGTGCGGTGACACTTCCTTACATAGCAGTGGTCGTTGCCAATGCAGGTCGCGAAACAGTCATACCAGGAGCTGCAATCATGAAGAAGAGGCCGCGAGGAATTGAGTAGGAAGAGAGAAGAACTTTCTCTACTTAAAAGTTTCATAGCTCTTCTGCTGGTCCTTCTCTGTCTATGGGCGGCTCAGTGGCAATTTAATCGTGGTTTAGATCGCCAAGCTCGAAACAGCGCAATTGAAGAGAACACATCTCGAAAGGTAGAGCCCCTGGCATCACTCATCTCGAATGTGAAGGCTCACGAATGGCAGACAGCAACAATTACTGGAACTTTCGATACCACTCGGCAGATTCTGCTTCGTAATAGATATTTTGAGGGTGTTTATGGGTTTCAACTTCTTACTCGTTTTGAAACTAGCGATGGCAAAAGTTTTTGGGTGGATTGTGGATGGCTGAAAGCTGGTGCAAATGCACTGACTCCTCCTGAAATTCCCCAGTTACCGTTAGACGAAGTAACCATTCAGGGCAGACTTCGTCTCGACTCTTCACTGCCGCGCGGGGCTTTTTTTGCACTTCCTAGCGACGGTTCTCAAGGGTTGATTTCACAAGCAAATGCACAGTCACAATCTCAGGTTTCTGAGAAGTTCTATCTAGATTTACTCAAAGGTGATCGACCTGAGTTGACCCCGGCAGTTCCCGCTGAACTTCCCGAATTATCCGATGGTCCACATATGGCGTATGCGCTGCAATGGGTCTTCTTTGGCGGACTAGTTATCTACGGGCGTATCCTGATTCGTCGTGATGTCCTGTCTCGCAAAAAGCTCTGAGTAAAGTCCGCCGAGGGCAATGAGTTCTTCGTGTTTTCCGCGCTCCTTAATTTCACCCTTTTCTAAAACCAGTATCTGATCCGCTTCCATCACCGTACTTAAACGATGCGCAATAACAATGGAGGTTCGCCCTTGAAGCGCTACTTTGAGAGCGCTATGAACGAGAGACTCATTCTCAGAATCCAAGTGAGCAGTAGCCTCATCGAGAATGACCATAGTCGGAGCTTTGAGAAGGAGACGAGCTATGGCAAGACGTTGCTTTTCTCCTCCAGATAAGCGATGACCACGTTCACCAACCATGGTGTCAAACCCATTTGGTAAAGATTCAATCAGCGGCCAAATTTGTGCAGCTTTGCAGGCTTCAACCATCTCTTCTTGCGTTGCATCTTCCTTCGCGTAGCGAAGATTTTCAGCGATAGTCTCATGAAAAAGGTGTGCATCTTGCATAACAACGCCAATCGAATCACGAAGCGACTGAACAGTTAAATCTCTGATATCTATCCCATTTATTTCAATTGCACCATCAGTTACATCATAAAGTCGTGGCAGGAGGGCACTCATCGTTGTCTTGCCAGCTCCGGACGGCCCAACAATTGCTGTCATAGTCCCAACTTCTGCAGCGAATGAGATTCCTCTGAGTACTTCCCCACTATCTACAGTCTCAGGCTTAGCAGCTGATTCGAGTGAAGCCAAGGAAATTTCTTCGGCTCTTGGATAAGAAAAAGTTACTTTTTTGAATTCAATTCGAGCTTGTGTGTCTACAAATTTCACTGCGTTTGGTTTATCGGTAATCATGGGTTGCAGGTCGAGTACCTCAAAGACCCGCTCAAATGAAACCAATGCGGTCATTACATCAATTCTTACATTTGATAGCGCAGTCAACGGACCGTAAAGGCGAGCCAGAAGAGCAGTGATTGCCAGCAAAGTTCCCACGGTGAGAGATCCAGAGATGGCTAGATGTCCACCGATTCCATAAGCGAAAGCTGTTGCGATAGCCGCAACACTGGTAATTCCCACAAAAAAGATGCGGTTAAGCATCGCTGTATGTATCCCGATATCTGCAACCTTTCGAGCCCGGGTTCTGAAGAATGTCTCTTCCTTCTTTGGCTTCCCATATAACGCAACGAGAAGCGCACCAGATACATTAAAGCGCTCCGTCATGGTGCTTGACATTGTCGCGTTGAGATTAAATGCCTCACGCGTAAGCGCCTGGATGCGCTTTCCCACCCATTTCGTTGGTAGGAGAAAAGCTGGAAGGAGTAAGAGCGAGACCAAAGTGATTTGCCAAGAGAGAACCAACATCGTTGTCACAACAAGAACTAAGGAAACAACGTTGCTGACTACTCCTGAGAGTGTTCCAGTAAATGCTTGTTGTGCGCCCATGACATCAGAGTTGATACGCGAGATTAGCGCCCCAGTTTGCGTGCGTGTGAAAAATGCAATGGATTGCCGCTGGATATGGGCAAATACTTGAGAACGTAAGTCGTAGATAAGACCTTCGCCTATTCGGGCTGAATACCAGCGACCAAAGATATTAAAGCCTGCATCTACAATTGCCAGCAGTCCAACTAAAAGTGCCAATTGTGTGACAAGTGCGCCATTCTTGGGAATTACTCCCTTGTCGATCAATTCTCGCAGCAGCAAGGGAGTAGAGATTATGAGAAGGGCTTCGATGACTACTGTCACCAAAAATATTGCAATCTGTCTTTGATATGGCTTTCCATAGGAGACTATTCGCTTTACAGTCCCTGGTTTTAACTTCTGGGATTTCACCGATGGATCTGCCGTCATGGAACGAAAGGTCATCCATACAGCATGTTGTGACATAGAGAGAGCCTAAAGGAACTTTATGTCGTTAGACAGTAAAGCCGAGTGCACGCAATTGCTCACGTCCATCATCGGTAATCTTGTCTGGACCCCAAGGCGGCATCCACACCCAATTGATCTTCACATCATCAGTAAATGGCGCTAGAGCTTGGCGTGTTTGATCTTCAATGACATCTTGCAGCGGGCAAGCAGCAGAGGTAAGAGTCATATTCAGCACTGCAATGTTGTTTTCATCGACCATCATGTCGTAAATCAAGCCGAGATCAACTACGTTGATGCCCAGTTCTGGGTCAACAACATCCTTCATCGCCTCATTGATATCTTCGATTTTTGCGACCATATGCCTATCCTACTTTCCTATTTACTTGTTCTTCGCCAACGCTTGCACGCTAGCGTCCTTGAAAGCCATCCAACCCAGCAAGGCACACTTGATGCGAGCTGGATACTGTGAAACGCCGGCCAGAGCAACCGCATCTTCCAAGAGGTTTTCATCGCCTGATTGCGTGCCCTTACTCTGCATCAGCTCCATGAAGGCGTCAGAAATCTCCTGTGCTTGCGCTAAAGTTTTACCTAACACTAAATCCGAGAGAATTGAGACGCTTGCTTGCGAAATTGAGCATCCGACTCCATCCCATGAAACATCTGAAACTTTTTCACCGTTAAGGGTGACATTCAGGGTAATTTCATCTCCACAACTTGGGTTGATGTGATGAACCTGCGCGTCATAGGTGGGGCTCAGCTTCTTATGCTGCGGGTTCTTGTAATGATCGAGAATGACCTCTTGATATAAATTATCTAATTGCATTATCCGAAGTATTTCTGTGCGCTGCGGATACCTTGAACAAGTGCATCAACATCCTCAAAAGTGTTGTAGAGATAGAAGGAGGCTCGCGTAGTTGCAGGTACGCCCAACTTACGGGTGAGCGGCCAAGCACAGTGATGCCCAGTTCTTACCGCAATTCCTTGACTATCCAGGAATTGTCCCAAGTCATGAGGATGAATATCTCCTACAGTGAAAGAGAGAGTTCCTCCACGTAAATCAAGATTTTGTGGTCCCACGATGGCTAAATCAGTAATTTGTGAGAGAGCTTCCATCGCATATTTGGTGAGCTCTTTCTCGTGAGCAAAAATGTTTTTCATGCCGATTTTTTGGAGATAGGTAAGAGCTGCACCCAATCCAACCGCCTGCGCCATATTTGGCACTCCTGCTTCAAACCTCTTTGGAGCCTTGGCCCATGTCGCAGATGTCATGATTACATTTTCAATCATGGATCCACCTGTGAGAAATGGTGGAAGCTCATTGAGCAGCGCTTCTCTTCCCCACAGAATTCCTACACCTGTTGGTCCAACCGCTTTATGGCCAGAGAAAGCTAAGAAATCCACGCCTAGCTCCTTGACTGAAATCGGCATGTGCGGAACAGATTGGCAGGCATCTAGAACAACTGAGGCCCCAACCTCGTGAGCTCGCTTCACAATCTCGGAAAGCGGATTAATAGTTCCTAAGACGTTTGACTGGTGAGTCAGTGCGACGACTTTAGTCTTTTCAGTAATTACTGAATTAATTGGCTCAAGATCTAAGCGTCCTTCTGGCGTTACCTCAAACCATTTGAGAATTGCACCCGTACGTGATGCTAACTGCTGCCAGGGAATGAGGTTGGCATGGTGCTCCATCTCTGTGACAACAATTTCATCGCCAGCAGAGATGTAGAAGTGGCTACCTCGTTCTGCATTTCCCATAGCGTAAGCCACAAGATTGAGAGATTCAGTTGCGCTCTTTGTAAAGACTATTTCATCGCTCGCAGCTCCGAGAAAATCAGCAACAATCGCTCGAGCACCTTCATATGCGTCTGTGGCTTCCTCTGCTAACTGGTGAGCACCCCGGTGAACAGCAGCATTATGCATGCGATAAAAATCGCTCTCTGCATCAATTACTACCGAAGGTTTCTGACTGGTTGCTCCAGAATCAAGGTAGACAAGGCGTTTGCCATCACGGATTGTCCGAGAAAAAATCGGAAAATCAGCAACAATCGCTCCTGGCTCAAAAGTCATATTAAGCCGTGACGTACTCCGCGTAACCTTGTGCCTCGAGTTTGTCAGCAAGTTCTGGGCCACCTTCTTCAACGATACGACCGTTTGCGAATACATGGACAAAGTCAGGCTTGATGTATTTCAGAATTCTTGTGTAGTGAGTAATCAGAAGAATTCCATGGTTATTTGCAGCCTTTGCACGAACAACTCCTTCGGAGACAATTCGAAGTGCATCTACATCGAGCCCTGAATCTGTCTCATCGAGGATGGCAAACTTTGGCTTGAGAAGTTCGAGCTGCATAATTTCATGGCGCTTCTTCTCACCACCAGAGAATCCTTCGTTTACGTTGCGTTGCGCAAAAGATGGATCCATCTTGAGCGATTCCATGGCGCTCTTTACTTCACCTACCCACTCACGCAACTTGGGAGCCTCGCCGCGCAGTGCAGTGGCTGCAGTGCGCAGGAAGTTAGAGACAGATACTCCAGGCACCTCAACTGGATACTGCATCGCGAGGAAAAGTCCAGCTTTGGCGCGCTCATCCACCGACATCTCAAGAACATCTTCACCGTCAAGCGTTACCGTGCCATCGGTGATTGTGTACTTGGGATGGCCAGCAATCGAATAGGCAAGAGTTGATTTTCCTGAGCCATTAGGCCCCATGATGGCGTGTGTTTCACCGGACTTAATCGTCAAGTCAACGCCCTTGAGGATCTCGACTGCGCCTTGCTCGGTATCGACAGATACTTTCAATCCGCGAATTTCTAGGGTGCTCATATCTATCTCCGTTACATCTCTACCGTGACGGAGTCTCCGTCGACAGTTACTGAATAGGACTTAACTGGCGCTACCGCAGGAGGCGT
>CAYWWZ010000057.1:0-6250 GCA_964462495.1 uncultured Candidatus Planktophila sp. | reverse complement strand
CCTTTATGAGTACGCAACGCGTCACGGCAATTCTTGTTGTCCATGATGGCGCGACATGGCTTCCCGAAGTTGTTACTTCTCTTGCGACTCAGACTCGTAGCCCCGATCGCATCATCGCTGTTGATACAGGCTCCACAGATTCTTCTACCAAATTACTTAAAGGCGCTCGCATACCAACAATCTCACTGGAACGTGATGCAGGCTTTGGCGAAGCAATTTCATATGCAGTTGGGCAACTTCCTCCAACCTCAGATCCCTTGAATGAATGGATTTGGGTGCTGCATGATGATTGCGCATTTGCCAAAGATGCTTTAGAAAAGCTGCTAGAGGCGCTTGTAGAGCGACCTAACGTTGCGATGGCTGGCCCAAAAATTCTTGGTTGGCACGACAGATCTCACTTGTTGGAAGTTGGCATCAGTCTTGCCACAAATGGTGCTCGGTGGACTGGGCTAGAACCCGCTGAGTATGACCAAGGGCAACGCGATGGGATTCATGAAGTACTTGCAGTCAGCACTGCCGGTGCGCTTATTCGACGAGATGTGTATGAAGAACTCGGTGGCTTTGATAAGAATCTAGAACTCTTCCGCGATGATGTTGATTTTGGTTGGCGGGCGCGGGTAGCTGGCCATTCCACAATTGTGGTGACAAATGCGCTTGCTTATCATGCGCAAGCTGCGGCATCAGAACGCCGAACGGTCGATGTCAAGGGCGCACTACTCCACCGACCACTATTACTCGATCGCCGCAATGCTGCTTATGTACTTTTGGCTAACGCCAGCATGTGGGCGCTCCCAATCTTGTCGTTACAACTTTTGGCTGGAGCCATTGTGCGATCGATTGGTTACCTCTTTGCGAAACTTCCGGGTTATGCCAGTGATGAAATCTTGGCGATTGCTTCGCTGATTGTTCGCCCAGCAGAACTCATTGCGGCACGAAAATCGAGGAAAAAGAGCAGATTGATTTCTAGTGCGGCGGTAAAGCCATTTATCCCTTCTCGTTTTCAACAGATCCGCAGCTCCCTTGCTCGCACAATAGATGCTCTGCGCGAGCAGATAATTCCCGATCGGGAAGAGACGGTTACGAGTAGCGCACTTGAAATAAATGAAGATGAAGATTTATTGACGCCAGCTAACCAACGTTCTTGGTTACTGCTATTTACCCGTCCCATCATCGCCATGGCTACCGCACTCTTTGTAGTTAGTCTTTTCTGGAGCAGAAATCGCTGGGGAGCCATTTCAGGTGGCGCACTCGCGATGGCGCCAGAAAGTGCGCGCGAGCTTTTTAAGCTCTACATCGCCAGCTGGCATGACATCGGAATGGGCAGTGGACTCTCAACTCCAATTTGGGTGCCCATTATCGCTCTGGCATCTCTGATCACCTTTGGAAATGTTGCAGTTTTCATAACTCTCTTCTTTCTGCTAGCCCCGTTCGCTTTTCTCTTTTCATCACATCGCTATTTGAAAACATTCACAACTAATGGTTGGTTGGCCGCTGGTGGCGCATTGCTTTATGCGCTCTCACCAGTAGCGATATCTGCAGTTAATGCTGGGCGATTGGGCTTAATTCTCTTTTTGATTCTCTTGCCTTTTACGCTGCCGCTTTTCAAGAAGTGGAATGAGATTCAGCTCTGGTCTGTGCGGCAAACTAGCGCTACCGCTCTGTTGGGCTGGTTGCTCTTTGCCTTCAACCCAACAGTTGGATTAATACTCATCGGATTGATTGGATATTCCGTAACCCGAGATTTCATAGCAGCGAACAAGAACATTAAAGAGCCGCTCTTTATTCAAAAGCTTTTCCGTTATGCCACGCTACTAGCGGCTCCATTACTTCTCTCTGCCCCAAGTTCATTCTCTTATTTCGCGCGACCACAGCAATTTTTAAATGAAATTGGTTTTACTGTCGCAGGCGGTGGCCCAAATATCGCCTTACTGGCAAATCCAGGTGGACCCGGATCTATACCTTGGTGGTGTATTAGTCCTATTGCCGTGATCTTGTTCATCACCTATTTCTCGTCGACTGCGGCTCGTAAATTTGCAGTGCCAGGTGTTGTTTTTCTCTTAATCGGCTCACTCTTCTCTGCTCTCGTCGTAACTGGAAATGGAACCTCTTCGACCACACGCACAAGTGGTGGTGTATTCATTGCTACTGCGACTCTCTTTTCTATTGCAGCAGCGGCAATAATGTTCGACAAGATTCGAACCCGCTTGGAACAATCACACCTTAACTATCGCCATTTCTCGATTGCGATTGTTCTTCTTGTGACGACTGGTTACACCGTAACTTCTACATTTTGGTTGGCAACTGCCGGAGCAGATTCACCCGTGAGAACAACCCAAAACAAGATTCTTCCTGCCTTTCTCGCTGTGGAAAAGGGTGCTAAGACAGTTGTTATTCGCCCCTATCGCCAGAAAGGCGAACAAACACTGTCCTATTTCATTTCGCGTGGACGTGAGGCGACATTAGGCGAACCAGATATTGCACCTCGTGATACTCCAATTATTTCGCGAGCAATTGAGGGCCTTGTAGACAACACTGGGGTGACTTCTAGCAACATCCTCTCCACATATGGCATCAAGTATGTTTTCCTCAAAAGCCCAGTAGATCAGGAAGTTGTGCAAACAATCGATGGTTTAGGCGGCTTTAGCAGAACATCTGCAACCGATGCTGGGATTGTCTGGAAAGTTTTGAAGGATACGGGGCGAATCAAATTCACAAATTACGCTGGCCGGGAATATGTTCTGGAATCTCGTGGCGTTCGAGCTTTTGCTCCAGCTCCTGGAACTATCACCCTCACTGAAACCTACAGTGATGCGTGGCAGATTTTTCAAAATGGATATCGCTTGGCAAAAGTAAAAGATGCAAATGGTCTGCCAACCTTTGAGGTCACAGCAGCAGGAGAAATTTCTATAATTCATGATGGACGCGCCCGTCGTGCGTGGATCTCTTTCTTCATAATCACCTTCATCGCCTTTAGCGTTTTAGCGCTACCGGGGGGTCGCCGCAGGGCTGAGATTTCCGATAAGGAGATCGCGTGAAAAATCAACGCATTCTGGTGTTAGCAATCGCAGTTACCGCTGTGCTGTTTGTGAGTAATATTTTAAATTTCACGGTTAGCACAAGCAGATTTAATGAGTCATATCCTGCAGTGGTCTGTCCTCCTAACACCACCGGATTAAGTACTGCAATCTCGTTGAGTTCGCCTAAAACTTTGGCCCGCAAGACCGGAACCACGTCAATGAAATTCGGTGAAGTTGGCCTAAGACGTTACGCAGTAGCAGCGCAGTCAGCCGTGATTGAATCTGGAAAAGTTACGCCAGTTGTCTGGCAAGTTCGCAAGGGGGTTTGGGCAGGTGCGGCACCTTGTAGCGCTCCAGCTTCGTCGCAGTGGTTTGTCGGAGCTACAGCAGACATCACCTCAAAGAGCGCTCTACACGTAGTTAACAGTGGGCTTGGCAGGGCATTGGTAGAGGTAACTGTCTTTAATGAAAACGGGCAGGTTGCACCACGGACAGTTTCAATTCGTGCCAACAGTTATGTGTCTCTCACACTCGCATCATTGGCCCCGGGCTCAAAAAGAATCGCCATCCATCTTCTTCCGCAAGCAGGACGCATCAACGGTTTCCTTGTCGATGAACGTGGCAGAGGTTTGACTTCATTGGGTGGAGATTTAATTAACTCCACGCAAGCCCCAACCACGCGATTGCAGATTCCAGCTATTCCGCAGCAAGTTGGACGTGGGGGAGCCACTCCGCACACCTTGCGACTATTGGTTCCGGGGGAGGTCGATGCACGGATCACCGCAGAAATACGTTCAACGGATGGAACTTTTGCGCCAGTAGGAATTTCAGATCGAGTTATTCCGCAAGGCCAAGTCATAGAGCTACCCATGGATATCACTATGGCTGCTGGAAAATTTGCCCTTCACATCAACTCTGATCAGCCTATTTTGGGATCAGTTTTTTCACCAACCATCGCACAGGGCAAGCGAGATTTTGTCTGGAGCACGGCTGCTGAAGATCTCACTGAGTACACCATGGCAACCACCGGTTTGGCCCCAACGCTTGTGTTTACAGGCAGAGATGTGCGCGTGACACTCGAGCTCACTTACACAAATGGAAAGACCAAGAAGTTTGATATCCGAAAAGAAGATATCGCAACCTTTAAAGTGCCAGACTCAGTGCGTTCTGTCTCCTTCTCGAAAATCTCACAGGGCACCTCAGGGGCTGCGCTCATTGCATCGAGAAGTGGTTATGGCTACCTCCCGCTGACTCCGGGCAGCACTTTGACTAAATCATCGGTACCCGCTTCAAATATTCGCGTGCTCAATCCATAACATTCGCAACTTAAACCACTAATCTATTTCACATGGTCCCGCAGTCACGAACCGGTCGCGTATGTTCACGCGTCTCTTGTCGAGCAATTGCGACGATGACCCTTACCTACATTTACTCCGATTCAACCGCCGTGCTTGGACCGCTTGCTACTTTTGCAGAGCCTCATTCATACGATCTCTGCGATAAGCACTCCGCAAGGTTGACAGTTCCAAACGGCTGGAGTGTCATTCGCCATGTTGCAGATAACGATGCAATGGGGCCAAGTGAGGATGACTTGATGGCCATTGCTGATGCTGTACGTGAAGCAGCTAGCGCAAATCTCGAACCTGCCGCTAAGCAAACTCCTCAGGTTGCTCAAACGAACGTCGGACGACGCGGGCATTTGCGCGCGGTTCCATCGTAATTTCGCATTTTCTTATCAATCTCTTTACGATACTTGTATGAGCGCATCGATTTTTAAGGCTTACGATATCCGCGGTCTTGTCGATAAAGATCTCACACCAGATTTTGCTTTCGCAACTGGAGTAGCTTTTGCTCGATTTCTTGAGCAAGAGCGGGAGCCAGGTACTGTCGTCATTGGTGAAGATATGCGCCCGTCCTCACCGACTCTTGCAACAGCATTTGGTGCTGGAGTTACTTCACAAGGACTTGATGTTATTCGCCTCGGATTGGCATCAACCGATATGTTGTACTTCGCTTCTGGCAAACTCAATCTTCCTGGAGCCATGTTTACCGCTAGCCATAATCCAGCCGAATACAACGGAATCAAGCTCTGTTTCAGCGGAGCACGTCCGATTGGTAAAGAGTCGGGCCTGGTCACAATCGAAAATTTTGTTAAAGAGGGAACTCCAATGGTGATGCGTAGCGTCGGAGTTGAGAAAAAACAGAACATGCTGGATGAGTATGTAAATCATCTCCTAACGCTCGTAGATGTTTCTGCGATCCGACCTCTCAAAATAGTAATTGATGCAGGCAATGGCATGGGCGGATACACGGCCCCAGCGGTTTTTAAGAAGCTGAACGCTGAAGTTATAGAGATGTATTTTGAACTTGATGGAACTTTTCCCAATCATGAAGCAAATCCCATAGAACCCGAGAACCTTAAGGATCTTCAGAAAGCGGTAAAGAAGAACAAGGCTGATATTGGATTGGCCTTTGATGGTGATGCCGACCGTTGTTTCCTCGTTGACGAAAAAGGTGACCTGGTCAATCCTTCGGCTCTTACCGCACTCATTGCAAGTCGGGAACTCAAACGTTATCCCGGCTCAAATATTATTTATAATCTTATTTCTTCTCGAGCAGTCAAGGAAGTTATTGAAGAGTGCGGAGGAAGCGCAGTTCGTTCGCGAGTTGGTCACTCTTACATCAAGAAACAAATGGCTGAAACCAACGCAGTCTTTGGTGGCGAACATTCAGGACACTTTTACTTCCGAGATTTCTGGAAAGCAGATTCAGGCATGCTTGCAGCCCTTCATGCGATAGCTGCCCTCGGTGAGAAAGAGATAACTCTCTCAGAGTTACTTTCGCCATTTAATCGCTATTTTTCAAGTGGTGAAATCAATTCCAAAGTAGATGATGCCAAATCTGCCATGGATCACATTGAATCAATCTACGGCGCCAAAGATGGCGTTCAAGTCGATCATCTCGATGGACTCACGATTGATGGTGATGATTGGTGGTTTAACCTGCGGGCATCCAATACGGAGCCACTCCTTCGACTTAACGTTGAGGCTTCATCGGAATCCCGTATGAAGAAGGTTCGGGATGATGTACTTAACACCATCCGAAAAGACGGCTAGTACGTCGCGTTTATCCCTTAACTAGTAGGCTACTCTCATAGCCGACTAGCACAGTAGAGCCCTACGCCGAAGGTCAAGCGAAAAGAAAAACAGCCGTTTTATCTAGGGAGATATTTA
>CAYWWZ010000056.1:0-6304 GCA_964462495.1 uncultured Candidatus Planktophila sp. | reverse complement strand
GCAAATGAACCGGCGCCGAGGACGATAAGTTTTTTGCCCGATGAAGCAGTAAAAAATGCTCTCCCTTCTTCACCAGCAGGCATCTCATCGCGTGGGGTCATCCCCTCAATACGGCAGTAACCACCGGCTGGAATAGCCTTGATGCCAAATTCGGTTTCACCTTTAGTAAATGACCAGATGCGCTTGCCAAAACCAAGGAAGAATTCGGTGACCTTCATGCCGAAACGTCGCGCAGTGAGATAGTGGCCAAACTCGTGGACCATGACAGAGAGCAGCATCGCGACTGCAAATGCGAGAATTCCTAGAAGTTCCATCTACCGTCCTTCATCAACGAGCTCGCGCAACTTCAGAGGAAGCCACGTCGCGGGCATCCTTCTCGATAGCACTGACATCATCCAAATCACGCGGAACCGAGAGAGCCGAGGCGCTCAATTTCTCAACAACTGCCGATACAGTCTGAACAATTTGAGTAAATGAGATATTCCCATCAACAAAAGCTTGTACTGCAACCTCATTAGCTGCATTGAAAATAGCAGGTAGCCCTTTGCCTATTTCACCACAGTGGCGAGCTAAGGAAATCGCAGGAAAACGATTGTGATCAATCGGTGCAAAGCTCCAAGAATGAGGCGCTGTCCAATCAATAGCTGGCATTGCTTCAGCCACACGATCTGGGTATCCCAAAGCAAATGAGATTGGGCCCTTCATATCTGGTGGCGATGCCTGAGCAATCGTTGAACCGTCTGCAAATTCAACCATCGAGTGAATGACAGATTGAGGATGAATGACCGCTTCAATTTTTGAGTACGCAATATCAAAAAGGTAATGGGCTTCAATAATTTCTAGACCCTTATTCATTAAGGTAGCCGAATTTATAGTGACGACCGGACCCATGACCCAGGTCGGATGGCTGAGGGCTTCTGCAACGGTGACAGTTGAGAGATCGCTGCGATCACGGAATGGTCCCCCGCTTGCGGTCAAAATGAGCTTGGCAATCTGCGACTTATCTTCACCAATTAACGATTGCCACAGCGCTGAGTGTTCAGAATCAACAGGAAGCAGTTGATCAGACTTGGCACGCGACATCACGATATCTCCACCCGCCACAAGTGATTCTTTATTGGCCAGCGCTACACGATTACCTGCATCGAGCGCTGCCAGAGTTGGGCCAAGACCAATCGAGCCAGTGATTGCATTAAGAACTATGTCGCACGATAGAGCGGCAATCTCAGTTGAAGCATGTACACCATCTATTACTTCCACGCCGGGCAACGCTGCACGTATCTGTTCTGCGTTTTTGATTACTCCAACAACTTTAACTTTGAATTTCTTTGCCTGTTCAATCACTAAATCAGGTGATGTACCAGCGGAGGTAATAGCAAGTACTGAAAATCGATCTGGGTTTGCCTCAACAATTTCGAGCGCTTGAACTCCAATTGAACCGGTCGAGCCAAGAATGACGAGCTGACGCGTCATGAAACTTTGCGCTTGCGGCTTACAACTTGTCCGATGATCACGATCGCTAAAGCGAGGAAGAACATAGCCGAACCGATGACATTGGCTTGAGCCGGAATACCACGAGCTGCAGATGTGTAAACAAACTTCGGGAAGGTAGTCATCGTTCCAGAGTTGAAGTTGGTGATGATGAAGTCATCAAAGGACAAGCTAAATGCCAAGAGGGCAGCTGCTGCAATTCCTGGTGCAACCAATGGCAAGGTCACGCGGCGGAAAGTTTCGCGCTCGTTGGCATACAGATCCATTGCTGCTTGCTCAAGGCGAGGGTCAAGGCTTGCAATACGAGCTTTGACAGTCACTACAACAAACGAGACGCAGAAGAGAACGTGTGCAATCACAGTTGGCCAAAAACCAGGATTGATTTGGAAGACCAAGAAGAGCGAGAGTAGTGATGCTCCCAAGACAATTTCCGGCGTTGCCATTGGTAAGAAGATCAACAAGTTAGTCGTCGAACGCCCTTTGAAGTGATAGCGACCAATCGCAAAGGCAATCATGGTGCCCAAAATCGTTGAAAAGAAAGTTGCCAAGAATCCGATCTTGATGGAATTGCCCAGCGCAGTACAGACTTCTGGCGCACCGCAAGGGTTCATCCAATTTTCGAGAGTAAAGCCCTGCCATACCAAGTTGCTTTTACGTGAGTCATTGAAAGAGAAAGCAAATGTGTAGGCCACAGGAATAAAGAGATAGGTGAATGCAACAACCGCATAGATGCGGATGAGGTTGCGCTGGAACCAACGAGATACTTTTCTCATACCAGCTCCTCAGTTCCTGCTTTGCGGACATAGATAGTTACCAGAATCAAAATTGAGATCATCAAGGTGAAGGAGAGAGCGGCAGCCGTTGGGTAATCGACGATTCGGAAGTAGCGTGACTCAATAACGTTGCCGAGCATCTTGGTAGTTGGACTTCCCAGAATTGCCGCATTGACGTAATCACCCGCTGCCGGAATAAAGGTCAGAAGCGTGCCAGCCACTACACCTGGCATTGATAGCGGCAAAGTAACCTTACGAAATGTCGTAAACCCATTGGCATAAAGATCGCCAGAAGCTTCGAGAGTACGTGGATCAATACGATCAATTGATGCATACAGTGGCAGGGTCATAAAGGGCAAAAAGTTGTACGTCATACCTGCGACAACAGCAAAGGCGCTCGAAGTTAGCGTCGTACTCTCCGAGATAATCCCTAACGTTCGCAGGGGCGGAACCACAAAGCCTTCTTCACCAAGAATTTGTTTCCAGGCAACGGTACGTAGCAAGAACGAGGTAAAGAATGGTGCTACAACAAGTACCAACATGACGTTCTTCAGCCTGCCACCCTTGAATGCGATTGCGTAGGCAAGTGGGTATGCGATCAGAAGAGCAAGAATTGTTGCGATAGTTGCGTAGAGAAATGAGCGACCGAACTGTTCTCTATTCTCAATAAAAGCATCGACATAATTTTGGAAACGTAGCGTTTGTTCGTATTGGCCGGTATCTCCCCCTCCAACTGGGGTCTGTGTTGAAGTTTGAGCTAAGTTGATAAGAGGCAAGATGAAGAAAGTAAGGAGGAACCCCATCCCTGGAAGTAACAGGAGATAGGGAGTCTTAATCTTCTTCATTACTCGTCTGGATCCTCATCGGGGCTGACTTCGGTACCGGCTTCTGCATCTTCATCCCCGCGAAGACCAAAGGTGAAGATTGGTTCCCAAGAGATATTGACGCTTTCGCCTACGCTAAATGGTGCAACTCCATCATCGTTCTGTTCAAAGACCATGAGCTCTTGTCCCCATGGCATCAATACTTGGTACTGCGTTGAAACGCCGATGTAGGAAACATCCTCCACCTTGCCACCGGTCAGAATATTTCCTGAAGTCGCAGTTTCAAGGCGAGAGATGCGGAACTTTTCTGGGCGAATACCTGCATAAATCGAGTTATCTACTGCGTGAGAACGATCCTTACGAAGCGAGATCTTTTGACCAAAGAGATCAACAATCTGGTTATCGCCATCGCTTCCGCTGACTGACCCCTTAATGAGGTTGGACTGGCCCAAGAAGTTTGCAACAAAGGCTGTCTTGGGATTGTCATAGAGATCAGCAGGTGAACCCATCTGCTCGATTTCGCCCTCGTTCATCACAGCAATCGTGTCGGCCATGGTCATAGCTTCTTCTTGATCATGGGTGACGTGAACGAAGGTGATGCCAACCTCTTTCTGAATCCACTTGAGCTCAATCTGCATCTGACGACGGAGTTTGAGATCAAGCGCACCAAGCGGTTCATCAAGTAGCAAGAGCGCGGGGCGGTTCACAATGGCGCGCGCCAGAGCGATGCGCTGTTGTTGTCCACCAGAAAGTTGCGTTGGTTTGCGCTGCGCAAGATGCGGAAGCTCTACCAAATTAAGCGCCTTATTAACGGCATCATCTACATCTTTGATGCCACGGCGCCGCAGACCAAAAGCGATGTTCTCGAAGATGGTCAGGTGCGGGAAGAGCGCATAGTTTTGAAAGACGGTATTGATAGGGCGCTGATATGGCTTGGTATGAGTAATATCAGTTGCACCCAATGAAATCGTTCCTTGGGTCGGTTCTTCTAGCCCAGCAATCATGCGCAATGTAGTTGTCTTGCCGCATCCTGAAGGCCCAAGGAGTGCAAAGAATGAGCCTTCAGGAATCGTCAACGACAAATCATTTACTGCAGTGAAGTCACCATAAGTTTTGGTGATGTGAGAGAGTTTTAAATCTCCCCGTGCAGAGCTAGCTACATCTGACACTTAGTTGCCGGCAGCCTTCTGGAAAGCCTCGGTCCAAGTTGTCTCTTCTGTAGGTGTAAGTGAACGGAAGACGCTGAGATTTGCCATCATCTTCTCGGTTGGGAAGATGAACTCGCTCTTGGCAAGCTCTGGATCAATTTTTTCCATCTCAGCCTGTGCTCCCTTAACTGGGCAGACATAGTTGACGTACGCGGCAACTTCTGCAGCTACTGCAGGGTCGTAGTAGTAGTTGATCAATTTTTCAGCATTGGCCTTCGCTTCAGCGGTAACAGTTGAAGGTATAAGCATGTTGTCACCTGAAATCGTTCCGCCTGATTCTGGAACTGCAAAGTCAAACTTTCCTTCGTTCTCAGACTTAAGGATGAACATATCGCCTGACCAACCAATAACTGCTGTGGCATCTCCTGAAGTGAGGTCTTCGGCGTATTCATTGCCCTTAACTCCACGAATCCAGCCATCTGCAATCTTCTTCTCGAGGAAGTCAACAGCGTTCATAAATTGGTCTTCAGTAACGGTTTGAAGATTGACGCCCTGCGAGCGCAAGATGATTCCGATGGTGTCGCGCATTTCAGAGAGAACCACAATCTTTCCCTTATTTGCAGGAGAGAAGAGGTCTTCGATTGTGCGGATTCCCTTTGGATTTTTCTCTACGTTCCAGCCGAAACCGCCCATGATTCCTTGCCAAGTCAATGTGTATTCACGCTTAGCATCGAATGATGGAGTTGCAAGAGTGTCGAGAATGTTTGATGAATTGGGAATATTTGCGCCATCAAACTTCTGCGCATACCCAAGGCGGATCCAACGAGCTGCCATCCAGTCGGTTGGGCAGACTAGGTCGTAACCAATGTCTTTCTTAATCTTAAGTTGTGCCTGAACTTTTCCGAAGAACTCATCGTTGTCGTTGTAATCTTCAAAATACTTAACTTCAATATCGGTCTCTTTGGTGAATGCTTCGAGAGTTGGATACTTCTTACCTGAATCATCGACATCAAGGTAAAGCGGCCAGTTACCCCAACGCACTGCGTTTGAAGAATCTGATCCTCCACCGATTCCGCATGAAGCTAGTGCACCAGCACCTGCTACTGCGCCGGCGCCGGCTAAGACAGCACGACGAGAAACATGAGTGTTAAGAATTGCGCGTGCTTCTGAAGAAAGTGGTTTCTTAGCCATAGTTGTGGGCTCCTTTTAGTGAAACTTGCCGGTGTAAGGGACGGTTCTGCAGGGCTCATTATGTAGCCCTTTTGAGCGTGAGCCAAACCTAAATGAGAGAAATTCTCCTGTGCCTTTATTGGGATTTTGGCGCAGGGATTTAGGCGTTGAGATTGGTCATCACATGCTTGATACGGGTGTAATCCTCGAAGCCATAATTCGATAGATCTTTGCCGTATCCGCTGCGCTTAAATCCGCCATGAGGCATCTCGGCCACCACTGGGATGTGGGTGTTAATCCAGACGCATCCAAAGTCAAAGGCCTTGGCCATCCGCATTGCGCGGCCATGGTCCTTGGTCCAGACAGAAGAGGCCAAGCCGTATTCGACTCCGTTGGCCATAGCGACAGCTTCTGCCTCATCCTTAAATTTCTGAACAGTGATGACCGGGCCAAAGATTTCAGATTGAATCAACTCATCGCTCTGCTTGAGATCTGCGATGACAGTTGGAGCTACGAAATACCCTGGACGGTTTGTTGGCTGACCACCCGCAACGATTCGAGCATGGGAAGGTGTGCGCGCAATGAATCCATTGACGCGCTCGAACTGTGATGCGTTATTAACTGGTCCCACAACTACATCTTCGTCTGGCATACCCATTCCGATGTGGTTCGTAGCCTGATCTGCCAACAACTTCACCATCTCGTCGTAAACACCTTCTTGAACAATGACGCGCGTTGCTGCTGTGCAGTCCTGGCCAGAATTGAAGTAACCGGCAAGTGCAATTCCTTCGGCAGCTGCCTGTAAATCTGCATCGTTAAAGACAACAACCGGCGCCTTGCCGCCAAGTTCAAGGTGAACTCGCTTGAGCGACTTAGATGCTGCAGCTGCAACTTCCAT
>CAYWWZ010000055.1:0-6500 GCA_964462495.1 uncultured Candidatus Planktophila sp. | reverse complement strand
CCGATGCCCCTAACTACAGCAAGAAGAAATAACTCATGGATATCGAAATCGCCCCCGGAAAACGCGCACATCAGGCCTATTCATTCGACGATATCGCCATCGTTCCCAGCCGTCGTACCCGTACGCCGGAAGATGTCTCGACTGCCTGGCAGATCGATGCTTATAAATTTGAACTGCCACTTCTTGCCGCCCCAATGGATTCCGTTGTTTCACCAGAGACTGCAATCGCCATCGGAAAGTTAGGCGGACTTGGTGTTTTAAATCTTGAAGGGCTCTGGACCCGTTACGACGATCCCCGTATTCCGCTCGGTGAAATCGCATCTATGCCAGATAAGCATGCCACTCGCCGCATGCAAGAAATTTATAACGCACCAATTCGTCCAGAGCTGATTAAAGAGCGCATCAAGCAAATCCGCGATTCTGGAGTGACAGTCGCGGCATCTTTGTCACCACAGCGCACAGCCGAACTCCATAAAGCAGTTATTGATGCCGGGGTAGATATCTTCGTGATTCGCGGTACAACGGTGTCAGCAGAACACGTTGCTGCCGAAAATGAGGCTCTTAACTTGAAGAAATTTATCTATGAGTTAGATGTGCCTGTCATCGTGGGTGGCGTTGCTACAACAACGGGAGCGCTTCACTTGATGCGCGCTGGGGCTGCTGGTGTGCTGGTTGGTTTTGGTGGAGGAGCAGCGCATACAACTCGCTCCGTACTTGGTATCGAAGTTCCTATGGCCTCTGCGGTTGCAGAAGTTGCCGCAGCTCGCCGCGAGTATCTTGATGAATCAGGTGGACGATATGTCCATGTCATCGCTGATGGATCCATCGGCAAATCTGGTGACATCGCAAAGGCAATCGCTTGCGGCGCAGATGCAGTCATGATGGGTTCGGCTCTGGCTAAAGCAGTTGAATCCCCAGGACTTGGTTGGCACTGGGGATCTGAGGCGTACCACCCAGAACTTCCTCGCGGTGCACGCGTTAACGTTGGCACAGTTGGATCGCTAGAAGAAATTCTGGTTGGACCGTCCCACACTTCTGATGGATCGATGAATCTCTTCGGTGCGTTGCGCCGCGCGATGGCAACCTGTGGTTACTCCGATGTGAAGTCTTTCCAGCGCGTAGATGTGGTTATTCATGGCCGCTAGCCACGGTGTACTGGTTGTTGATTTTGGCGCACAGTATGCGCAGTTGATTGCACGACGAGTTCGCGAGGCAAAGGTTTACTCAGAGATTGTTCCATCTTCGATAACTGCAGCAGAAGTAGGCGCCAAAAGCCCTGAAGCCATCATTCTTTCTGGTGGTCCTTCTTCTGTATATGCCGATCATGCGCCGAAAATTGATCCTGCAATTTTTGAGTTGGGAATTCCTGTCTTCGGTATTTGTTACGGATTTCAAACAATGGCCGCAGCTTTATCAGGTGTAGTTGCGCAGACCGGCAAATCTGAATTTGGACGCACCCCTCTGTCAGTGAAATCAGGTTCAAAGGTCTTTGCCGGATTGCCGGAATCGCAATCAGTGTGGATGTCACACGGTGATGCTGTTTCGCAAGCACCCGATGGTTTTACAGTCAGTGCAGCAACAGCTGATACACCGATTGCTGCCTTTGAAGATGCATCAGGCAAATTAGCGGGGGTGCAATTTCACCCAGAAGTTCTACATACCGAACATGGGCAAGCAATTTTGCAGAATTGGCTCATCAATATCGCAGGATGTAAGCCTGTTTGGACAACAGCAAATATCGCTGAAGATGAAGTTGCGAAGGCAAAGGCAGCGATTGGAGATAAGCGAGTTATCTGTGGTCTCTCTGGAGGTGTTGATTCAGCAGTTGCAGCAGCGATTGTGCAGCGCGCAGTGGGCAAACAACTCACCTGTGTCTTTGTTGATCATGGTCTGCTGCGCACCGGTGAATCAGAACAAGTTCAGAAAGATTTTGTTGCAGCAACTGGCATCGAACTTGTTGTAGTGGACGCGGTGGAGCAATTCTTACAAGCACTTGCTGGAGTTACCGACCCAGAAGAGAAGCGAAAGATTATTGGGCGGGAATTTATCCGCTCCTTTGAAAAAGCTGCGCGCGATATTGCATCCGGTGGCGACGTTGAATTCTTAGTGCAAGGAACTCTCTATCCTGATGTTGTTGAATCGGGAGGAGGAACCGGTACCGCCAATATCAAGTCACATCACAATGTAGGCGGACTACCCGAGGATTTGAAATTCACCCTAGTCGAACCACTTCGCACTCTTTTTAAAGATGAAGTTCGCCAAGTTGGCCTGGAACTTGGCCTTCCCGAATCCATCGTCTGGCGCCAACCATTTCCTGGTCCTGGATTAGGAATCCGCATCATCGGAGAAGTCACTCAAACTCGACTCAATATTCTGCGAGAGGCAGATGTCATTGCCCGCGAAGAGCTCAAGGCTGCTGGACTCGATCGCATAATCTGGCAATGTCCAGTTGTTCTGCTCGCTGATGTGCGCAGCGTGGGAGTACAAGGAGACGGGCGAACCTAC
Organism: uncultured Candidatus Planktophila sp.; assembly: GCA_964462495.1. GTDB lineage: Bacteria > Actinomycetota > Actinomycetes > Nanopelagicales > Nanopelagicaceae > Planktophila. Next base: position 3,995 of record CAYWWZ010000055.1, on the reverse strand, counting down.
GGGCACCCGATTGTGTTGCGTCCGGTATCTAGCGAAGACGCCATGACAGCTGATTGGTCTCGCATTCCGTATGAAGTTCTTGAGAAGATATCTACTCGAATCACCAACGAGGTTCGTGAAGTAAATCGAGTCGTCCTCGACATCACGAGCAAACCTCCTGGAACAATTGAATGGGAATAGGAAGTCGGAGATGTTTAAAACCGTAAAGGTAGCAATAGTTGCTTTCGCGTTTGCTGCAGCAACAACGATCACGGCCACACCGACCGTTGCTGCAGAGCGTCCTGTCACGGTTCCAGGTTGTAAAACTGCCACCGCCAAAGGAAAGATTCCCGTCAAGGTAAAGCAACCAGCTGCTTCAGCAAAGCCAACTACCAAGACGCTCACTCTCAAAACTAATTGTGGCGATATTGTGATTGAAATGTTGGGGTCTAAGGCGCCAGTAACTGTTAGCGCAATCTCAGCGCTAGCGCGCGCCGGTTATTACAACAAGTCGCTCTGCCATCGTTTGACCACACAAGGAATTTTCGTCTTGCAATGCGGAGATCCGACGCTCAGTGGTAGCGGTTCTCCAGCTGGGTGGCAGGGATATGTCGATGAAAATCTACCCGCAAATGTTGCCAATAATTATCCGGCCGGAACAGTTGCGATGGCTAACTCTGGACCAAAGACAAACGGTTCCCAATTCTTCTTGGTCTATGGCGATACTCAACTTCCTCCGAAATACACCATCTGGGGAAAGATCACCAAGGGCCTTGATTTAGTGCAGAAAATTGGTGAAGTCGGGGCCTACAAGATGAGCGGTACCCAAGCTATGTACGCGCCAGATGGTTATCCAATTCAGATGGTAGAAATTGTGAGAGCAACTGCCCGTTAATCAGTATTAACGATTTTAAAAGCTTCGGCGATACGACCTTCGGGAAGACCACCAATACCGGCGTTACGTTGACCCCATTCACGCAACATCTCTTCCAGATTATCCATATGGCCAGTTTGTGAAGCGTGCTCTCTGAGCGCTGCCATTTTGAAATGGAATGTGTCAGTTATATCAACGAAATGATCTGGATGTGCATGTCCTTGCATCCACACTTCACGCACCTTCCACGGTTGCAGATTCTCTTTCTCCAATAGATCGGTAAAGGCATACGGATTTCGTGCATCGGGATACACCGCTTGAATAGTCGCTTCACCAGCGGCTAAATGATCTGGGTGGCTAGCACCAATACGTTCCCAGTTACGTTCTGGTGATTGGCAGACAATGCGATCGGGTTGGACGCGTCGAATTTGGCGCACAATATCTTTACGAAGTTGCAAAGTTGGCTCGAGATGGCCATCAACATAATTTAAGAAAGTGACATCGCTAATGCCGAGCGCTGCACATGCTGCGCGCTGCTCGCGTTGGCGCACAGCTGGCATTTCTTCGCGAGAGTATTTCGATGCTTCGCCGCCTTGATCACCGTTGGTGCAGAGCACATATGAGACAGTGATTCCTTGTTGAACCCATTGCGCAATAGTTCCCGATGCTCCAAAGTCAGAATCGTCAGGATGGGCATTGACCACCAGGACTCGCTTGATTTCAGAATCTGCTATTGGTTCCACAACTCACCTTTATCTTCTCGTGTGGGTGAAGCCTAATAGACTGCCCGCCATGACTGCGACCGACCCATTGCTTGAGGGACTCAATCCCGAGCAACAGAAGGCAGTGGCACATGCAGGATCACCACTTCTCGTTGTTGCAGGTGCAGGTTCGGGAAAGACGCGCGTATTGACGCGACGCATCGCCTACATCATGGCGCGACGCGAAGTTCGGCCTTATGAAATTCTGGCTATCACCTTTACCAATAAAGCAGCAGGCGAGATGAAAGAACGCGTAGCTGACTTAGTTGGCCCTATCGCGAAATCAATGTGGGTCTCTACCTTTCACTCATCATGTGTTCGCATGTTGCGACAAGAGGTCGAAAGATTGGGATATAGCAGCTCATTCAGCATCTACGACTCTGCAGATTCGCAGAAACTCATTTCACGGGTTATGGAGACTCTGAACTTGGATGCCAAGCGTTATCCCGCTCGCCAATTTCAACATCTCATTTCTAACGCCAAGAATGAGTTACAAACTCCATATGAGTACCTCAGTAAGGCCACCAACCAATTTGAGACCATCGTCGCTGATGTCTACACAATGTATGAAAAACGATTACAACAAGCCAACGCTATGGATTTTGATGACCTGATTATGAAGACTGTGCAGGTCTTACAGAAGCACCCCGAAGCAAAGGCGCGTTTTCGATCACGCTTTCGCCACATCTTGGTAGATGAGTATCAAGATACCAACCATGCTCAGTATGTCTTAATCAAAGAGCTCACCGGCGACGAGGGCGATGGCTTTCCTATGGCTGAACTCTGCGTTGTGGGAGATGCCGACCAATCAATCTATGGCTTTCGTGGCGCCACGATTCGAAATATCTTGCAGTTCGAAGTGGATTATCCAAACGCAACGACAGTTCTACTCGAACAAAACTATCGATCTACGCAAAATATCCTCAACGCAGCGAATGCAGTAATCACCAAGAATGAATCACGCAAGGAAAAGAATCTATGGTCTGATGCTGGTTCGGGCGCTCCGCTTACTGGATACATAGCTGAATCTGAATATGACGAGGCAGAATTTGTTAAATCCGAGATACGTAGCTTGCAGGATCAAGGAATTTCAAATCCGGGCGATACCGCAGTCTTTTATCGCACCAATGCGCAATCTCGTATCTTTGAAGAAATATTTATGCGCGCAGCTATTCCCTACAAGGTCGTAGGTGGACTTCGCTTCTATGAACGGAAAGAAGTTAAGGATTTACTGGCATATTTACGAGTACTTGCTAATCCTGATGATGAGGTATCGCTGCGACGTATCATCAATTTACCCAAACGCGGTATTGGCGACCGAGCCCTGGAAGAGGTTGAGGCATTTGCCAGCGCCCAGGGAATCTCATTCTGGAACGCCTTGCTGCGCGTCCAGGAAGCAAGCGGCGTCCCTAATAAGGCAGCACAATCGATTACCACATTCACTCAGATGCTTATCGCCTTGCAAACGTTAGTAGAGGCAAAGACCAAACCATCAGTAATTATCGAGGCGGTACTAGAGCAATCTGGACTATTGACGGAACTTGAAAATAGTAAAGATCCACAGGATGAAGTACGTGTTGAGAACTTGCAAGAACTTGTCTCGGCATCAATGGAATACGAAGAGCGACCATTTGAGGAGCTAGGAGAAGACGAGGAAATTTCGCTCTCCGGGTTCCTGGAGAAAGTTTCATTGGTCGCAGATGCAGATGAGATACCCGATAAACCTGACGGTGATCATGGGGGAGTTGTCACTTTGATGACACTGCATACAGCAAAAGGATTGGAATTTCCCACGGTCTTTCTCACGGGCATGGAAGATGGAATCTTTCCGCATGCGCGTACATTGGATGACCCCCGCGAAATTGAAGAAGAACGTCGACTGGCATATGTTGGGTTAACGCGCGCTGAGAAGCGCCTCTATATTTCGCGCGCTGAATACAGACTTACCTTTGGGTCACCTCGTTACAACCCAGCTTCACGTTTTCTCGACGAAATTCCCGCCGAACTCATTGAGTGGAAGAATGAAACTCGCTCCAGCTTCTCAACTTCGACACTTAAGAAATCGCGAATTCCTTCAGCGCCACCACCTCGTGCAACTGGAAAGAAATCAGTTGCGATGGAACTTGCAGTGGGGCAGCGTGTGTCACATGACACATTCGGCCTCGGCACAGTAGTCGCCCTTGCCGGTGATGGTGATAAAGCAGAAGCGACTATCAACTTCGGGCAGTTCGGCGATAAACGCCTCTTGCTCCGTTATGCCCCTGTTACACCTCTTTAAAATAACCACTTAAGATTGCCCCAGGTCAGCACCACCAGTCTGGTCAGTCGCACCCATGAGGAGCAATTAGTGGATCTCTACGAATACCAAGCACGCGATCTCT
>CAYWWZ010000054.1:0-6871 GCA_964462495.1 uncultured Candidatus Planktophila sp. | reverse complement strand
CTTGCGACAACGCGGTGATCCGGGCGACTCAATAGAAAATTGTACGGGGTATTTACTTGGTTGATTTCAAGGCGGTAAGCGCCCATAAAATCGCAATCACATCGATAACTTCTTGTGCAATAGCGCCTTGGCTCGCATTTGTGATTCCAAAGGCACCTGTTCCCATGACAATAAATGACAGGCTCATACCTATGCCGGCAGCTTGAAGCGCCTTCGTTCGAGCCGATTTTGCAATTCGAATCGCGCGAGTGAGGCGATCAATGGAATCTTCGACAATAACGACATCAGCTGCCTCTGATGCAGCTGATGCTCCTCGTGCTCCCATTGCAACACCTACATCCGCAGCTGCAAGAGCAGGCGCGTCATTAATACCATCACCAACCACAATGACTGAACCAGAGGACTTTAACTTTGCAGCTTCTGTAATTTCTAACTTTCCTGCGGCAGTTACCTTTGAATAGATTTCAGTGATTCCGACTGAGTTCGCAACTTCTCTAGCCGTGTCATCGCGATCACCCGTAACAAGAGCAATATGTGCAACTCCAGCCGCACGCAGATCGGCGACCATCTGTTTGGATTCAGCTCGAATTGGGTCATCAAGACCGATTGCGCCGATGAGTTCTCCGTTACTTGAAACTGCGACCATTAAAGGTTGTGAAAAATGTAGCCAACTTGGCGGTTCGGTTTTAAATTGGCCTACAACAATTCGTTTCCCTTCAAGAGTTGCAGCAATTTCGTGTCCTGCAATCTCTTCAATGTCAGTGCAGGCGCTGAGAGACAAACCACGCTCTTTGGCTTCTTGTACGAGCGCCTTGGCAACGATGTGGGGGCTGTACTGATCTACAGATGCTGCTATCTGCAAAACTTCATCATCACTCAAACCAGGGCGTGAATTGATCTCTGAAATAGCCGGCCCACCATGTGTCAGTGTGCCTGTTTTATCTAAAAGAACCGTGTCAGTGCGTGCTAAGAGTTCTAGGACTCCTCCACCTTTGATAATCGCGCCATTTTTTGCCGCTTGCGAAAGTCCAGCAACAATTGCAATTGGCACCGCAAGAATTAGTGGACATGGTGTGGCAGCAACAAGCACGGCAACTGCACGATCGACATCTCCGCTAAGCCACCAGGCTAGCCCAGCAATAAGAAGTGCGGCAGGGACAAATCGCAGCGCCCATTGATTTGCAAGACGTACCCCAGGTGCTGATTTTTCTTGTGCCGCTTCAACTAATTTAATAATTGCTGCATAAGTACTGTTTGCCGACGTTGTCATGGCTATGTATTCAAAAGGTGCTCCTGCATTAAGGACGCCGCTCGATACTTCCTCATCGGCTTTACGTGAAACTGGAAGTGGCTCACCGGTGAGCGCTGATTCATCGAGCGTTGCTCGACCAAGCAAACGTCCATCTGTCGGGGTAATTTCACCGCTTCTGATGAGGATCTTGTCGCCAATCACAATTTCAGAGATATCTATTTCCTCAATTGAGCCATCTGCAGCTACTCGATGTACATTCCGCGGCATACGAGATAAAAGAGCTTTAAGTTGGCGCTCGGCTTGTCCCTCCGCCCAACTTTCCAAAACTCTACCCGTAGCGAGCATTACTGAAATTACTGCTGCAGCAAAGAGTTCATCTGTGAAGAGAGCACCAAGCAGCGCAAGTACGGCAAGGACATCGGAGCCCATCGTTTTATGTCGCAGATCATTGATGAGCCAAGTAACAGCAGGCACTAGCCCAATCAGACCGGCAAGAATCCAGAAAAAATCAGCGAAGAATCCCAAAGAAAGTGTGGCGGTAGAGGAGAGCAATAGAAATTTGTTAAATTGCGCCCCTGTCATAGGGACAAGGCTACTTCTCTTTTAACCGATAACCTTGCCCTATGAGTGAAGTAACAATCTCCTTTTTGGGCGCTACCGATACGGTCACGGGAAGCCGCGCGTTAATCTCCAGCAAGCGCAGCAAGATTCTGGTGGATTGTGGACTTTTCCAAGGTATCAAATCAATTCAGAGAAAGAACTGGGATCCATTTCCAGTCGAAGCTAATCAGATTGATGCAGTAGTTCTGACTCATGCTCATCTTGATCACTGTGGTTACTTGCCGCTACTCGTAAAGCAAGGATTTAAGAAAGAAATTTACGGAACGCGTTACACCAACGATATTGCTAAGGTCATTTTGCGCGACTCAGCACATTTACAAATGGAAGATGCCAAGTACGCTGCCAAGAAGGGATATTCGAGCCATAAAGATCCAAAGGCTCTCTACAACTTGGCCGATGCCGAAAAAGCGATTGACCACCTTCGAGAGCGCCCTTTTCGCGAAAAGGTTCAGATTGCTGAAGATGCATATGTAACCTTCTATCCATCAGGGCATATTTTGGGTTCAAGTTTTGTCGAGGTGGAAGTAGCTGGAAAGTCCTTCCTGTTTACTAGTGATTTAGGAAGAAATAATCACCCGCTGCTCTCGAATCCAGACGCTCCCCCAGCAAAGACTTTTGATGTGGTTGTCACCGAATCAACGTATGGCGACCGAACCCATGACACAACACCTGAAGCTTTTGCTGAGGAAATCAATGCAGCAATCGCACGAGGTGGTGCAATTCTTATTCCCGCTTTTGCTGTTGATCGCACTGAAGTTATTCTGATGGCTCTGAAAGAATTGATTCTTGAAAAAAAGATTCCAGCGTTACCAATTTATGTGGATTCACCAATGGCACTTGCTGCACTTAACTTTTATCGTGAAGCTGTTGCTGCGAACTCTCCTGAAATCCGTGCTGGAGTTTCAGAACGTTTTGCAAATCAAGACCCATTTGATGCGGGGTTGCTTCATCAAATGGCTACAACAGAAGAGTCAAAAGCGATTAATGATGTAACTGGACCTGCCATTATTATTTCAGCAAGTGGTATGGCAACCGGGGGTCGAGTAGTCCATCACCTAGCAAATATGTTGCCTAACCCAAAGAACACAGTCATCTTGGTGGGCTATCAGGCGGTAGGTAGTAGAGGGCGTTTACTGGAGGAAGGCGTCACTGAAATCAAAATTCATGGCGATCTCATTCCCGTCAACGCACATATTTCAAAGGTTGAAAGTTTCTCCGTTCATGCCGACTCTGATGAATTGATAGCTTGGCTCAAACAAGCCAAGCAGCCTGGTGAAGCCTTCGTTGTTCATGGTGAAATAGAGGGACAACAACATATGCAACAACGTCTTACTACTGAATTAGGTTGGAAAGCGACGATTCCTAAATCTGGTCAGGTCTTTCAGGTTTAGCGTAAATGTCCGCGTTCATTAAATGAGCGCAGCGCACGCAAGCCATCTGACGGCCAAATTGATATCGATGAGATAGAGCAAGGCGTAGCATCCATATGAAAGACAGCATCTGCTGGAGCGCCAACTGCTAATTTCACGGCAGTTTTAATCACTCCATTATGAGTGACCACAATTATTTTCTTACCGGGATATTCCGCTACTAACTGCTCGAGGGCTTCCTCAATGCGGATAGATGCCTCGTCATAGGACTCACCACCACCTGGGGCATATGCGGTGGAGTTGAGCCAAGCCTGATATTGATCTGGCTCTTCTTCACGAACTTCCTCAATCGAACGACCATCCCACGTACCGAAGGAAAGTTCATACCAAGCTTCGTCAAAGATGATTTTTAATCCAGTTGTGCGAGCAATCGCTTCGGCAGTTTGTTTGGTGCGCTTTAGTGGAGATGCAATAAGTACATCAGCTCCGAGCTTCGCCGCCTCTGCAGCTACCAAATCTGCTTGTTCAAGTCCTTCTTGCATCAATTCCGGATCAAGCTCACCGGTACCCGAGAATTTACGCATCGGAGTAAGTACTGTTTCACCATGGCGCACAAAGTAAATAAAGGTTGGAATCTCAGCACTTCGAAGTCGATCTGTCAGAAAGTTCTGCTGCACCACCGCAATTGGTTTATGTGCGCTCCCGCCATCTAGCGCTTTGTTGGCCAAGCGGTCGGCATGTGAATTTTCATCACGTGGAATCCATGTATAGGTAACGAGCGATGGTTCGTGTGCTGCTCGACATTGCTTGGCAAGATCTCGCATATCTGCATGCTTGATCTGCCAGCGGCCTGACATTTGTTCCACAACAAGTTTGGAGTCCATGGCAACCTCTACAGTTGCTTGTGCATCTAGTTGATGGATGTGCGAAAGACCAGCAAGTAACCCGTTGTACTCAGCTACATTGTTTGTCGCAATTCCGATTACATCAAATAGTTCTGCAACAATTTTGCCATTTTCAGTTACGACCGCGCCGTATCCTGCCGGACCTGGATTTCCCCGCGAGCCGCCGTCGGCTGTCAGCCTGAAATGTCTAGCCATTAGCGATCACGCACCAGTATGCAGCGGCATTCTTCACAACGCACAACTTCATCTTCGGCAAGGCCACCAATGCGCTGCACTTCAATTGTATTAAGCGTTAAGTTGCAACCTTTGCACTGATTGCCAGCTAGGGAAGCTGCACCAATTCCATTATTGGCTTCGCGAATTTTTTCGTACAGAGCCAAAAAGTCAGCAGCAATTGATTGAGTTGTGGCTTTACGATCAGCATCAATGCCCTCGAGCTCTGTGTGAATAGCCGCAAGGGCATTCTCTTTGCGGATATTTAGGTCAGCAATCTCAGCCGCAAGTTGGCTCTCTTGTCCCGACAATTCGGTAATTCTCTCCTTGATGCCATCTACTCGCATCATGATTTCAAGTTCAACTTCCTCTAACTCTGCTCGTCGCGCTCCCAGAGTTACCAACTCGTGCTGAGTCTGCTCCAGCTCCTTGGGAGTTCCCGTGCCTGAGGCGAGACGCTTCTCATCCCGCTCAATGCGAGTAACTATCTGCTCAACATCGCCCTCTGCACGTGCGAGTTCGCGTTTTACATCGCTGAGTTCAGTCTCGGCAGCAATCCGCAAGTCACGTGCATTGTTCTGCTTAATCGTGAGCGAATTAATCTCTGCAATCTCAGGAAGGTTTGCTGCCTTGTTTCGCAGTGTTGCAGACTGTAAATCAAACTTTTGAATATCCAAAATAGAACGCTGGTCGCTGGCGCTAGCTTTCACGGCGTTCTCCCTTAGAAAAGACTGGACTTCCATATGTAATTCTCTAGATGTACCTTACTTCACACAGCCTAGATTCGAAAACCTATGGCTTGTAGATGAAGCCGATACTTCCCTGTAGGGCGTGCCCATCTGCCGATACAACTCGGTAGCGAAGTTGGTACTTCCCAGGTTTTAAATTGCTCTTAAGATTGACTGAAATCTTTGACTTTGCGATCCGAATGTCCCTTAAATCAACGCGCTGTCGATTTGAATTCACAACATGGAGAAAATTCTTAGCTTTCCCATCGAGCGTTAAAATCTCTTCATTAAAAAGCAGCCAAGCCCTTTTTGGGACAATACTTAACACTTCGTTCTTGGCTGGATAACTAGATTGCAATTGCGCATGTGCCGATGCGTCAGGCATGCCAGCCAACACCAAAAATGGAGCAAGAAGTGCGATCCCTATGTGCCTGAAAGCCATAGTTAATTATCTCGTACTTGATTGCTTGGCGCGAATTCCTCAGGCAGACTTCACACATGCCAAATGCTCTTCCTTCTCACATAAGAAAGCACTACCTCTCGGCGCCAGAATCTCACCGTAAAACGATGTTGGAGATGCGTAAGAGAATTCTCGAGATTATTCCGAGCGCAGAAGAGGTTGTGAGCTACGGCATGCCAGCCTTTAAAGTAAATGGAAATATTGTTGCAGGTCTACTTTCTAACAAGTTCCATATCGGGTACTACCCATTTAGCGGATCAGTTCTTCATCTTTTTGAGAAGGAATTAGCCAAATTCAAAACTACTAAAAGTGCCCTTCACATCCCTATTGATAAACCTCTGAGCAAAACCTTGCTATCCAAACTCATCAAAGCGCGCATCAAGCAAATTAAGTAAGAGTAAAAGCTATTCCTTAAATCTCCGAATCTCCTGTGGCCACCCACAAGCCACTCCAATTTTCGCACCCCAGTCTTTCGCTTCCTGCTCTGTATCCACATTAATTATGGTCAGACCACCCAAAAATTCTCCATCTTGAGTTATCGGCCCAGATATTTCTCCTGCGTCATTTGCCCCAAAAGCTTCTTCGATTTCTTCAACTAGGCCTCCTGCAAAAACCAGAACACCAGCACTTTGCATGTCCTCAACTACTTTTCTTGCCAAAGGCCCACGAGCGTCGTACCACTCAGCCGGGTGATCCCCAACCCATTGTTGATTAAAATAAATAATGTAATTTGTCATAAGAATTTACTCTCCGAACTTGTCTACATATGCCCATAAATCGTAATCATCGAGATTAATCCCAGTAAACGCACCAGAATTGAGCGCATCAACCAGTTGGGCTCGATGTTCAGTTGCATGATGCACAGATTGAAAAATGATGGTTGATCTAGCTCTCTTGATTAACTTACCTTCAATTTCACGCAACACCAATCCCTCAGGTTTATAAGATTCTTGAAGCAATACTGCGTCGGATGTTTTTAATGAATCTATAAATGGCTGGAGCTCTGAAGTTTTCTCCAGGATTAATTCCTTTGACAGTGCTTCTCCGCGAAGTTTTTCTACCCTAGCCAAATCTTCCATGGTTTCAGTCTGCAGTCTGAGACCATAAAAATAGGCTGAAGTTACAATGTGATTTATGATTTCCTTGGCAGTCCATTCGGAATCCGTTGAAAATGTATCGAGAGCTTCATCGGGCATTAATGCGACTTTGGCGAGAATTTCAGAATTGGCCCAAGCCATGTGCTTGAGAAGTTTTTCAGATTCCATAAGTTGAGCGTAACTGTTTTCTTGTGCAAACAAATACTGTGGGCGGTGAGGGTTTCG
>CAYWWZ010000053.1:0-7194 GCA_964462495.1 uncultured Candidatus Planktophila sp. | reverse complement strand
CGAGGGAGTGGGGGCCAGATTCCAAGGTAGCCAGAATTGCTACGGCTTTATCTAAGACGCCAACTCCGCTATTCTTCTTATCCACGGAGTGATATTAGCATCCCACCTATTGAGATGCCAATTGAATGAGCACGAAGGAGTACACGAGCTGATGGGTAAGACGTTAGCGCAGAAGATTTGGGAAGACCATGTCGTTCGATCTGCAGAAGGAGAGCCTGATCTTCTCTACATCGACCTGCAACTCATCCATGAAGTCACGAGCGCACAGGCATTTGATGGTCTGCGTTTAGCCGGACGTAAAGTGCGTCGACCTGATCTCACAATTGCAACCGAAGATCACAACACTCCAACGCTAGATATCTTAAAGCCGATTGCCGATCCGGTCTCCAAATTGCAGATCGACACTCTACGCAACAATGCAAAAGAATTTGGAATTCGCATTCACTCATTAGGAGATGCGGATCAGGGTGTGGTCCACGTCGTTGGACCACAACTAGGAATTACTCAGCCCGGCATGACAATTGTCTGCGGAGATTCACATACTTCTACACATGGCGCCTTCGGTGCAATTGCATTTGGTATTGGAACTTCAGAGGTAGAGCATGTTCTGGCTACGCAAACTCTGCCATCTCGTCGGCCGAAAACTATGGCGATCAATGTGGAAGGGACCTTAAAGCCAGGTGTCACTGCCAAGGACATCATCCTTGCAATTATTGCCAAGATAGGTACCGGTGGGGGACAGGGCTACATCATTGAATACCGCGGCTCTGCGATTCGCGCACTTTCGATGGAAGGTCGAATGACCATCTGCAATATGTCGATTGAGGCAGGTGCGCGCGCAGGGTTGATTGCTCCTGATCAAACTACTTTTGATTACATCAAGGGCAAGCCACACGCTCCAGAAAATTGGGATGAGGCGATGGCCTATTGGCAGACTCTCTACACCGATGCTGATGCCACATTTGATGTAGAAATCGATCTCAACGCTGATGAGTTAGAGCCATTTGTTACTTGGGGAACCAACCCAGGGCAAGGTTTGCCGCTCAATGCAGTTGTGCCAAATCCTGCAGATTTCACAGATGCAGAAGAACGTGGCGCTGCAGAACGTGCTCTGCAATATATGGGACTTGAAGCGGGAACTCCATTGAAGAAGATAGCGATTGACACTGTTTTCCTAGGTTCGTGCACAAATGGACGCATCGAAGATCTTCGTGCAGCCGCCAGCATCCTTAAAGGAAAGAAGATTGCACCAAAACTGCGCATGTTAGTTGTGCCAGGTTCAGAGCGGGTACGTCAGCAAGCGATGAAAGAAGGACTCGACAAAGTCTTCCTTGATGCAGGTGCTGAATGGCGTAATGCAGGATGTTCTATGTGCCTTGGAATGAATCCAGATCAACTCAGCGTTGGCGAACGCTCTGCCTCAACATCAAATAGAAACTTTGAAGGACGCCAAGGTAAAGGTGGACGGACGCACTTGGTCAGCCCACTAGTTGCCGCAGCTACGGCAATCCGCGGAACTCTCTCCTCACCGGCAGATTTGTAAGAAAGGACGACGCAAAGATCATGGAGAAATTCATTAAGCATGTTGGAACCGGCGTCCCACTTCGTCGCAGCAACGTTGATACAGATCAAATCATTCCAGCTGTCTATCTCAAGCGCGTAACGCGAAGCGGCTTCGAAGATGGCCTCTTTTCAGCATGGCGCAGCGATCCTGAATTTGTTCTCAATCAAGAAGCCTTTAAGAATGGAACAATTCTCGTAGCAGGTCCTGAATTTGGAACGGGTTCATCTCGCGAGCATGCCGTTTGGGCGCTACAAAATTATGGATTTAAGGTAGTGATATCTAGCCGCTTTGCCGATATTTTCCGCGGTAACTCTCTCAAGAGCGGGCTCCTCACAGTCGTACTCCCACAGGATGATGTCGATGCACTCTGGACCGCTATCGAGAAAGATCCGACGCTTGAAATATGCGTTGATCTAGATTCACGGACAGTCTCTTATGCTGGCGTCACCATCCCCTTTGAACTCGATGACTACACCAGATGGCGCCTCATGGAGGGGCTCGATGACATCGGTTTAACCTTGAAACAGACTGACTTTATCGATGCCTATGAAGCAAAACGCCCGTCTTACAAGCCAAAGACTCTACCTATTCGAATCTAGAGCGTTAAAAATGAGCGTAAAACGCTGATTTTTCTGGGCAGGGTGATGGGTAAAGGTAAAACTCTCAACTTCAGAATGAGGGTTTTTTACGCATAAAAACGCGAATTTTTGTCAAATAATTAAATGCGACACGCGCACATCAATAACGTACTCACCCCTACATAAGGTTTAAGTTTTACGCAGTTAAGCAAGCGCTTAATGATTTACGCGTAGAAACAACAACATTAAGGGGAATTGAATGAATAAGGCCCAGTTCATCGCTGCGTTGGCCCCACACTTCAACGGCAGCAAGAAGGAAGCAGCTCACGCTGTAGATATCGTCTTCGACACAATCACACGAAACATGTCAGCAGGCAATGACGTGATGATCAATGATTTCGGTAAGTTCAAGAAGGTAGATCGCAAGGCACGTATGGGACGCAACCCATTCACCGGCGAAACCATCAAGATTAAGGCTTCAAAGAAGGCTCGCTTCTTGCCTGCAAAGGCGCTGAAGGAAGTTATCTCCGGCGACCGCAAGCTTGGTCCAGCACCAAAGCCAGAGGTAAAGGCAGCACCAAAGCCAGCAGCTAAGAAGGCAGCTAAGAAGGCTCCTGCAAAGAAGAAGGCAGCAGCGAAGAAGAAGCCTGCAAAGAAGGCTCCTGCAAAGCGTAAGCCAGCAAAGAAGGCTGCTAAGAAGAAGAAGTAAATCTTCACTCTTTAAAAATCAGGGCTCGCAACGCGCGGGCCCTGATTTTTTTATCGCTAGGATTCAAGATATGGCGCAGTTTAAGGTTTCTTATGCACCACCGAGCGGGTATCCGCTTGGCACCAATCGAGCATTTAAACTCGGCGCTGGAATATTGATTCCAATTTTTAACCTTGTAATGAAGCGCGACTGGAAAGGCGCTGAAAATATTCCAACAACCGGCCGCGTGATTGTCGCCAGTAACCATATGTCCTACCTAGATGTATTGGTATTTACCCACTTTCTATTCCGTAATGGTCGCGCACCTAGGTATTTAGGAAAGTCTGGGGTCTTTAAAGTTCCGGTAATTGGAAAAATTCTCTTAGCTGCCGGACAGATACCAGTTGAACGAGAAACTTCTGATGCCAAGAAAGCTGTTGATCACGCAAAAATATTGTTGGAGAAAGGCCACATGTTGGGCGTCTATCCTGAGGGAACTCTGACGCGTGATCCTGATATGTGGCCAATGGTTGCCAAGACAGGGTGTGCGCGACTTGCGCTAGCTACGGATACTCCCGTGATTCCTGTCGCCCAATGGGGGTCGCAACTCATTGTTCCTAACTACACCACAAAGTTAAATCTCTTTCCGCGTAAGACAATTATCATCCGCGCTGGAAAGCCAGTCGATCTCTCTAGATGGAGGGGCAAGGCAGAAGATCCACAGGCGCTGATAGAAGCGACTGCAGAAATCATGCGCGCCATTACAGTTTTGTTAGAAGAAATTCGTGGCGAGAAGCGCCCTGAAGTAATCTTTGACCCTCACACATCTGAATTACCACGAACCGGTAACTTTAAGAAGAAGCGGAAATGAGTACAGTCACAGTATTCGGTGCAGGCGCATGGGGATCAACTATGGCGCAGGTACTTTCCGATGCAGGAAATAATGTGCTGTTGTGGGGTCGTAGCGCAGAGGTCATTGACGAAATTAACTCAGCTCATACAAATAAGAAGTATCTGGGTAGCCACTTACTTCCAGATAACATCGAGGCAACAACAGATTTACCGCGCGCCTTTGCTCACTCGAAGATTTATGTGCTGGCAATTCCAGCTCAGCAGTTACGCTCCACCTTAGAAGATTGGAAGTCTTACTTTGGTGCAAATTCAATCATCGTGAGCACTCTCAAAGGGATTGAAATCAGCACCCAGATGCGCATGACTGAGGTCATTGAAGATGTTCTCGGTGTGGGCAAAATTGCAATCATCACCGGCCCCAATTTGGCTGACGAACTAGTTTTACGGCAGCCAGCGGGTGCAGTTGCTGCCGCTGCAACGCAAGATTTGGCAGACCAAGTACGCGAGCTCTTTCGGACTCCCTACTATCGCGTCTACACCTCTGTGGATGTCATGGGATGCGAACTCTCTGGCGCAATCAAGAGCGTGATTGCACTCGCAGTTGGAATCTCGATTGGAATGGGTTTTGGTGAAAATACTCAGGCGATGTTGATTACTCGCGGATTGAATGAGGTTGCGCGACTTTGTGCTGCGCATGGCTCCGACCCATTATCAGCTGCAGGTCTTGCTGGCATGGGAGATCTTGTAGCAAGTTGTGGATCTCCACTTTCGCGAAACCGTACCTTTGGCGAAGTCCTCGGGCGAACCGGCTCCATGGCGCAAGCACGCGCAGAAGTGGCTAAGACCGTTGAAGGTGTGGCATCAGCAGGCGCTGTAGTTGAGATTGCTCATCGAGTGGGAATTGAAGTGCCTGTCATTGAGGCTGTTGGAGAGATTGTCAGTGAACAATTAACTCCTGCTGCTGCTCTGCAAAAGCTGATGGAAATTACTACGAAAGCTGAGAACTTCATTCGATGAAAAAACGAGTCGCAATCATCTGCGGTGGACGCAGTAGCGAGCACGAAATTTCTTGCATCTCAGCAGGTAGCGTCTTTGCAGCTATTGATCGCACGCGTTATGAACCCATTCTTATAGGGATCACCAAATCGGGTAAGTGGGTAGCAGTTCCCGAGAGCCATTCCATGAAAATTGAAGGAAAGATACTGCCAACCATTCCTGAATCTGCCCCAGCCGTAGTGGCTGATGTAGCAGGCTTTAGCGTTGCTGGCAGAAAGTTAGCGATAGATATTGTCTTTCCACTTTTGCATGGACCATTTGGTGAAGATGGCACGATTCAAGGCTTACTTGAGATGGCTGATATTCCATATGTTGGTTCAGGTGTTCTGGCATCGGCGGTAGCTATGGATAAATCTTTTGCTAAATCAATCTTTGCTTCCCAGGGAATCGCCACAGCTCCGGGAATCGTGGTGAAAAAAGCTGAATGGGAAGCCGCACCTACTGAAATCATCAAAAAAGTCTCTGAACTTAGTTATCCCGTCTTTGTTAAACCTGCGCGCGGTGGTTCATCTCGTGGTACAACAAAAGTTAAGGGTGCCGATCACTTAGCAACCGCAGTAGGTGAAGCGCTCTCTTTCGATACCAAGGTACTGATTGAAAAAGCGATTGTCGGCTCTGAAATCGAATGCGCAGTCCTAGAAATTGATGGTGAACCACAAGCATCCATTGTTGGAAAGATCATCATTGATTCCAAGTTTGAATTTTATGATTTTGAAGCAAAGTACCTTGATGGTGCAACTGACATTGAGCTGCCTGCGCCCATAACTCCTTCTTCTTCCGATGCCATCCGGAAGGCTGCAATTTCAGCATTTAAAGCACTTGGTTGTTCTGGGCTCGCGCGAGTTGATTTCTTCCTCACTCATTCAGGACAAGTAATTATCAATGAACTCAACACCATGCCTGGTTTCACTTCCACTTCAGTATTTCCAAAGATGTGGGCAGCCAGTGGCGTGGGTTATGCGGAAGTGATTACACACTTGCTACAAACTGCGTTGACACGCAGAAACGGAACGCTTGGAAACTAGTTTGTTACTGGGCAGGTGAGTGTGCGAGTAATGCCAGCAACTGCCTGAACCTTGCTCAAGATGGCGCGGCCAAACTCTTCCATGGATGGAGCCTCAGCGCGCATAATCACATCGTAGGGTCCTGTTACTCCTTCAGCGAGTGAAACCCCAGGAATAGCTTTAATGGCAGCAGCAACTGAGTTCGCTTTACCGACTTCGGTTTGAATCAAAATATAAGCCTGAACAGACATCTGTAGATTCCTTTCGCTTCGCCCTAACGCTATCTCATGTCCTAGGCTTGTGGCTATGGGATTGCGTGAGGCAGAAGTTATATCTGTGTTGCAAAAGATATTTACTAGCACCGATCCCCGAATCCAGGTGGGTATTGGTGATGATGCGGCGGTAATTGCAACGTCTCCGCGCTCAGCAGTGACCTCAGATATGGCAGTCGAAGGCGTTCACTTCAACCGTGAGTGGTCCTCTGCATTTGATATCGGTAGAAAGATTACCGCCGCCAATGTTGCTGACATTCTTGCGATGGGCGGTCGCTGCGAATATTTGGTTGCTGCAGTTTCTCTTACCGGCAGTGAAGAGATGAGTTGGATTGAAAATTTAGCGCGTGGAATGCAGCATGAAGCAACTTTGGCTGGGGCTTACATTGTGGGTGGAGATATCACCCGTGGGGCTCAGATAGTTATCTCTATGACTGCTGTCGGTTCAGTTGACAAGCCGATTACGAGAAGCGGTGCGCACGTTGGCGATGCCATTTATCTCTCCTCTTTGCCTGGATGGTCTGCGGCGGGCCTCGAACTACTCACTCGAGAGATTTCCGTTAACTCAGCTGCTGCTGATATGGCGCTTTCCCAATTTTCAGCGCCGACTCTGGATTACGCCACAAACTTTTTTGCAGCGACCGCTATGGTTGATCTCAGCGACTCATTGATGGTCCAAGGAGAACAACTTGCCAGCGCTTCTGGAGTTGCGTTGATGCTCGACCCAGCTCTCTTTATGCAGAGCCCAGAATTTGAGGCGCTTGGTAACTTAGCGACCGAGATTAGCGCCGACGTGTGGCAGTGGATTTTGGGCGGCGGGGAAGACCACGTGCTTCTGGCCACTGGTCACGATCTGCCAGGTTTGCGAATTGGAGTAGTTGTAGCGGATTCCGGTCTTCCTGGTTCAAAAATTCTTGGCGTGGAAATGAAAAAGACCCCAGTTTCCTGGAGCCATTTTCAATAAAACTTTTTTAGTAAGTTGCGCTGAATTAGCGAGTTACTTTGCCAGCCTTGAGGCAAGAAGTGCAGACATTCTGACGCTTTGCAGTACCTGCAACGAGAGTCTTTACACGCTGAATGTTTGGATTCCAACGACGGCGGGTCTTCACTTGTGAGTGTGAAACATTGTTACCAAAGCTTGGGCCCTTGCCGCAGATGTCGCATGAAGATGCCATGAGAG
>CAYWWZ010000052.1:0-7574 GCA_964462495.1 uncultured Candidatus Planktophila sp. | reverse complement strand
TAGGACTCTGGCTTCTCAAGCCAGCTACGCGGGTTCGAATCCCGTCGGGGCTACTTTGCAGTGTTTCATTTTGCTTTACCTGAAAATTCACAGGTATCTCTCCAGATTATTGGTGATAATGGCGACGTGAAGCGTGTTGAGGATTTTGCAAGCTACTTACTTGGCAACCCCTCAGATGTCCAAGAAATTCTCGAGAATTTACATCGCAATGTTCTTGATGAGGATGGGGCAGTTTATGTAGCCCTCACGGAAAAAACTCCATCAGATGAACTATTTATTCTCGGCAGTTCAGGGCTTGATCAAGATTCACTTGTGGGCTTAAGTTGGCTACGCACTACAACACAATTTCCAACAATTGACTGTCTCAATCTCAAGAGCGAGGTCTATCTTCCCACCAAAGAAGCGTGGTTAGAGAAGTACCCTCAGAGCGCACTCTTCAGAGAAAAGTTAGGCATCGAAGAGATTATCTGCCAGCCAATCATTTGGAACAAAGGTTCTCAATTCTGTCTCTCGCTGGCCTTCGGCCCACAAGTCTCCGGGCGCACTCGTGATCTTGATACTTATCGAACGTTGGCAAGATTGTTGCAGACCTACCTTGAAAAAACCCGCGAAAGAAAAGTAGTCACTCTTGAGCCGCCTAAGAGCTCCATGAAGCGCAAGATTGATGCGCTACCGGCGCGCCACCAAGAGACAGTTAATTTAGTAATTAATGGGCTCAACAACCAAGAGATTGCACAAAAGCTAGGTATCAGCGTCAACACAGTAAAATCTGACCTAAAAAAGATATTTAAAGAGCTAGGCGTCAGCTACCGCTCGCAAATCTATGCAGAGATGATTGAAGAAGGCTAACTAGTAGGTAGCGCGACCACCTGAAGCATCAAAGGTGAAGCCAGTTGTAAATGAACATGCGCTTGATCCCATAAATGCCAGTATCTCGGCAACTTCCTCTGCCTCTCCGACGCGTCCCATTGGGATTCGAGAGATCATGTACTTTAACGTTTCATCGCTGGTATCAGCATTCATCGGTGTGCGAATAACAGCGGGAGCAAGCGCATTGATGGTAATTCCATCTGGTGCAATCTCTTTGGAAACACCTTTAACAAAACCAATCATTCCCGATTTTGAGACGTTGTAAGGAGTCATCCCCGGATTTCCCTCTTTGCCTGCGATAGAGGCCACATGTGCGATACGCCCGTATTTAGCCTGCTTCATGTAAGGAACAACTGCTTGTGTCAGCCACACTGTTCCGAAAAGGTTGATGCGCACCGTGGATTCAAAATCTTCCCATTTCACATCTTCAACTTTTACATTTGTTGGGCCAACTACTCCTGCTGTATTGATTAATGCATCGATTCGGCCGGTTAGTTTGAAGATTGCATCGATGCTCTCTTTTACCGAAGCCTGATTACCAAGGTCGATAGTTGCAATCTGGTTATCTGCAAGAGAGAGTTCTTTCTGCAGCGCCACTAATCCATCACGCGCGATATCGAGGGCAAAGACTTTACCGCCTCGTTCTGCGACCAATCTCGCAGTGGCAGCTCCAATGCCACGAGCTGCCCCGGTGATTATGACAACCTGACCGGCATAGCTAACTTTATTCTCTGACACGGGGCGCTCCTTTGGCGATGTAGGTGAGAAGGATATTTAAGAGATTAACTCTTTGGCAATGGATGCCGAAATTTTCTCGATAATTGGACGAGGCTTCGCAATACATTTTTTGATATCTTCTTCGAAATCATTGAGCGCAGAGATTGAGTGAAATTTTTTGATGATTTCATCTGAACTGTTCAACGTAGCCTGCCCACAAATTAGGGCAACAGGTATTGATTGCTGGATAGCAATCTCTAGTATTCCAACCGGTGCTTTGCCGTTCAGACTCTGAGAGTCGAATTTACCTTCCCCAGTGATAATCAGATCAGCTCCTTGAATCTTGCTTATAAAGTTAATCAAATCAAGAGCCATGGCTATCCCGCTGCGCGGCTGTGCGTTGAGAAAAGTCAGCGCCATAAATCCGAATCCTCCAGCAGCTCCAGCGCCAGGAGTATTGATATGCGCTGCACCTGTTAAGTGTGCGAAATGAGAGATGGCGTTTTCTAAGGTTTCGACATCGCTAGGGTTTGCTCCTTTTTGTGGAGCATAGATGCGTGCAGTACCGGTTTCTCCTAATAGGGGATTGGTGACATCACTAGCCAAGATGAACTCAGTACTTGTAATCCGTGGATCTAATTGGCTCAGATCAATCTCATAGCATTTGCTGAGTGCAGCCCCGCCTAATTCAATCTCTTCGCCATGTCTATCAAGTAAGCGCGCACCGAGCGCCTGCAAAGCGCCAGCGCCTGCATCAGTGCACGCAGAGCCGCCTACGGCAAGAACAATCGTCGTTGCACCAAGATCGAGAGCGGCCCGAATGAGTTCGCCGGTGCCATAGGAAGTTGCAGTTAATGGTTCCAGTTTATTTTCAGGAAGTTGCGAGAGCCCAGAGGCTTGCGCTAACTCTATGAGTGCAGTTCTTCCACGTAAGCCAAATTTTGATTGAACAGTTTTATTAGTTGGTCCTTTAACCGTGACCTCCTGCAGAGTAAACCCTGCTGTGATGACTGCATCAAGTGTGCCTTCTCCGCCATCACCAATTGCAATCTTTACTGTTTCACAATTTGGGATAACCGAAAGAATTCCCTTTTCTATCCACTCTGCAATTTCAATTGAAGATGCGCTTCCCTTAAATGAATCAGGAGCAATCACTATCTTCATGTATGAATCTTAAGAGCATTGCGCTAATCTATGGCCATGAAAATAGCGAGATTCGGCAATATTGGTGCAGAGCGTCCAGCAGTAATGGTTAGCCAGACTCAAGCAGTCTATGTTGATCATCTCATCAAAGATTGGAATCGCGACGAACTCACAGCAGGAGCCTTTGAAAAGGTAAAGAGCGCAGATCTTTCAGCGCTTACTCCATTTGATATTGCAGGTTTACGTGTAGGTAGTCCAGTGGCACGTCCAACCAAACTCATCTGTATCGGTCTGAACTATGCGCGCCATGCAGTTGAGTCAGGCATGACTCCACCACCTGAGCCAGTAGTCTTTATGAAGGCTCCTGATTGCCTGATTGGACCAAATGATGACATTGCAGTTCCGCCGAATTCAACGGCGACCGATTATGAAGTAGAGCTCAGCATTGTCATCGGAAAGCGTGCGCTCTATCTCAAGTCACAATCAGAGGCACGTTCACATATTCTTGGTTACAGCGTGAGTCAAGATGTCAGCGAACGCCACTGGCAGATTGAACGCGCTGGACAATGGGTAAAGGGAAAGTCATTCCCAACATTTAACCCAATGGGCCCTGTTGTTGTAACCGGTGATGAATTTAACCCTGATGATGTGCGACTTTATTGCACAGTTGACGGTGAAAAGCGCCAAGATTCACGCACCAGCGACTTGATCTTCGGAATTGATCACATCGTCTGGTACGTCAGCCAGTTCATGGAGCTATTCCCAGGAGACATCATCAATACCGGAACACCTGAAGGTGTAGGTATGGGATTTAAGCCAACAAAATACCTACAACGTGGTCAGAGGGTAGTCACTGGCATTGAAGGTATCGGCGAAATGACTTCTCAGACAATCTAAATCTTGATGGGGGCTATTAGACCCTCTTTCTCCATATCGCTCCAGAGTTCTTGCGGTAGTTCCAGATCAAAGGATGCGATATTGGCACGTAATTCAGAGACCGAGCCAGCGCCAGTAAGGACAGAAGCAACCGCCGGGTGGCGCAGAGGGAATTGCAGAGCCGCTGCCGGAAGTGAGACGTTGTAACGCTCTAAATACTTTCCAATAGTTCGCGCCTTATTAAGAATTTCTGCAGATGCTGGTTCATAGTCATAGTGTGCGCCATCGACTGGATTCGCGAGGACTCCTGAGTTAAAGACTCCTGCGGCAATGATCGACACTTTCTTCTTGAGAGCAAGGGGATAGAGCTCCTCTTGAGCGCTCTGATCAAGCAGAGTAAAGCGGCCTGCTATCAGTGCAATATTTAAATCTGTCTCTTTCATAATTGCCACAGATGTAGGACACCAGTTCATACCTATTCCTATGGCTTTTAATAGCCCTTCATCTCGCATCTTGTGTAGTTCTGGATAGACCACATTGATGGCATCAGATACCCAACTATCTGCATCGTGGATGTAAACAATTTCTATGCTATCTCGCCCCAGTCGTTGCAGACTCTCTTCCAAAGATCGACGAATACCTGAAGCGCTGTGGTCAAAGTAAATTTCTGTATTGGGATCTGAGTCTGGAAATTTATCGTGTTCTGTATTTTTGCCAGGACGGAGTAAGCGACCAACTTTGGTAGATAGCGCTGGTTGTTTGGGATGGCCTTTAATTCCACGTCCAACTCGAATTTCACCTACGCCATACCCGTATAAAGGCGCGGTGTCGATATATGCAATACCAGCATCCAACGTCTCTTTAATGACGGCGTCGCTTTCAGACTCTGCAACCTTCTTAAAAAGCCCACCTAGCGGAGCCGTTCCCAGACTTAATCGAGAGACTTGCACATCGCAGCCGTGAATCTGAACGAGTTCTGAGTGGCGCATCTTCAACTCCTGACATTCTGTGGGATAAATTCTTTTCGATCAGTAGCCTTTGCAATAAGTTGGCGACCTTCTTCGAGGCTCTCAATCCAACCCGCACTCATCATTTGAATGATGAGATTACCCAACACTGTCGCTTCCACTGGCCCAGCAAGGACTGGAAGCCCTGTGGCATCTGCAGTGAGCTGATTGAGCAAGCTGTTCGAGGAACCACCGCCAACAATATTGATCTCTCGCACCTTTACCCCAGCCGCATCTTCTAACTCTTGTAAAGATTTCGCGTAGGCATCTGCCAAACTGTCAAAGATGCAGCGGGCAAATTCTGCTGGAGTTGCAGGAGCGTTTTGGCCAGTCTCTTTACAGTATTCAGCTATTCGATCAGGCATCGCACCGGGTTTTGCAAAGCGTGGATCATTAGTGTTAATAATCTGTCTTCTTGGCAACTTCTCGGCTTCGGCGGCTAACTCTGCTGCGGTGAGATTGAGACCTTGAGACTTCCAATGTCGCAGAGATTCTTCAAGTAACCACATCCCCGAAACATTTTTGATAAAGCGGATTCGATCAGCAACGCCGGCCTCATTTGTAATGTTGTATGAGAGCGCCTTTGCATCAGTGACAGGAGCCTCGAGTTCTAGTCCAACCAGGGACCACGTACCACTGGAAATATATGCAGAATCTTTAGTTGGGCGCAGTGGAACACCTGCTACTGCCGAGGCGGTGTCATGCGAACCAACTGCGATTACTGAAATGCCATCAAGTTTTCCATGACCATTTATCTCACCAAGTTTTGCACCCGGTTTATGAAGGGGAGGAAAGATATGTCTAGGAATCTCTAATTTATCGATGAGCTCCCAATCCCATTCTTGAGAAAAGGCGTTGAGAAGCTGAGTAGAAGATGCATTTGTGATGTCATTACTCTTCACGCCAGAGAGGACATAATTTAAAAGATCTGGCAGCATCAAGAAAGTCGCGGCACTTTTGATGGCAGGCGTATTTCGCGCGGCATGAAGCTGGTAGGCAGTATTAAAGAAGATAAATTGGATACCGGTACGTTGATAGATCCATTCGGGACCGAGAGAATCCGAAATAGATTGCATTAGCCCATCAGTGCGTGAATCACGGTAGCAATATGGGTCTTCAATCAATTCACCTTGGGTGTCTAAGAGACCATAATCGACAGCCCAAGTATCAATTCCAATGGAGATAATTTCGCCAAGCTCTTGCGCTTTGAGTAGACCAGCCTTGACCTCATCGACAATTTTCGCCCATTCCCAGCGCAGTCCACGATCTTCAAATTGCTTTGCTTCATGCTTAAAGCGATGAACTTCTTGGATTACGAGTGAACCGGATTCAAGAGAGCCGACAGCTACGCGCCCACTTGAGGCACCCAGATCAATCGCCGCACAGTACTTCATGGTCTTTAGCGCAAGAAGGCTGCAGATACTCCACCATCAACTGGGATATGGAGCCCGGTTGTCAGTGAAAGTTCGCCACTGAGCAATACGAAGACTGCTGCAGCGATATGTTCTGGCAAGACCTCTTTTTTCAAGATAGTTCGCTTGGCATAGAACTCACCGAGTTTAGATTCTTCTACTCCATACACTGCCGCGCGATTAGCGCCCCAGCCAGATGAAAAGATTCCAGAGCCTTTTACGACGCCGTCGGGATTAATTCCGTTGACACGAATGCCATGTTCGCCAAGCTCGGCAGCCAATAGACGCACCTGATGTGCTTGATCTGCCTTGGTTGATCCATATGCGATGTTATTTGGACCGGCGAAGATGGAGTTCTTGGAGGAGATGTAGACGATATCTCCACCCAGTTTCTGTGCAAGCATCGCTTTGGTGGCTTCGCGGGAAACAATAAATGAGCCACGCGCCATGATGTCGTGTTGCAGATCCCAATCCTGCACGGTGGTCTCGACAAGTGATTTGCTGATTGAGATACCGGCATTGTTGATGACGATATCTATTCCACCAAATGCTAAATTAGCAGCAGCGATAGCGTCAGCGATTGCTTCTTCGCTGGTGACATCCATAGCGATACCGATGGCCTTATCAGAGCTACCGATTTCTGCAGCTACTGCAATCGCTCCATCTTTATCGCGATCGGCAACGACAACACATGCTCCCTCTGCTGCCAATCGAAGCGCAGTTGCTTTACCAAGACCTGATGCTGCTCCCGTTACAAGAGCAATGCGGCTCGCCAGTGGCTTTGGCTTTGGAGCACGCTTGAGTTTGGCTTCTTCCAAATCCCAATATTCGATGCGGAACTTTTCAGATTCAGGAATTGGCGCGTAGGTAGAGATTGCTTCGGCGCCCCTCATAACATTTATTGCATTGATATAGAACTCGCTAGCAACGCGCGCGGTCTGCTTATCTTTTCCGTAGGAAAACATTCCAATGCCAGGCACCAAGATGATGGCTGGATCTGCGCCACGCATCGCAGGGGAGTCCTTGAGCGCATGGCGTGAGTAGTAGCTGGCATATGTTTCACGATACTTTTCATGGAGCTCTGCAACGCGGGCAAGCACATCTTCTAGCGGTGCATCGGGTGCGGTATCAAGAACCATTGGTGAAATCTTGGTGCGCAAGAAGTGGTCTGGGCACGATGTACCAAGTGCTGCCAATCTAAATAATTCAGCGCTCTGTGTGAAATCCAGAACAACTTCAGCATCGGTGAAGTGCCCAACCATGCGCACAT
Source organism: uncultured Candidatus Planktophila sp. (assembly GCA_964462495.1). Taxonomy (GTDB): domain Bacteria; phylum Actinomycetota; class Actinomycetes; order Nanopelagicales; family Nanopelagicaceae; genus Planktophila. The sequence goes on along the minus strand of CAYWWZ010000052.1, from coordinate 279 downwards.
CGTGTGATGCAACGCCTCGCAGGTATGGAGCAAGTTCGGCAGCGCGCGCTCTACGTGCAGCAGAGTCAAGCGGCTTGTATTTGGCAACTACTGCACCAAATGGTTCCTTCTTACCCTTTGCCTTAATAAATTCTTCAGCCTTAGTAATAGCTGCGATAGAGCGCTCTTCACACTCTTTACTGGTTGCGCCCCAAGTTGTTAGACCATGTCCACCGAGTACGCATCCCTTTGCCTTGGGATTTTCAGAGGCGATCTTCGCCATATCAAGGCCTAATTGAA
>CAYWWZ010000051.1:0-7849 GCA_964462495.1 uncultured Candidatus Planktophila sp. | reverse complement strand
CTTGATGGAACTTTGTGGGCTTAACTTCCCCAGTTAGACTAAAGCCCATGAGCAACGCGCCAATAGGAATCTTTGATTCTGGTGTTGGCGGATTAACTGTTGCTCGCGCAATATTGGATCAACTTCCCAACGAATCAACCATCTATATTGGTGATACTGCGCGTGGTCCGTATGGACCGCGCTCTCTTGCTGAAGTAAGAGACTTCTCTTTAGAGACTTTAGATTTTCTGGTGAGCCAAGGTGTTAAAGCGTTGGTTATTGCTTGTAATACAGCAAGTGCTGCAATGTTGCGCGATGCTCGTGAAAGATATTCGGTCCCCGTCATTGAAGTGATTCAACCTGCTGTCCGCCGTGCGGTGGCCGCTACTCGCTCCGGTCGAGTTGGAGTGATTGGAACCCGTGCAACTATTGAATCAAAGGCTTACCTTGATGCATTTGCAGCAGCTCCTCAATTGACTATTCACTCGATAGCTTGCCCGCTCTTTGTTGAGTATGTAGAGCGAGGAGAAACTTCAGGTGAGGCAATCACAAAAGTTGCGCGTGAGTATCTCCAACCCATGATTGATGCAGATATAGATACTCTCGTTCTTGGCTGCACTCATTACCCATTGCTAACGGGAGTTATTTCTTACGTCATGGGTAATGGAGTCTCGCTTGTTTCGAGCGCCGAAGAGACCGCTAAAGACCTTTACCGTGTGCTCGTTGAAAATTCACTGTTGCGGACGCCTTCATCAACCTCACCTTCGCATAAATTTTTGGCAACCGGAGATGCTCAAGCATTTGAGTTGCTCGCACGCAGGTTCCTTGGACCTGAAGTAACAGCAGTTCAGCATCAAGATCTATAGAGAAACTGGAGCACCTCATGGCACGCAACGATGGAAGAGAAGTACACCAACTCCGTGAAATAAAGATCACTCGTGGTTGGCTGGATCATGCAGAAGGTTCGGTTCTCGTTGAATTTGGAAAGACACGTGTTCTTTGTGTCGCATCCTTTACCCCAGGCGTTCCACGTTGGTTGAAAGATTCTGGAAACGGTTGGGTGACTTCCGAATATTCAATGCTTCCACGTGCTACTCATACTCGATCAGATCGCGAGAGCGTGAAGGGAAAGCTTGGGGGAAGAACTCAAGAAATTTCACGCTTGGTTGGCCGCTCACTTCGCGGAATAGTAGATATGAAAGAACTCGGCGAAAATACAATTGTGATTGATTGCGATGTTTTGCAAGCAGATGGTGGAACTCGTACTGCAGCAATTACTGGAGCATATGTCGCACTTGCTGATGCAATTTCGTGGGCGCAGAAAGAAGGACACATTAAGGCAGGAGCCAAACCTCTTGCAGATTCTGTTGCTGCTGTGAGCGTTGGAATTATTGATGGAACTCCGATGTTGGATCTTTGTTATGAAGAAGATGTGCGTGCAGAGACTGATATGAATGTGGTTTGTTCAGGAGATGGTCGTTTTATTGAAGTGCAAGGTACTGCAGAAGGTGCACCTTTTGATCGCGCTCTGCTCGACTCTCTTTTGAATTTGGCTGTTGCAGGATGTGCCGAACTCACTCAACTCCAAAAGAGCGCACTGTCCAAGTAGATGGCTCATCAACTTCTCCTTGCCACGCGAAATAAGGGCAAGATTCAAGAGTTTCATCGCATTCTTGAAGCGGTTGCGCCGGGTCAGATTGAATTGTTGGGGCTCGATAACTTCCCGGAGTTGCACGACGTTGTCGAAGATGGAAAAACATTTCAAGAAAATGCGCTGAAAAAAGCCAAGGAAATGGCTCTGGCAACGGGTATTCCAGCGATTGCAGATGACAGCGGACTTTGTATTGACGCACTTAATGGAGATCCCGGAATTTATTCAGCGCGTTGGTCTGGAACTCACGGCGATGATGCAGCTAACAATGCAAAGGTGCTTGACCAACTCAGTGACGTTCCAGATGAGAAAAGAAGTGCGCACTTCACCTGTGTAGCTGCGCTATATCTGCCGGATGGAAGAAGCCATTGCGAGGAGGCTCACTTCGACGGATGGATTCTGCGTGCTCCTGCCGGTGAACACGGGTTTGGGTATGACCCAATCTTTCGCCCGGAGGGTTATGAGATTTCCAGCGCTCAAATGAGCGCAGAGGCGAAGGATGCAATAAGTCATCGCGGAAAATCACTCCGGGCAATAGCGCCGCATGTGATCACTTTGCTTACCTCTCTAAGATAAACTCATCCCATAGCCTCAAAAAAACTAGATTTCTCAACCACTCAAGGAGATATAACGTGGCAGTAAAAAAGAAGAGCGCAGCGAAGAAGGCCGTGAAGAAGTCTCCGGCAAAGAAAACTGCAGCAAAGAAGAAAGTGGTAGCTAAGAAGACAACAGCCAAGAAGGCAGTTGCCAAAAAGAGCCCAGCAAAGAAGGCAACCACGAAGAAGGCAGTTGCCAAGAAGAGCGCAGTGAAGAAAGTAACTGCATCTAAGCCAGTTGCTCCTGTAAATGTATCGACTACACCTGCACCAGCAGCACAGAAGCCCGCTTCAGCCAGTGCGCCAAAGCCAAGTGCTGCACCACGCCAAGGCTCATCTGGCAAGACACTCTTTGCAGTACTTGTTGCAGTAGTACTTCTTGCTGCGATTGTGATTTCAAACTCTGGCAAAGATTCAGATGATTCACCCGCTGCAGAGCCAGCGGTGACTGAATCTGCAGCGCCAGAAGCATCAGAGCCAGCTGCTGAAGAAGGCGCTTCAGAAGCACCTGCAACTATTGATCCAGCAGCTGCAACCGGTGAAGCACCATCTCGATTTATCGGAAACTGGAAAGATAGTTCCAAGTCAGTCATGGTAATTACATGGAAGGCTCCAGCAGGAGATGTAACTGGATACACAGTAGAAACTCGTGCAAATATGGGTGAGTGGAAAGTTGTTTCAGAAGTGTCACCTACAACCTATTCTGCAGAGTTTGCTAAAACTTCTACTGACGGTTCAACATCATTCCGCGTCACAGCTGTCTATGCAGATGGATCCTATGGTGTCGCTCCAGCATTTGGATTTGCTGGACAATTCGAATAATTTAAGACATATAAAAAACCCCGTCAGCAATGGCGGGGTTTTTTATCTGCTTCGCAATTTTTCTAATATAGCTCCCACGTAAGCGTTCACTCCAGCGGGTACCAAATGCACACCATCGGGTGCAAAGTACTCAGGGTGCCCATCAGAAATTGCGTTCCAATCAATCAGACTTGCTTGCGGATACCTACCAGCAACCTCTTGGATCAATTGGTTATTTGAATCTCGCCAAGGTCTAGGAACAGCAGTGTTTACAACAATAATCTGCGGCTGATTTTTGAGAGCCTCAAAGATTGCCTCAACATCTGCCCGCGATAGAAGACCGTTGTTTCCCAGGTTAAATATCACGGGGGATTGCGAAACCAGTGGCTGATCTTGCAGCACGACATCGAGTAGTTCAGGAGCCTGTCGCCCGATGCGGGCATTTACTAGGGTAATTGGCTGGTTTTTTTCGAGTACAGAGCGGATGCCAAGAATTACCGAATCTCCCGTAACCCAGAGCCCATCACTTAGATTTGATTGGACTTTAGATTCATTCACTGTGAGAGATTTTTCTAGCGCTGACTGAGCTTGGTTTGCTATCGAAATTGCTCGCACGCTGACGAATGACGCAAGAACAATCACAACCACAGTTGCGAGAGAGAGTGCGTAAGTTTGGCGGTTACGTTGATGCTTGGTGCGATATTTGCGCCCCTTAATCCAATACTGAATCACGCCGCGGCGAATGGGAAGTTCAACAAAACGTAGCGAAATATCGGCCAGTGCAAAGACAATTAAAATTCGCAACGAATACAAGGCCCAAGTTTGTCCTGCTAAGTCAACTGTGGGACGCGTTACTTGAAAAATGACCCAGTGCCACAAGTAGATTGCGTATGAACGCTCACCAATCCAGAGTAGAGCTTTATTTTGTAGTATCGGAGCAAAACGAGATGCTGGATGAACAATCGACATAATGATCGCAGCACCAAAAATACCAGCGAGTGGAAACGCGACTTTGTACATAGCTGGGTTTGACGCGTCTATAAATAAAAAGGCGCACAGGATGCCGATAAATCCAAAGAAGCCGATTCCATCAATAAAATTCTGTGCCTTGCGAGTTACATCTAACTTAAAATTCTGTGGGATCCAACTGACAGCCAGTGCAGCCCCGAGGAAAAGTCCAATGCTATGAGTGTCAGTTCCGAAGTAGATATGGCTAACTTTGGAAGTATTTGCCGCATCAAGAGAGATGGAAACGAGTAAGAGTGCAGCTCCAGAAGCGCCGGCAATCAAGAGCGCTGCAAAGGGAATGTGCTTCTTGCCAAATTTCTTGAGAATAAAGTAGAGAATGAGCGGCCAGACCAGATAGAACTGCGCTTCAACCGCCAGGGACCACGTATGTTGCAGAAGAGATGGTCTGCCAATGCTCTCGAAATAATCTTGTTCTCTAGCTACAAGCCACCAATTCATAGTGCCAGTAAGTGAAAAAGGAGCATCAATTAATAATCTGCGAATGGTGTCAGGTGCCCAGATTCCTATGGCAATCGTGGTCATCGTGAGCATGAAGAGCAGCGCTGGAAAGAGCCGGCGCATTCTCGCTAAGTAAAACCCGCGAAGATCAAGCCCACCACTCTGCGCGATAGAGTCTAGAAGCAGACGAGTAATGACGTAGCCAGAGATGACGAAGAAGAGATCAACCCCAAGAAATCCACCAGGAATCCATGAAAAACCTAGGTGGTAAAACATCACTGCAATAACGGCAAGTGCGCGTAAACCATCAATTGCCGGAATGTATTGGATACTGCGTTTGGCAGCCATAAAAACTATTTACGCTTTACTGGTTTTTTCTTAGCCACGCTCTTTGTAGTTTTTTTCGGAGCTGCGATGGCGGCACGAGTTCGCTTGCTCTCAACCTTTATCGGCGCAGATTTCTTGACAGTGCCGTCTTCATTAAAAGAAGCGTCAACTTGTGCTTGCATACGAGCAAGGCGAGCAAAGGCGGCATCTAACTTTTCTCGCGACTGTGCTATCGCTGATTCAGCTGCAGTCAATGCTGCAGCTTGGCTACGGTAGAGACGTTCTGAGTCGATAATGATTTCAGCGAGCCAAGCGCGATAGTCGGCGACTTGTTCTGAAGCTTCTGCAATAACTCGTTCAGCTTCTCGTCGGGCTGCTGTCGTGAGAGCTAAACCTTCACGCTTCCTATTTTCAACAATTGAATCAGCTTCTGCGATTTTTGCATCAGCGATAGCACTTGCTTCACGGTTGGCATCACGAACAATTTCGGCAGCTTCAGCCTCTGCAGTTGAAATGTATTTTCTGCCGCGGCTTTCAGCTCCAGCAAGAATGCTACGCGCTTTGTTTTCTGCGCTCTCTAAGTTGTCTTTTGCGGCTCGGTTGCTCTCATTGAGCAATCTCTCAGCTGCGGCTGTGGCTTTCGCTTCGCGGGCTTGCGCCGACTTAATCATCGACATGGCAGTTTCGGTAGCCAGAATTTCAAACTCTTCACGGCTTAAACCAGTGATATCGCGACGGGAACGCAGATCCGCTAACTGTGACTCGAGTTCGCGAATGCGGTCGACAGGGTTAGCAATGGGTGCGCGATCTTCTTCTTCGCGAAAACCTACCCAACTGCGGAACTTCTTCTCTGCCATCTCATTCACTCACATTCTTACACCGGGGAGGTGCCAAGATTAGAGCATTTGGCTATTTTCGGTAAATGGCGAAGGAGACAGCGAGATACTGCGAAATCCATGCGGCGAGCACAAAGACGTGAAAAAGCTCATGGAAACCAAAGTACTTTGCATTTCTGCCGGGGAGTTTAAGAGCGTAAAAAATGGCACCGACTGAGTAGAGCAGACCACCTATCAAGATTGGTAGTAACACCCATAAACCACCCTCTTTGTAGAGTTGCGGGGTGTAAATCACTGCAACCCAACCAAGCAATAAATAGTTGGCTACATATAACCAACGTGGTGCGCCCACCCAAAAGACGCGGAGTGCAACTCCTATCAGCGCACCAGTCCACACAACGCCAAGCAGAATATTTCGATTGCGGTCATTTAAGAGTGCGACTGCAAAAGGGGTATATGAGCCAGCGATGAGAAGATTGATATTTGCGTGATCCCAGCGCCGCCAAATCTTCTTCTTTGCCGGAACCCACGGCACGCGATGGTAAATCGCAGAGACGCTAAAGAGCATGATCGCGGTAATTGAATATAGAGCAACTGCCAATTTGAAGGATTCTCCACTGAGGATAAAGAGAACGAGAGAAGCAATAATGACAAGAGGCGTCGCTAGGAGGTGTGACCATCCTCGAAACTTTGGAGGGGGGCTTACCGACTCAACCTTCATACATAGAGCCTAGTCGTTTCGAAGATTTCGAACAGAAGGAACAAAAAGCGATGCAGTGGCTGCAATCAGCGTCGTGAGTCCTGTAATGAGCAGAATCGAGTTGACTCCGAAGTGCATGGCTAGTGGACCGGCAATAACAATTCCAAGTGGTGCAATACCAAAGGAACCCAAAGTGTCGTAGGAACTCACTCGCGAATATGACTCCTCGGGCACGTGGTGCTGCAATGACGTGTTCCACGTGACCATGAAAATTTCCAGACTAATCCCAGAAAAGACGGAAGCGAGAATCGAAACCGCCAATGGAAAATCAAAAGCTAGAGTGAAATCCCATACTGAAGATAGGGCAATGAGGATCATCGCGATAAAGAGTGGATGTTGTAGTTTTACCTTCAATATCCAGAGTCCTCCAATTAACATGCCAAAAGAGAGACCAGCGAGGTTGTAAGACCAATGCTGTGGCCCAGTTTTGAGGTCGTTAAAGTTAAGTGGGCCGAGCACTGAGAGCATGGAGTCAAATGCCATATTGATCAGCGCAAAAGTGAAGACCATCGCAATTACCCAAGAGCGAGAGATGAATTCACGCCAGCCAACTTTGAGATCATGGATGATGCCTGGGCTCTTATCCTTAATCCGACCTGTGATTGGTAGGAACCAGACAATTACTCCAGCGATAAAGAAAGTAATTGCATCTGCAAGTAGCCCCCATCCAGCCCCAACGGTTGACACAATAATTCCTCCGCCGAGCGTTCCGACGATGTAACCAATGTTCGTTAACAGTCCAACAACAGCATTTCCTTCTTGTAATTTTTCCTTCGGCACAATTTCAGGAAGAACTCCTGACATAGCCGGCCACCAGATTGCGTTGAGAATGCCAAAGATTCCGCCCATGATTGCTAGTAACCAGGTAGAAGAGAAACCTGCGATAAGGGAGATAGCGCTAACACCGGCTACAAAACTTCCGATGATGTCGCTACTTCCCACAAGGCGATTTCGCTGAAACCGATCTGCAATTACTCCACCAAAGAGCATGAAGGCCAGAAGGGGCACAAAGCGCGCTGCCATCACGATGGAGAGATCTTTGCCAGTAGCACCCGGCAGGCTGAGCACCCCATAGGCCAAGGCGATGGGAGATATTCCGTTACCCACGTTGGAGATAAATCTCGACGCAGCTAATGAATAAAAGCCGGGATAGCTTCGAAGATCTCGCATCTGTGTGAGCATCCGAGAAGGGTACTCACAAGGTTTAAATGTCCGAATTCACCCCAATTTAACGCTCAAGTAGGAAAGTTTTCACAGGAAAAACACAATTTGTAGGTGCAAATGGCACGCATCAGGTTCACACTTAAGGGGTCAGAATCGCTGGAGCTCCTCGAGGTCTCCATAGATTCCTGAACGGTTCAGGCCAACCGGTCTGCGCTGATCAAGCACTCATGGAGGCTTACTACATGTCAGTAACACTCGATAGCAACCA
>CAYWWZ010000050.1:0-7886 GCA_964462495.1 uncultured Candidatus Planktophila sp. | reverse complement strand
AACCAATGGCTGCAGCAATTGGTGCAGGTCTGCCTATCCACGAACCAACGGGAAACATGGTCGTTGATATCGGTGGAGGTACAACCGAAGTTGCTGTTATTTCTCTAGGTGGAATAGTCACAGCGCTCTCAATCCGCATTGGTGGAGATGAACTAGATCAATCAATTATTAACTGGACCAAGCGCGAATACTCACTTCTTCTTGGAGAGCGCACTGCCGAAGAAATCAAAATGGCAATTGGTTCTGCCTACCCACTGCAAGGTGAAAACGATGCAGAAATTCGCGGTCGAGATCTTGCAACTGGTCTGCCAAAGACCATCGTGGTTACAGCGGCTGAAATTCGCAAAGCGCTGGAAGAACCAGTTAATCAGATTGTGAATGCCGTGAAGGCAACCCTTGATAAGTGCCCACCTGAGCTGTCTTCAGATCTCATGGATCGTGGAATCGTTCTCACAGGTGGCGGCGCTCTTCTTAAGGGTCTTGATGAAAGATTGCGTAAGGAAACTGGAATGCCAATTCATATTGCAGACCGTCCACTTGATGCAGTCGTTGAAGGATCAGGTAAGTGCATTGAAGAGTTTGAAGCCCTTGAGAAGGTTTTGATCTCTGAGCCTCGTCGGTAGGTAAAGCCAAGTGCGCTACGGCGGCGACAACCGTGGTCGCTTACTCATCATCGTACTGATTGTCACTTCGCTCTTCCTCATTACTCTTGATTTACGAGGCGTGCAAGTTATCGATGGTCTGCGCACTGGAACTCAAACTGCAATCACCCCAGTCCAAAAAGCTGGTTCGTGGCTAGTTACGCCTTTCCGTAATTTTGTGTCTGACGTGACGCACCTAGGCCGTACTCGCAATCAAATTGAAAAACTGCAAGAAGAGAACGATAAGTTGCGTTTAACTTTGCAAAATCGCAAAAATGCAGATGCCCTGCTGAAGCAATTGAAGAGCGTTTTAGATTTGGCTGGCACTGCACGTTATAAAGTAGTTGGTGCAAAAGTGATCTCTCAAGGATCGTCAACATCATTTACACAAACAATCACCATAGATGTTGGATCGAACTCAGGTGTTCGCAGCAACATGACAGTGCTTTCTGGCTATGGGCTTGTAGGAGTCGTGAAGTACGTCTATCCAAATAGCGCTCTCGTTCAACTGGCATCGGATCCGGCATTCCGAATCGGAGCCCGCATTGCAGGTTCGCAGCAGATCGGAATTTTAAGTGGGCAAGGGACGCGACGTGGCGTACTTCAACTACTTGATAATCAAACTCAGGTGAAAAAAGGGGATGTTCTCTTAGCGCGTGGCAGCCAAGGTGGAAGACCTTTTGTGCCGGGAGTCCCAATTGGTCTAGTTACCGATGTTGATAATTCACCTGGAGCTGTCACTCAAACTGCAGATGTTAAGTTTTACGCAAATTTTTCTACGCTCGGTGTAGTTGCTGTAGTTGTATCTGGTGAAGGTGCTGATCCACGCGATGCGCTTGTACCCGCTAGACCAATTCCGACTCCGATTCCAACCGTAACTGTCTATGTCACGCCATCTCCGAGCCCCACAAATTAGGCGACCATAGCAATGTCACTTCGCAACTTCTTGTACTCAGCACCAGTATTTCTCTCGGTATTTCTGATCCAAGAAGCTGTTGTCACGCAGCTGCGCTTGCCATTGGGTGGATTTAATCTCATGCTGATTGTTGCTCTCATTTGGGCTGCGCTCAGTACTCCGGAAATCGGTGCGCTCACTGGGTTCGGTGCCGGTATTGCGATGGATTTATCGCAAACCACACCAGGTCCCATGGGGCATTGGACGTTGGTTTTAATCATCGCCTGTTATGCGGTCGCATTCTTAGGTTATGGCGATGACAACATTCGTGGAAACCCCATCAACATTGTTTTTCTGACAACTATCGGAGTGATTGCTGCTCAATTTGTTTATTTAATTTTAGGTGTTTTGTTAGGTCAAGAAGTTGGAAGTGTGCAAGGAATCATTCTGCTCCTTGCGGGCTCAGCTTTCTGGACTGCAATTGTCTCGCCCTTAGTACTTAAAGTGATTTCCATTATTCATGCTGGTGTCTTTGGATTGAGATCTCAGATATGAATCAGCGCTCCCGGCTCAGTCTGTTAGTTATTCAAGTCTTCTTTGCAAGTCTAATGTTTGCGCTCTTCGGACGACTCTTCTACCTGCAAATCGCCGCTGGTCCTGTTTATCGCGATGCCGCACTCAGTATCCAAAGCCGCGATGTAGTGACCCCAGCAAATCGTGGTTTTATTGTCGATTCATCAGGTGTGCCCATGGCGCTCAATAAAGTAGGTCTCGCCATTACGGTTGATCGCACCAAAATCGATAAATTGCCAGATAAAGGTGAAGCAGTTCTCCGCGATTTAGTGAACCTACTGGGTCTGAATTATGCAGATGTCTGGCAACGCACGCGCTTATGTGGCGAACTTCCGAAAGGTGAGAAAGCTGGATGTTGGACTGGATCGCGCTTTCAGCCCATCCCAATTACTAAGGAAGCAGATCCCCAATTAGCCCTACGCATTGTGGAACGCCCTGATCGCTATCCCGGAATTACAGCATCACCTATTGCAATTAGAAGTTACCCTTCAACTTTAGGACTCAATGGGGGACATGTACTTGGCTACGTAGGCCCTCTGACTGAAGAAGATTTATCTGGTCAAAATGGAAGAACGTACTTCCGTTCTGAATCCATTGGTAAAGCTGGTCTTGAAGTTATGTATGACTCCTATCTTCGTGGCGTTCCAGGAATAAAGACCTTCATTGTCGATCGCACAGAGGCGGTAACAACAACTCGTGAAACAACTCAACCTGTTGCTGGCTCTCATCTTGTCACAAGCCTTGATCTTCGTTTGCAAGCGGCATCTGAAAAAGCATTGGCAGATGCAGTCAAGCGCGCACGCGGTCTTGGATTTCCAGCAGATGGCGGTGCTGCAGTTGTTATGGACGTACGCAACGGACAAGTTTTGGCGCTTGCTTCGCATCCCACCTTTGACCCAAATGCTTTTGAACGTGGACTGAGCGTTGAACAAGCGCGCAATCTATTTAGTGAAAAGACTGGCGTGCCAGCGCTCAACCGTGTCTTGCAAGGGCTTTATGCACCTGCATCCACGTTTAAGGCTGTTTCATTAGTTGCTGCCGCTGACGCAGGTTATGACTTAACAAAGAACTATGCCTGCCCTTCACAGGTACAAGTAGGAACGCGTGCCTTCAGAAACTTTGAAGGAAAGGCCCAAGGTTCGCTGTCAATAAAGAAGGCGATGGCTATTTCATGTGACACCATCTGGTACCAAATCGCTTACGACGAATGGGTCCGCGATGGTGGCTTACGTCCGAAGTCAAACGCCAATGACTATTTCTTTAACGCTGCAAAACGCTTCCAAATAGGCGTTAAAACTGGCATTGATCTACCTTCTGAGTCAGCTGGTCGCTTGGCTGATCGACAATGGCGTAAGGATTGGTACAGCCAGAATAAAGATTTCTACTGCAACTATAAAGAACGAACCAAAAAATCTGCGCAGACTCCTTTCTTGATTGAGTTGGCACGTGAAAATTGCCTCGATGGGGACAAGATTCGCGCAGGTGATGCCGTCAACTTCTCCATCGGACAGGGAGATACAGTGATAACTCCTTTGAAGCTGGCACAGATGTATGCCGCTATTGCAAACGGTGGAACTATTTGGAAACCAACGGTAGCTAAAGCAATTGTGAAATCAGATGGCACCGTGTTGAAGAAGTTCACATCAGAAAATCTGGGTGATATTGGAGTAGATCCTGTCACCCTTAAACTGTTACAAGATGCGCTGCATGAAGTCACTCTTACAGGTACTTCTGCTGGAGTTTTTAGTGGTTTTCCAATTCAAACCTCCGGCAAGACAGGAACTGCACAAGTTTTTGGTAGAAATCCAAATGGCACACTGAAGTCTGATACATCTTGGTACGCCGCCTATGCTCCAACAAATAAACCACGATATGCAGTGGTAATGATGGTGAGCCAAGGTGGATTCGGTGCGAGCACTTCAGGTCTAGGAGTGCGACAGATCTTTGAAGCTCTCTTTGGTGTGCAGGGTCGAGTTCTTAAGCCAGAACTTGCTCTGTTTCCGCAAGGTAAGCCCCCTACATCACTACCTCGCATTTCCCCTGCGACAAAACCGAAACCCTCTATTCTCAATCCTGGCAAAGCAGTGAGCGCGAGCCCAACTTCAAAGGCGGAGGTGAAGAGATGAGTACCTTCCTCAATCGCAACCCCTATAGACGAGCACATCGCCCATCTTTCTTTGCAGGTTTTGATCCTATTCTGACTGCCGCAGTTGGTGCGCTCCTCTTTATTGGAACGCTGCTTGTCTATGCTGCAACGCGCGATTGGTATTCCGCAAATGGTTTAGATCCTGAGTATTACCTCAAGCGCCACGTCATCAACATCGTAATTGGACTTGCACTAGCTTGGGGAACAACGATTATTGATTATCGTTTACTTCGCGCCTATACGCCATTTATTTGGGGACTTGGCGTATTCGGGCTCATTCTCGTTCTCATCCCTGGAATTGGGTCTGAAATCAACGGTGCACAAGCTTGGATCTCTTTGCCTCTAGGTTTTCAGATACAACCAGCTGAAATTGCAAAGATTTCAATCATCATTGGTATTTCAATGTTGCTCTCTGAACGCACACACACAAGTGATGAGCCTAGTAATCAGGATGTTCTCAAAGCTCTTGGTGTTGCAGCGATTCCAATTTTCCTCATTCTCCTGCAGCCAGATATGGGGACTGTCTTCATCATTAGCGCCGCAGTTGTCACCATCATTGCAGTCTCAGGTGCACCTACTCGTTGGATTGTTGGACTTTTATTAGTTGCTGTCATCGGGGGATTTGTCGCGACCAAAGCTGGTGTCATTAGCGAGTACCAGATAAAGAGACTGCAAACTTTTGTTGATCCCAATGCGGATACGCAAGGCGCTGGGTATCAGTTGCGACAAGCACGCATCACTGTTGGATCTGGCGGACTCTTGGGCACGGGTCTTTTTGATGGACCCCAAACCAGCGGACGTTTCGTTCCTGCACAACAGACTGACTTTATCTTTACGGTTGCTGGTGAACAGTTGGGATTCATCGGTAGCGGATTTATTCTTTTCTTGCTTTTCATTGTGCTGATGCGTGGTTTATCAATTGCACGAAGATCTACCGACCCCTATGGAACCTTGGTTTCAACGGGGGTTGTCGCATGGTTTGCATTTCAAATATTTGAAAATATCGGAATGACTTTGGGGTTGATGCCGATGACAGGGGTCCCGCTTCCATTCATGTCATATGGTGGATCAAGCATGTTTGCCAATCTGATCGGATTCGGGCTCCTACAGAATGTCCACGCCAGCCGTCGCGGCTAATTCACGCTCAAAATAGGGTTCAGGCAGATTTATCTGCCATACTTAGGCCAACAGTTCAGCGCGGCCAGCGATCCTTATCGCGCCTGCGGCGGACTAAACAGAAGATTTGCTCGTCACGTAAGTTTCCGATTGGGAGTTTTCGCAGCGGGCCACGAGAATGCATATCACTTTTGTAGATATGCGCTAAAGGATTTGGTGCCATGGCTATTGAGCCAAAATCACCGCGTAAGCGCGCGGTCAAGAAATCAAAAGGTAAGTCAAAGGTTGAAGAACCAACTACTTCTCCAGAAGTTGTAGCCGAAACAGCCCCAGCGGCTGCAAAGGTGAGCGGTAAGAAAGCTCCCGCAATTCCAGTTCCTATCTTTCAGGCAGCCGAAGTTGTTGCCCCTAAACGCGCTACAAAATCGAGCGCTAAGAAGTTGGACGAAGACAAGAGCGCCGAGCCTGATGATGTGGCAAGCGCAGATGGTGATGATGCAGATTCACGCGGTGGTCGCAATCGCCGCCGTCGTCGCGGAGGCCGCGGACGTCGCAAGCCACAAGGTGATGATGCAGTAAATAACGAGGTTTCACAGGATGATGAAGATTCTTCTGACCATGCAGCAGAAGATGGGGCAGAGGGTACAACTCATCGTCGCCGTCGTCGCCGTCGCGCAACAGGAGAAGGCGTAACACCAGGAGAAGTCATCGATGAAGATGGCGTCATTACAGTAGTTAAGGTTCGCGAAGTTCGAGAAAAGAATGATCGCCCAGCCCGTGATCGATCTGAACGCGGCACGCGTAATCGTCGTGACCGTGATCGAGGACGTAACGAATCTCGCGAGTATCGCGAACCGTATCGTCGCCGCGGAACCATCATCACTGATGGAGAATTTTTGGCTCGTCGCGAAAATGTTGACCGCGAAATGGTTGTCCGCCAAATTGGAGACAGAATTCAGATTGCAGTTATTGAAGATAACGTCATGGTTGAGCACTACGTCAACCGAAATGCCAACGTTTCTTATGTCGGAAACGTCTATCTTGGTCGCGTTCAAAACGTTCTGCCTTCCATGGAAGCAGCCTTCGTTGATATCGGAAAGGGCCGCAATGCAGTTCTTTATGCCGGTGAAGTAAATTGGGACGCAGCGGGCATCTCTGAATCTGAACCACGCAAAATTGAAATGGTGCTCAAAACTGGCCAACCTGTTTTAGTTCAAGTAACAAAAGATCCGATTGGCCAAAAGGGCGCACGTCTTACCAGCCAAATTTCACTTCCAGGTCGATACGTTGTGTATGTGCCTGGTGGAGGAATGAGCGGAATCTCTAAGCGCCTTCCAGAATCTGAGCGCACTCGCCTTAAGGCAATCCTCAAGACACTTATTCCTGAAGAAGCTGGCGTCATCGTCCGTACTGCAGCAGAAGGCGTATCTGAAGTTGAGCTCACTGCGGATGTCGAACGTTTGAAGGCACAATGGGAAGATATTTACCAGAAATCAGTAAATCCAAACTTCCATGCACCAGCTCTCCTTCTTTCAGAACCAGATCTTGCGGTGCGTGTTATTCGCGATATCTTTAATGAAGATTTCCGTAAGCTGATTATTCAAGGTGATGAAGCCTGGAATGAAATCACTTCATACCTTGGCTCTATCGCTCCCGAACTTGTTGCGAAAATTGAAAAGTACTCTGGCAAGGGAGACCTCTTCGCTGATTACCGAGTTGAAGAGCAACTCGCTAAGGCTTTTGATCGCAAGGTCTATCTTCCATCAGGTGGTTCTCTTGTTATCGACCGCACCGAAGCCATGGTCGTTATCGATGTTAATACTGGAAAGTTCATCGGTAAGGGTGGAAACCTTGAAGAGACGGTTACCAAAAACAACTTGGAAGCGGCCGAAGAAATCGCACGCCAATTGCGCTTGCGTGACTTAGGTGGAATCGTTGTCATTGACTTCATCGACATGGTTCTAGAGTCCAACCGAGATGCTGTTCTACGTCGCTTAGTTGAATGTTTGGGTCGCGATCGCACAAAGCACCAGGTTGCAGAAGTTACATCTCTGGGACTTGTTCAGATGACTCGCAAACGCGTTGGCCAAGGACTCATCGAGGCATTCTCCACTACATGTGATTCATGTAATGGTCGTGGAATTCATATACATATGGAGCCAGTAAAGATGAAGGCGCCAATGCCACAAGTAAATTCACAGAGCGCTCATCACCCTGACGTAGACGAGGAAGGTGCAACTGACGCAGAATTTAGAGAAGTCCTTAATGCAGAAACTTCTCCTCAGGATCTTCAGGAATCAGCAGAAGCTACTGAACCAGCCCCCAAGGCAAAACGCCGTCGCCGGGCTGCGAGTTCCGGGGTTATTACCGCATAACTTCCGACCTGATTTGACCCACAGGGTGCGAAATCCGTACCCTTAGCGTCTGCTCCAGCCACTGGTCTGGGCGCTATAAATAATGAGAAGAACTGAGGCAATGAGCATGTACGCAATCGTTAAAGCTGGCGGACGCCAGG
>CAYWWZ010000049.1:0-7927 GCA_964462495.1 uncultured Candidatus Planktophila sp. | reverse complement strand
AGGTGCATGCTTCGTATGCGAAGGTTGTGGCAACACATCCGGTTGCAGTTAAGCAAAACTTATCCCGACCCCGTTCAAAAACCCCGCCCATTGGGCGGGGTTTTTGCATTCTGCAAACTGCACTAGAATTAGGGCTGTTGTTAACGGGGTCGATGTAATTTCGAACCGGCGGTTAAAGTCCGCGACCCGCACATATCCAATGGGCGGTTGACTCAGTGAAATTCTGAGACCGACGGTTAAAGTCCGGATGAGAGATAACAGCGGAATCGGTGCACCATGTTTATCGATGCTGCCTACGCGCATCTCTGCTCGCTCAGCCGTGCCGGCTTGGGTGTGAGTACCCCCAACCCAAATGTCTCTGCTGCAATCTATAGCGCAGATGAAAAACTCATCGCTGATGGTTTCCATAACCGCACTACTTCTTTCGATCATGCTGAAGTAATTGCGTTAAAGAAAGCTGGCAACGCAGCGCGCGGCGCCACGATGGTTGTCTCACTCGAACCATGTGCACATACAGGTACGACCCCACCATGTGTTGATGCAATCATCGAAGCAGGTATCGCAAAGGTTATTTATGCAGTCAGCGATCCCAATCCCATCGCAGCCGGGGGAGGCGACAAACTGCGTGGCGCTGGGATCATTGTCGAACACCACGAATCTGCTGAGTTGGAATTTATACAACGCGCTTGGTTACATAAAGAGCGCACAGGTCGACCACTGATGATCTGGAAAGTGGCTACAACTCTCGACAGTAAAGTGGCAGCAAGTGATGGCACTTCACAATGGATTACTGGCCCTGAATCCCGCGAGGATGTGCAGCTATTGCGTGCACAATCTGATGCCATTGTCATTGGCACAAATACTGCGTTGGTAGATAACCCACATTTAATCCCGCGTGGACACAGAGCCCGTCCGGTAAGAATCGTTTGTGGCGAACAAGAAGTTCCTGCCACACATAAAGTCTTTGATGATCAAGCTAGAACCATTATGGTGAAATCAAAATCAATTCCAGAGCTCATCAAAGTTCTTACCGATGAGGGCTTTAACCAAGTGTTGGTCGAAGCGGGTCCAACCTTGGGATCGGCGCTGATGGCTTCAGGAAAAATTGATGAATTGATTATTTATCAAGCCCCCAAGATGTTGGGCGCAGGTAAGGAATTTGTCAGCCACTTAGGTATTTCAACGCTAGAAGATCACATAGAACTCGAGCTGCTCTCGGTTACTCGATTTGGTGGCGATGTGAAATCCCATTACGTAGTGAGGGGACGTTAAATGTTTACTGGACTTGTCACTGAACTTGGCACCATCACTGCAATTACTCGCGGCGAAAGTTCGGCCATTTTCTCGATCAGCGCGCCACAATCCGTTGCCGGGTTAGCAGTGGGGGATTCGATTGCCGTTAACGGGGTCTGTCTGACAGCAACATCACTGACTGCTGATTCATTTACCGCCGATGTGATGGTGCAAACTCTCAATCTGACTTCGCTGTCGCGAGTTGAAGTTGGATCACAGGTAAACCTCGAACTTGCTGCCCAGATGGATATGCGGATGGGTGGACATATCGTGCAAGGCCATGTCGATGGTGTGGCCACTGTTCTGCAATTAGTACCTGGCGAAAAGTGGGCGCAATGTGATGTCACCATTCCAGAGCAGTTGATGAAATATGTTGTGGCACAAGGTTCCATCACTCTTGATGGCGTATCGCTGACCGTAGGCTCTCTCGAAGATGGTTCAAATGTGGTCACCGTCTGGCTTATTCCAGAGACTTTAGCGAAGACAAATCTCGGTGGAAAAAAGTCCGGAGATCTTGTCAATGTGGAAGTAGATATATTGGCAAAGTATGTAGAGCGTTTAATCAATAAAGGAGCTATCGATGGAAAGTAATTTTCTCGCTGCCCTCGATCGTTTCAGACGAGGCGAAATGGTTATTGTGGTCGATGATTACGATCGCGAAAATGAAGGCGACCTCATCATGTTGGCCGAACATGCCACCACCGAAAAGACTGCTTTCATAGTTCGCCACACAACAGGAATTCTCTGTGTAGCAATCACTGCAGAGCACGCCTATCGCTTGCGACTTCCATACATGGTGGAGCAGAATCAAGATGCGCGCAAAACAGCCTTCACTGTCTCTGTTGATTTAGCGGAAGGCCTCACCACTGGTGTCAGCGCTCAAGAGCGCACCGCAACGATTCGCGCGCTAGGTAGCGCGACAAGTCGCGACACTGATTTCATTAGACCAGGCCACATATTTCCGTTGATTGCACATCGTCGCGGATTACAAGCACGCGTTGGACATACCGAAGCAGGTATTGCACTCGCTGAGTTAACTGGTGGCTATCCAGCTGCCTTGCTCTCCGAGATTGTTGCAGCAGATGGATCTATGGCGCGTGGTGCAACCTTGACCGCCTTTGCAGAAGAACACCAGATTCCAATCATTTCAATCGCTGAAATCAAGAGCTATCAAGAAAAACTCGAGCCGCTTCCCAAGGTACTTACCTATCCGCGCTATGAATTTGAATGGGTAGATGTGCAACTCAAAACTGGGCTCTGGAACTTAGCCACCTATCCATCGCTGAAGCATCGCGAGCAAGTAGTGATGCGCTATGGATCAGGGGATAAGACCCCGCTTGTACGCCTGCATTCGGAATGCTTTACCGGTGATGTCGTTGACTCACAGCGTTGTGACTGCGGTGAGCAGTTACATAAATCAATGGCGATGATTCAAGAACATGGCTATGGCTACATTCTCTATCTGCGCGATCACGAAGGTCGTGGAATTGGCCTGACTGAGAAACTCAAGGCCTATATCTTGCAGAACGAAGGACTCGATACAGTCGATGCCAATTTAGAGTTAGGACATTCCGTTGATTCGCGCGATTGGTCGGAGGCGATCTCCATCCTCAAGAATCTCGGGCTGCACTCTATTCAGCTGCTGACCAATAACCCCGAAAAGGTGAAGGCGGTAGCTGAAAGTGGCATCGCCTGTCAGCAGGTCCCGCTGCAGGTTGCAGCAAATGAATTTAATAAGAAGTACCTCGAAACTAAGTCGCAGCGTCTTGGACACCTTGGACTTGGCACAACATCTCAAGGAGGAAAGTAATGGCTGGTCACGCACCTGAAATAGCGGTTCCCAAAGCGCCACGCGCAAAGGTTGCCATCATCTCTTCATCCTGGCATTTAGATATCTGTAATGACCTCATCGCTGGTGCTACTCGCGCGCTAGAAAGAGCAGAGGTAGCGCAGATTGAAACTATTTATGTTCCTGGCTCCTTTGAAATTCCACTGGCTGCACAGAAAGCCTTTGAGAAAGGTTTCGATGCTGTTGTAGCCGTGGGATTGGTACTCAAAGGTGAAACTCCACATTTTGATTATGTCTGCCAAGGGGTCACGCAAGGTGTGATTGATGTGCAGTTAAAGTTCTCCAAACCTATTGGTTACGGCGTATTAATGTGCGAAAATCTCGACCAAGCGATTGCGCGATGTGGTCGCCCAGGCAGTAAAGAAGATAAAGGCTTCGATAGCGCGATTGCTGCGCTATCGCTACTTCAACTTTAAGGAGCAGTTATGAATTCAGTCGCGTGGTCAGCAGGCACCTGGACGCGAGAACCAGTTTCTATCTCTGAAAAGAACGGTGCGCTGCTCGTAGAAGCGGCTGACAAGAGCGACTGGTGGCGCATTACCTCCTACGGATTTATCCATAACGATGGCCATGCTCTGCTCAAGGATTTCCCACAAGATAGTTCGATGGAAGTCTCCTTTATCTTGGATTATGCAGAGCAGTTTGATCATTGTGGAATCTTCATCTCTAGCGATGATGAGAATTGGATTAAGGCAGCAATCGAATTCTGCGATGGTTATCCGCAGGTTGGAGCGGTTGTTACCGCCACAATGTCAGATTGGTCTACCGGACGAGTATCCGAGTGGGTGGGCAAAGAAGTTACTGTTCGCGTCAGCCGCAGTGGAGATGCTGTCACAGTGCGCGCCGGATGCGATGGAGATATGCGCTTGGTGCGCGTTGCACCCCTTGATCCTGCACGTACATGGAAGGCGGGGCCACTGATCTGTGCACCGTCACGCGCAGGTTTGGTTGGAACATTTACTTCATGGAGCGAAGGTCCGGCAGATTCAGATCTGCATTAATCGCTACACCTTAAGCAACAAGAAGAGAGCGCTTTGATAGCCCCATCCAGAAACCTTCAATCAAGGTCTCTGGCGCAGCCTCTGCTGATGTTGCAGCGCCAAGTGTGACAAAGAGTGGTGTGAAATGTTCGACCGTTGGATGCGCATATTTCACTGCGGGCGCTAAATCTTTATAGGCAGCGAGCGTTTCAACATCACCGCGCGATAGCGCTTCCTTTGCCCAGGTATCAAACTCGGCGGACCAACCAGGAGCTGTGGCGTTGATGGACCAATCGCGTAGGTAGGGCAGACCATGTGTCATAAAGCCAGAGCCAACAATCAAGACACCTTCTTCTCGCAATGGGCGAAGACGTTTTCCAAGTTCAATGAGAGTTCCAGGATCTGATGTTGGCATCGACATTTGAATAACTGGAATATCTGCATCGGGATACATAATTTTGAGTGGAACCCATGCGCCGTGATCTAAACCGCGATTTGATTGGTGAACGCTCTGATGATCGGGCATCATCGCTGCGATGCGAGTAGCCAGAGCTGTTGCATCCGGTGTTTCGTACGTCATTTGATAATACTTTGCAGCAAAGCCACTGAAGTCATAGACCAAGGGCGTGCCTGCCACAGGAGATGAGATGGAAATCGGGGCTGATTCCCAGTGCGCAGAAACAATCAAGATTGCCTTTGGCTTTTCAAATTTCTCAGTCATCGCTGCAATTTCTGATGACCACAAGGGATCATCAAGCAGCATGGGAGCGCCATGGCCGATGTAGAGAGCAGGTAACGACGTCATGAGAAGAGGTTAACAGAAAGTAGTTGAAATTTCAACTACTTTCCTCTCTAGTCTCGAAAAGGTGGCTGCGGAATCAAGAGTTCATCCAGCGGCGGATTGGGTGGCAGGGAATCGTTTAAGAGCGCCAGATCGGCAGCGCTCAGCTGAACGCTGAGGCCGGTGACGTTATCGAGAATGGATTCCTTCCTGGTTGCACCCGGAATCGGAATTGCTTGCGCCGAAGTCGCTAGATGCCAAGCGATGGCGATAGCAAAGCGCGAGACGCTGTGCCTACGTGCGACCTCATCAAAAGCGGCAAAGTGGGCGCTACTTAAATTATCGGCGTTATCGATTCCGCCTAGCGGAGACCAGGGCAAGAAGGCGATGCCATATTCGGCGCAGATGTCGCGGACCTCTGCATTGTTGCGTGAACGGGGTGACCATTCATTCTGTACCGAGACCAGACCGCCTTGCGCAGGTGTGCCGCCAATTTTTATAGCGCGCCGCAACTGTTCTGCGTTGTAATTACTTACCCCAATATTTTCAACGATGCCATGGGCTTTTAATTTCATAACATTTTCAAATTGTTCTTCGAAAGGCATCGTGTGGTTGAGGCGATGATGTTGCCAGAGTTTGATTTTTGAAAGTTGCATGCGGGCAGCCGATGCCTCAACGGCGCGATAAAGGTAAGTCTCAGAAGCATTTCGACCTCTTACTCCAAACCAATCACCTTCGAGTGGGGTGCGCGTTGAACCACCTTTTGTGGCTACGACAACTTCGCTCTTCTGTTCTGGGGTACCGCTCCAAGTGCGCAGCGCCTCCATGACAAGTACTTCATTGTGGCCGATGGTGTTCCAGGTGGGAGCATAGAGATCTGCGGTATCAAGTAGTCGCACACCTGCATCAAGAGCGGCTTGCACAACGCCAATCGCTTTATCACGTTCATCCAGTATCCATGCCTTACTAGGTGGCATTCCAGAAAGTGGCATACATCCCAAGCCAATTGCGGGGATTGTGAATGGGCCTAAGGTGCGCGTTGTTAACATGCCAGCAGTATTGCAATGAAGGGGTTAAAGTGCCACATGTGAGCAATCTTTCTGCCGAAGTGCGTAAAGCCCTCGATGCAGCAGTTGCCGCAATTGGTGGTCAGCCTCGTGAAGGTCAGATTGAGATGGCTGAAGCTGTCGCAAATGCGCTCACCGATCGCCATCACCTGATGGTGCAGGCAGGAACTGGCACTGGTAAATCGCTGGCTTATTTGGTACCTGCACTTGTGCATGGTCGAAAAGTATTGGTGGCGACAGCAACGCTTGCCTTACAGCGCCAACTTGTTGAGCGCGATTTACCTGCTGTTGTGCCAGCTTTAGAAAAAGCCTTAGGGAGATCCATTACCTACGGCATCTATAAAGGTGTCGGTAATTACGTCTGTCTTCAGAAGATGAATGCCGACGAACCTGATCCTGATGGCGAACTCTTACTTGAAGCATCGTATTTAGAGAAAGATGCCAAGCGCTTAATCGCATGGGCTAAGACACCTGGAGTTTCGGGTGATCGCGATGATGCTCCTGAAGTAGATCGCAGAGTCTGGGCCGCTAATTCACTATCTGGTCGCGAATGTGTAGGCGCAGATTCATGCGCCTGGGGGTCGCAATGCTTTGCAGCGAAAGCAAAGGCGCACGCCCAAGAGGCAGATGTTGTCGTTACCAACCACACCTTGTTGGCAATCGAAATTGTAGATTCGCACCCGATTTTGCCTGAACGTGATGCGGTGATCTTGGATGAAGCGCACGAATTTATGGACCGCACCACGCAAGCAGTCACTGAAGAACTCACTGCAGGGCGAGTGCAACGAGCAGCTGCGATGGCTCGTAAATATCTTCCGGGCAAAGCTTCCGATGCGCTAACCAACGCGGCAGATAGTTTTGATGACGCCATGTCCGATTACGGCGAAGAGATTAAGGGCGATTTTTCAGCGCAAGGTCGCCTCGAAGAGATTCCAGCAGCGCTCGAAGCTCCTATTCGCCGATTAAAAGAGGCAGCAACGGCTGTTGTTCAACTGATTAGCGCAGATGATGACATCATCGATCCAGATGAGAATGCCGAGAGAGCGAGAGTAAAAGGTGCGGTCAATGAGATTGCAACTACCGCTAGCAAGCTCTTGAAGATGGGCGATGAACATGTGCTCTGGTACGAGCCAACTTTTTCAACGCTGCATCTTGCGCCACTTTCAGTCTCGCATGTATTACGCGCTAATTTATTAACAAAGAGCCCTGTGATTGCCACTTCCGCAACTCTCACCGTGGGAAATAGTTTCGATGCGATGGCGCGCAGCATTGGTTTTGTTGTTGGAACAGATACCGATCAAGAAAATAGCGATGGTGATATCGACCCTGCCAATGTGCAGATGTTAGATGTGGGCTCACCTTTTGATTTTGCAAATCAGGGCGTTCTCTATATGCCTAAGCATCTACCCGAACCAGGCAGAGATGGTCCAAGCCAAGAGGTCCTTGATGAACTCGGCGAACTCATCGATGCTGCTGGCGGTCGCACCTTGGCACTCTTTAGCTCTTGGCGTGGAGTAGAAGCTGCTGATGCCCATCTGCGCAAAGTGTTAGTTGATTTACCTATCACCATCATTACCCAAAAACGCGGTGATGCCGTCGGTCCTTTGGTGGAACGTTTTGCAAAAGATGAAACATCCATTCTCTTGGGGACCATGTCGTTATGGCAGGGCGTTGATGTTCCTGGAAATTCCTGCATCTTGGTTGCCATCGATCGCATTCCCTTTCCGCGTCCAGATGAACCCGTGATGTCTGCTCGATCATCGCTAGCAGATGCATCAGGGGGAAGTGGATTTATGCAGGTATCGGTGCCACGGGCAGCGTTACTTTTGGCGCAAGGTACAGGGCGTTTAATCAGAAGTATCGATGATCGGGGAGTAGTTGCAATTCTTGACTCTCGAATCGTCACCAAAAGATACGGAAGTGTTCTACTTAACTCGATGCCACCCTTGTGGCGCAC
>CAYWWZ010000048.1:0-8104 GCA_964462495.1 uncultured Candidatus Planktophila sp. | reverse complement strand
GAGAGTGCGGAGTGAATCTATCTTTTCGGGTGAGAGCGCCGGATTTCCTAGATTAATTTCTAATTCAGTGCGAGCCGCCCCTTGCGCCTTTTCGAGAGTCATCGCTATCAGCACCGTGCGCTTTCCTTCGCGCAAATCATCACCAGCTGGTTTTCCGGTAGTCTCGGGATCTCCAAAAATTCCCAGTAAATCATCGCGTAACTGAAATGCTTCTCCGAGCGGAAGGCCATATGCAGAAAGCGCCTTGAGAAGATCAGAATTTTCTGAAGCATCTGGTCGTGCCATTACTGCGCCGAGATGAAGCGGTCTTTCGATTGTGTATTTTCCTGACTTATAACGTGCGATGCGTAATGAACGCTCCACGCTATGTTCGCGTTCACCTGCTTCACGTACATCAAGGTATTGACCAGCCATAAGCTCAATGCGCATTTCATCATGGATATGAAGCGCTGCAGAGAGAGACTTTTGGGAGATGCCAGAGTTGTGCAACATTTGGTCAGACCAGACCAGCGCCAAGTCACCTAAGAGAACAGCAGCGGCCTCTCCAAATTGCTCAGCTGCTCCAGCCATGGCACCTTGACGATGCAAATTTTCAAAGTGGCGGTGAATAGCTGGCTTACCACGTCGCGTATCGGAACCATCCATCAAATCATCATGAATAAGTGCGCAGGCCTGAAGAAGTTCGAGGCTTGCCATAGCGCGAATTTCAGCTTTACCTGGAGTGAGTCCTGCAGCCATATATCCGGCATATGCAAAAAGTGGGCGAAGTCGTTTTCCACCTTCAAGTAAATAATCTTCAAGGGCATCGCAAACTGGAACCATTTCAGATGCAATATTGGTCAGATAGGTGCGTTGGTCCTGTAGATAAAGGCGCAACTCCTCTTTGACAGCATCGCGCACCGCTGTTGCGCTATGTGAGAGCTCTTTATCCACGGAGAAAAGGTACCCTGACGCAGTGGAGATGCGCAGTCTGAAGAAACAACTGACCTACTCCTTTGAGTTTTTTCCTCCCAAAGATGTCGAGGGCGAAGAACGTCTCTGGGCTGCAATGTCACAACTTGAATCGATAGCTCCAGATTTCATATCTGTGACCTATGGCGCAGGTGGTTCCACGAGAGACCGCACAATTCGCATTACCTCCGAAATCACAGCACGCACCCATATCCCAACTGTTGCACATTTGACCTGCGTTGGTTCAACTCGAGATGAACTTTTGGAAATTTTGGGAAAGTATCGTGAAGCTGGAATTAAGAGCATCTTGGCCTTACGTGGAGATCCAACTGGTGGACCACGAGCTCCATGGGTGACAACTCCCGGTGGACTCAATCATGCAGATGAGTTAGTAACTCTCGCTGCTGAATTTGGGGGATTCACCATTGGAGTTGCTGCATTTCCGGATGGCCATCCAGCATCTGGCAACGACTTATCCCGTGATGTTGATGTTTTGATAGAAAAAGAGCGAAGAGGCGCAACATTTGCCACAACGCAATTCTTTTTCGAAGTTGAAAAATGGAAATCCTTGGTTGATAAATTGGCCGCCAAGGGATCAGCTCTACCGATTATTCCCGGAATTTTACCGGTCACAAATGTCAAACAACTCAATCGTATGGCCGAGTTAAGTGGCACTCCTATCCCAGCAAAAGTTTCGGAAGCATTTGCAAAAGTTGAAAGTAACCCAGATGATGTTCGCAAACTAGGCGTTGAAATTGCAACCAAGCTCTGCCAAGAATTGCTCGCTGCCGGCGCCCCAGGGCTTCACTTTTACACAATGAATACTTCAACGGCGACTCGTGAAATTTACTCTCAGCTCAAAGATTTGCGGTAGTTGAGATGGCTCTGACAGAGAAAGAATTTAAGCAGAGGTGGAGCAAGCTCCACGGAGGCGCTGATACAGAAGGTGTTATCGGAGGGTGGCTTGCCTTTTCCTATCAGGCAGCCCGCGTCTGCACCGCCATACGTGTTACACCAAATGTTTTGACTCTCTTTGGTCTGCTGACAGCTATCGCGATGGCTCTGTCGACCTATGCCGCAATTGCTTTACTGTTACTTGCAGTCTCACTCTTCTTTGATGGCATTGATGGAAGTGTGGCAATTGTGCAAGAACGCGATAGCCAATGGGGCGCACTCCTTGATTCGCTTGCTGATCGAATATCTGAAGCCTTGTGGCTTTATATGGGCTGGCGAATTGGCATTCCAGCATGGCTAGCAATCACAATGTGGATGGTGGCATCAGTTCAAGAATATGCGCGGGCACGTATGGCATCACTTGGACATCATGAAGTCGGAGTAGTCACAGTCACTGAAAGACCAGTGCGGGCAATCTTTATGGCATTCGCGCTAATTTTTTATATCTTTGATATTCCTGGACTGCTCATCATCTCGTACGCATTCTTAGCGATGTTGCTGTGGAGTTTTGGGCAGGTAATGCGCCTCATCTTTCTAAAATTGCGTTAGCCACAATTTCTGCGCTGAGCCCCACAAGCGGAAGTCCGCCGCCCGGATGCGCAGAGCCGCCAACGAGATAGAGCCCTTTTATGGGCGAACGGTTCTTGGCGCGAGAAAAAGCTGAACGGGCTCCGTTGCTGGAAGTTCCATAAATCGAACCACCAGGTGCATGCACAGTGTTCTGTAAATCAAGAGGGGTGCGAATTTCCAACACCTCTAGTCGATCGCGTATAGAAATTCTGCGCTCTTCAATCTGATTAATAATGCTGTTGGCATACCGTTGTACAAAATCTTTATCGCTCCAATCAAAGCCATCACCATTAGCGCTGTGCCGTGGAGCGTTAACTAGAACGAACCAAGCTTCATGCCCGGCATCCTTGACCATCAAAGGGTCTTGGGGTGCACAGATGTAAATGGTGGGCTTCTCTACCGGAGTTTTTGTTGTGAAGATCGATTCAAACTCAGCATCGTAATCTTCTGGAAATAAAATTGTGTGATGCGATAAGGCTGGCGCTGAACTGGGCTTGAGCCCTAACAGCATGGAAAATCCAGCCAGCGATGGCTCAGATTTTGCAAGGGTACGTGCAATTTTCTTAGCGGTGCGGTTTGTAGGCAGTAACTCTTTGTAGAGGACATGCGCATCAATATTTGCCACAACTCGATCAAACGGGCGGTTTTGGCCATCGACAATAATGCCGTTTATGCGATTACCTTCATGGGTAATCTCTGATACGTATGAGTTGAGATTAATTGTGACACCCAATTTTTC
This sequence comes from uncultured Candidatus Planktophila sp., assembly GCA_964462495.1. Lineage (GTDB taxonomy): Bacteria > Actinomycetota > Actinomycetes > Nanopelagicales > Nanopelagicaceae > Planktophila. The sequence continues at coordinate 4,890 of CAYWWZ010000048.1, read as the reverse complement.
ACAGCGCTCGGTTACTTTCTCAGCTAAGGTGCCAATTCCACCCTTGATATGCCAAGCGCCAAAAGCTTCTTCGACAAAGGCGATTGTAGAAAGTACAGCAGGTGCGAATCGGGGATCAGAACCACTGTAGGTTGCGTAGCGATCCATAATCTTCGACAAGTACGGGCTTTGTAGGTTGAGACCACGAAGTGATTTCCATGGAGCGATAGTGGCTAAGTCCCGGAGAACCCGTGGGCGCTTCAAGAGTGAAAGTGGAGATTTCAACTCCGATTCAATAAAAGGTTCACGCGAAACATCCCACATGGATTCGGCGCGCAACATGGCACGCTCCCATTCTGCGGCGCTAGCGTCACCAAAAGATTCTGCGATTGCTGCCAGCGTCTTTTTGCGAGACAAGTTGGCAAACTTCACGGACTTTCCATCGTGGAAGCGGTAATCAAAGGAAGGATTGACCTCCTCAATTTCAAGCACTCGTCCCATTACGTCACCAGTACGTTGAAAAAAATCGCGGTAGACAGCAGGGAGCGTGAGGAGAGACGGGCCAGTATCAAAGGCGTATCGACCAATCCATTCGGTACGACATTTACCACCAGTGCGATTGGATGCTTCAAAGATTGTGACGCGGTGGCCAGCTTTTGCTAAGCGCGCAGCGGTACATAGCCCACCAATACCCGCTCCGATGACGGCAATCTCCTCTGGCCGAGCAACTTTTCCTACATGGCCTGTCATACAGTGCGACCCTTCCACTGTACATTTCCACGTTTGCTCCACGAATAGATGATGAGATATATCAAGAGCGCTGAGGAAAGCGGATGCAAAAAGGCATAGATCGGATTACTACGGGAGCGAAGCGCGCTCAACTCACGAGTGAGCACCGAGAGTAAGTAAGTAACGATACCTACAACATAGCCGTTGAGAGCTAACAAAAGTGGGAAAATTCCAACTGCAAAGATGAAGAGTATTGCAATCACTGAACCAATTGGCCCACCAAATGCTTTCCAGAGTGATTTGCTATAGCCGTTACGAAGCTCGCTAAATGATGAGTACATGCGAGTCTTTGCTATCGCTGAACCTTCAGTCACCACTCCGCGGAAACCACTGGCAATTAAAGTTCGTGCAATCTCAATATCATCAAGTATCTGATGAGAAACCGAGGAAAATCCATCGACAATATCAAGGGCTTCTTTACGCGCCACAAAGAATTGACCATTTGCGATAGCCGTTGATCGAATTGGAAAGCGTTCTGCTAGTCGAAGTATCACTGTGCTCATCCAAGACCAATGCAGGAGTGGCTGAATCAACTTCTCGCTGAAAGTTCCAGCAATCTGTTGCGGATAAGGTGAGACGAAATCTAGGGAAAGGTCTTTGAGCTGGTTGACTGCCCGCATCAGAGCATTTGGCTTAAGTCGAACATCGGCATCGATAGTGACGATAAATTCAGAATGAGCTGCAGAAAAACCTGCCTGAAGCGCAGATACCTTTCCCAGCCATCCAGTGCGGAGTTCAGGTGACTCGATTACCGAAAAGCGAGAATCTCCGGAAATTGATGCATGAATGAGTTCGCGAGTGGAGTCAGTTGACGAATCATCGACGACAATAATGTGCAGATTGGAAATACCTTGCTGCTGCTTTATGGCAGCGATGCAGTCAGCAACGTTCTCTGCCTCATTACGCATGGGAACAATTACGGTGACTGATTCAGCTATCGCATCATCATTTTCTGGCTTGCGGATGGTGACAAAATTAACGACGCAAATGAGAAAGGTTAGAAAGACTAGAAGAATTGCTACAGATGACATCAACTATTCTTTACTACCTAGCCAACTTGAGAAAAAATATGGTGCTAATAGCGATCCCATAATTACTCCCGCGAAGATTGCTAACCCGGGACGATCAAAGAAGAATAAATTGCCAACGACGCCGCCAAAAAGCGTCCAGAGAAGTAGCGCATCCACCGCGCGCAGCGATGCTCCTTCTTTGCGCCGTTCGCGGGGAAGCACAAGATTTAACAATCCAGAGATAAAGATGCCAGCAAGAAGCCATCCAAAAGGATTTGATAATGGAATATCTGGCGTAAATGGAGCATGTGCGCCAGTGACTTCCCATGTCCAGCGACCAGCTGCCACCATCTGCGGATCTAGAAAGAGATCCCATGCCATCAGAAGTGCACCGCCATAGAGAAATACCCAATTACCCGCGATGCGACGAGCAGCGCAGAGACATGGGTGAACCATCATGACCCAAGCGCAAGGAACAATGAGTGGCACCCCAAAGAGCTGCGCGCCGAGTGATGCATCGTATTCATAGACACCGAAAGGCCAGCCGGTATGGACGCCGAGCGCTTCAATTCCAAGACCAAAAGCATAGGTAATCGGCAGATAGCGTGATGAATATTTAAAGCCATAACTCAGGTGGCCATGGAGAACCATCGCTAACGCACAAACAAGAACTGTTGCAATTGTGACCAGCCGAAGCGGTTCGTCATCTACCAGTGGATACGAAATCTGCAAAAGAATAGTCGCACCAACGAGTGCAGCTAAAAGATTACGCGCCTTCGGCGAAATGCCACTACGTCGTCTGCGACGCGGGTTGTAGTGGCGGATTGACATGGGCTAAGTCTGCCCTAATTGGCTACTTTCTTAACAATTGAGCCACGAGTCTCCAGGATTTCAAAGCGTGCAAATAACTCCTCGCTATACCAACCAATCGCAGCGGTTTGCTTGATTGCTTCCTGATGAGCCTGTCCCTTGTAGGCAAAGTCGCGGATCGCTTTTGCAGATTCCCAGAGTGAAAATGTTCCTTGTAATCCAATCGGCGCCTCACCGATTCCGATGGCAGCAATTAACCCTGGAGCAGAGTGCAGATCAGAGACAACGGGAGGAACAGCCTTCCAGAAGCGAAGGTTGTGGTTCCATTTAATTCGCGCACGAGTGATTGCCGCAATCTGTGCATCGGGGCTGCTCAAAGAATTGGTAGGGGAGAAAGGTTCGCGCTTTGACCATTGACCATGTGATGAAATGGGAGACATAACTGCGCGAAATTCTGAAGTCGACCGTTTACGCCAAGCTTTGATTATTGAAGATTGATCGAAGGCAGCTAAACGATTTTTGTCAATCACTAACACCATGCCCCATTGCAGCAAATCTGCATCGCTGGGGGTGAAGGTTGCACCCGTGCCGGTCCCGAGTAATTTGGAAAATGAAATCCCGGTGAACTTTCGGCTACGCATGCGATCTATTGCCATACTCCAGAAGGCAAAGGGAATATTCTTGCGTTTAATCGAGAAAAAGTAGGCGACGGTGATGTTGGCGGCGCTTTCCATAGTTGAAGGATACCCATGCTGAAGAAGAAGGTGTTTGCAGAGTTTCTCGGGACAGGGACACTTGTAGCCACAGTAGTTGGTTCTGGAATCATGGCTGCCAACATCAGTACAGATATCGGGATTCAACTCGTTATCAACACGATTGCGACTGTTTTTGTACTTTACATTTTAATTACGCTGCTTGCGCCAATAAGCGGCGCCCATTTCAATCCACTTGTCAGTGGAATTTCGTTCTTCCGCAAAGAACTTACCCTCTCGGACACCTTGTGGTTTCTCTTTGCCCAAATTTTTGGTGGAATTTCTGGGACAGTTTTAGCTAATCTCATGTTTGAACTTTCCGCGTTTGATCCATCGCAAAAAGCAAGAAATGGAAGCCACCTTTTGCTCGGAGAGGTAATTGCCTCCGCCGGGCTGATTTTCATAATCTTTCTTGCTGTTCACCAAGGAATAGATAAGAAAATTCCCCGCTTAGTCGCTGCGTGGATCGGAGCTGCTTATTTCTTCACCTCTTCTACATCGTTTGCCAATCCTGCTGTAACAATTGCCAGAAGTCTCTCTAACACTTTTTCGGGAATCGACATTGCTTCGGTCCCAGCATTCATCGCAGCACAACTACTGGGAGCAATCCTTGGCTATCTCGGATTTTCATTCATCACCGCGAAATCAAAGTTAGGAAAATAGATGAGCAAACCAACAGTTCTCTTCGTATGTGTTCATAATGCTGGCCGGTCACAAATGGCAGCCGGCTTCATGCGCGAACTTGGTAAGGGGCGCGTAGAGGTTCTCTCTGCGGGTTCTGCGCCGAAAGATTCCATCAATCCAGTTGCAGTTGAAGCTATGGCGGAAGTTGGAATCGATATAGCCAATAACACCCCAAAAGTTTTAACTCCTGAAGCAGTACAAGAATCAGATGCGGTCATCACTATGGGATGCGGTGACGTATGCCCGTTCTATCCTGGAAAACGATATGAAGATTGGGTACTTGATGATCCCGCTGGACAAGGAATTGAATCAGTCCGTGTAATTCGCGATGAGATAAAAGGTCGGGTTGAAAAGCTTCTCGCTGAGCTACTTGCTTAATCACCGACAACCATTGGCGTTGCACCTGTGCACGATTTGAGTTCTTCAAAACTTGTTGGATACACCGCATGCGGATGCCCGGATGCAGCCCAGACAACGTCGTAGTCGTTGAGCGCTTCGTCAATCAGCGTTATCTCTGGTGTTGATATCCATCCAATAGGAGAGACGCCACCCACGGAATACCCAGAAACCTCTTTTACATAATTGGCATCTGCACGACCAAGTTCTGCAATTCCTAAATTCTTCGCCACAAGATCCGTATCTACGCGATGACGGCCGCTGGTAATAATGAGCAGCGGATTTCCTGATGGAAGTTTGAAGATCAACGAAGATGCAATCTGGCCTACTTCAATCCCAAGCCCGTTAGCCGCATCAATGGCAGTGCGCGCTGTATCAGCAAGGATGTTGATTTCACCCTTTACTCCAAGAGCGATGGCAGCCTCTTGAAAACGTCTGACTGCTGCCTTCTCCAGAATTCCATCCATATG
>CAYWWZ010000047.1:0-8124 GCA_964462495.1 uncultured Candidatus Planktophila sp. | reverse complement strand
GCCTGTAATCGCAAGGTAGAGCTTCGGCCGTTGCTGGGTTAGTTCCTCACCTTATTTACATTTGAGAGCGCCCAAAGAACACAGAGAACAATTCCGATGGCAGATAAAACCATCGTCAAAGTAACGCTCTCACCTAATAGAAGTGCTGACCACCCAAGAGTCATAATTGCTTGCAGTTGCTGAACTTGAGAGCCATGAGCTACTCCAAAATCGCGTAAACCGCGATACCAGGCGAAGAATCCCAAATACATGGACGATAAGCCGATTGCCAGCATGCCAACAACCGCATCAAGGTGGAGCGTGTATTCCGCAGATGTAGCTAGATAAACAGCGATGGTTCCAGGAATCGCTATTGGCAAACTGATAACTACGACCCAAGAGATAACTTGCCATCCAGGTAAGTAATTGGTGAGCCCTGCTCCTTCTACATAGCAATAGGAAGAGGCAATAACTGCTCCAATAATGATCAAATCTGTAAGTAGGTCGGCGCTAGAAGTTCCACCGCGGCTAATTGAGAAAAAGACCAAGAGGGCTGTTCCCAATGTTGAGGCGACCCAAAATGAAGCACCCGGATGTTTTCTATTTTTGATGACAGCGATGATTGCGGTTACTAGCGGCATCACTGCAGCTATGACAGAAACATGTGCAGATGTTGTGCGATGTAGGGCGATTGCAATCAGAATGGGCCAACCAAAGACGGCACCGAGTGCAGTGAAAGCCGTAGGGCGCCAAAGATGTCGTGGGAGCGCTGGCACCTTGAGAGCAAGCATCAGTGGAATTGCTAAGCAGGCTGCGATTACCGGACGAGCAAATGCGGTGAAGAGTGGATCAAAACTCTTGAGGGCCATCTTGGTAAATGGAAGCGAAAGCGAGAAAGCAAATACGCCAAGGAAAGCAAAGAGAAGGCCACTTCGCTGGGTCTTGCTCAGAGAAGTGGCCACCTACTTATTTTAGTTGAGGTTAACTTTGACTGATTTGCCTGTACGGGCGGATTCGTGTGCTGCATCAGCAAGTATGAGTGCAGCGCGACCATCATCGTATGTTGATCCAAGTACCTTGCCTTGCTGGATGCCATCAACGAAGAGTTTTAGTTCATTGCGGTATGAAGCAGCGTAGCGCTCGAGGAAGAAGTCCATATATGGCTCTCCACTGGTGGTGACATCCTTGTTATATAACTGCACGGTTGAGTGGCCCAGGTTGCTTATCTGCAACATTCCCTTATCGCCAAAGACTTCAATACGTTGATCATAACCGTATGAAGAGTGGCGAGAATTTACGATAGTAACAATCTCATTATTTGCGCCCTTCATGACAACGCTGACATTATCGAAATCGCCTTCTTCTTTGATGTAATCACAGAAGCTATTGGCACCAAAAGCTGAAACCTCAACAATGTTGGGTACAAAGTTGCGAGCCATATCAAAGTCATGAATCGTCATATCCCGGAAGATTCCGCCCGATACCGCAATGTATGCCTGTGGCGCAGGTCCTGGGTCGCGGCTAGTCAGAATTACCTGTTCAATATTTCCGATTTCCCCGTTCTCAACTTTGCGCTTGACCGCCTTAAATTGTGGATCTTGGCGTCGATTAAATCCGATGGTGACATTGGTCTTTGCTGAATTTACAAGAGGACGAAGTTCGTCAACGTTCTTAATATCTAGATCAATTGGCTTTTCGCATAAGGCATGGACTCCAGCGTTAATAGCTTCGCGCAGAAGCGGCACGTGAGTTGGAGTTGGTGAGCCAATAATCACTGCATCGATCTCGCCAGATTTAATGACTGCAACAGGGTCAGATGCAACCTTGCCACCGAAGTCGGCAGTTACCTTTTTGGCTGACTCTTCAAATGGATCTACGACATAGACCAATTCAAGGTTGGGATTATCATTCACGCTACCCGCGTGCACATATCCGATACGTCCTGCTCCGATAATTGCGATTCTTAGCTTCTGTGTCATTGCGTGAGCCTATTCCTTACTGAGTCGATGTGGAACTTACTTAAAGCGAGTTCCGATTTGATTTCCGATAGTGAGTGCAGTCTTGATATTTGAAAGCGATTCTTGATGTGTGTAGAGAGGCGATTCTAGAAGGCCTTGCTCAACGTATTGTGCGAAGGCGTGGACTTGATGGATCAGACCTAGATGCTCAGGAAGCCCAAGATCATCAACCCACGTGGTCTGAGCTGCATTGAACTCAGGGCCGTGCAAAGTAATTGATGTGGGGGTAAAGAACGGTGTACCAAAGGTAAGCGCACCTTTAGTGCCAGAGACGCCCGCCCAATGTGGCAAAGTCGTACGCGCTGAAAGAACGAAGGTAGAACGTGAACCATTGGCATACCGCATGAAGGTGTGTGTCTCTTCATCAATCTGATTGTGGTGCAACTTCCCAAAGGCATGAATTTCATTTGGTTCGCCGAGAAATTGTTGCGAAAAGGCGATTGGGTAGATACCCATATCGATAATGGGATTACCGCCGCCGATAGTAAATAATCGAGGTACTTCTAGGTTTGCCTGGCAGAAATTAGAGATTACAAGTTCGATATCACCCAGGGTGCCATCGGCTACAAGTTGTCGCGCAATATCCATCTGTGGCAAAAAGCGAGTCCACATAGCTTCCAGAGCTAATACTTTTTTAGCTTTTGCTGCGGCGTAAATCTGCTCCGCCTCTGCCAAATCCATAGTGATTGGTTTCTCAATGAGAACATGCTTGCCAGCATTGATTGCAATCAGTGCAACTTCAAGACGATCAGATGGCAGTGTGCCTAGGTAAATTGCGTCGATATCGTCGCGGGCTGCGAGTTCTTCGTAGGAATTATGAAATGAAGGGAGGTTCCATTTCTGCGCAAAAGCTTCTGCCTTTCCCGGTGTACGCGATGCGATGGCAACAAATTGCTGGTTGGAATTAAGTTGCGCAGTTTTTACCATCGCCTCGCTGATCCAACCAGCACCAAATACTCCCCAGCGAAGTGGCTTGGAATCTGCTGCCTTAAAGATATGTGGCTTTGGAAGGCTCGTCATTGTTTTCTCCTACTTATCTGGGTTAGGGACAGTGACGTCGCGAACAAAAGCTTCGAGGTCATTTACTGATTGCAAGAATCCACGGAGCGTGCGCAGTGTTGCTCCGAAGTTGGTGAATTCTTCCACTTTGAGTCCATCGACTTCATACATCTTTCTAAATTCAGGCATTTTTTCTAGCATCGGCTCAAGGATGCGGGCTTCGATGGGTTCATTAACGCTATTGAGATTGGGCACGATCCCTGACTTATTTATCTTTACCTGCCATGCATATGGGGGAGAAATTACTGAATCGCCACCAATGATTTCTGACCAGTGCATGTGATTGCGAAAAGCAGCCGATAGCAATCGTGTGCGATAACCGCGCTCTTGATAAACCTTATGGGCGTTGCGAAATACTGCAACGCCAGCCCATTCCATGATCCCTGGGTCAACAGAAATTCCTGCCTTGTCGGCAGAAACCTTTACCCAATCATCAACGCGACCGACCATGATGGTGCAGACAGGCCCCATCTGAGAAATATCTTTTCCTTCAGCTTCTCGTCGCTTAAGGCCGCGTTCAACGGCTTCAGCAACTGCAATTGTCTGTGCTACCGAGAAAGAGACAGTCGCGTTAATGCTGACCCCTTGGTAAGTAGCCTCTTCAAATGCAGCGATTGCTTCGGTAGTTACAGGAATCTTTACAATCATATTTTTTGCCAGTTGCGAAAATTCCAGCGCTTGATTCGCTAGTGCTTGAGCGTTACGAAAATTACGTGGATCGGTCTGAATAGATAAGCGACCATTGCGACCGTTCTGCTTTTCAAATTCTGGTTCAAATAACTTAGCTGCATTAACAGAGAGCTCTTTGACCATCGCCCAGCCGATCTCATCATCGGTTGCAGATGGATTTGCTTTGGCATATTCCTTGATGCGAGTGACCCAGTGATCCTTATCTGCTTTGAGCGCAGTAAGGGCAATGACAGGATTACACGTTGCACCAACTATTCCCCAGGTAAGGGCATCTTGAAGCTCTTTCGGATCGGCCGAGTCATTCCACAGAACTGTCTGTGAGTTTTTCTTCATATAGAGAAATGGCGACTCGGTCATGAGAGCTCCTTCGTTGTGCGATTGGTGTTGACTGGAAGAACTTTTTGCCACGAACCTGTTTCGATGGAGCGCTTTGCCGCCGCCACACACTCTGCAGCTGAGTAGCAATCAGAAGCAGATGGCGCATATTGCTTACGTTCGAGAACCGACTTCACAAAGAGAGAGGCTTCGATGGTTTTTAGATCATCAAAACTCATTGAAATACCGCGGCCTGGCTGGAACTTGGCAAAATGGCCATCATCAGCGCTAGAAAGAGCGCGCGTAAAGCCATATTCAGGTGCTTCGCGGTAGGCGACCTCAAGTTCTGTTAAGCGTTCAAAGTTCCAGCGCAAAGTTCCCATAGAACCACGAACTTCAATGCTGTATTCACAAGCAGGCCCAACAGCGATTCGAGAACTTTCAAATGTACCGCTTGCGCCATTGGCAAAACGCATCATGCCCGAAGCCCAATCCTCGTTCTCAACAGTGCGAAGTGCACCATCAACATTCTTTGCAAAGTGGGAAGTGCCGGCCGCTGCTTCACGGCGTTCTTTGATGAATATCTCTGATTGCGCACTGATTTCAGTGATGTCATCAACAACATATTGAGCTAAATCAAAGCCGTGCGACATCAAATCACCCAGAACGCCGGAACCTGCAAACTCGTTGACATAACGCCAAGTGAAGGCACCCTCGGGGTCATTAACATAATCTGCAATCATCTTGACTTCAACGTTATAGATCTTTCCAAGTTTCCCGCCACGCACTAATTGGCGGGCATGCGCAATTGCTGGAGATTGACGATAGTTAAAACCAACCGCCGTCATGAGATTCTTCGAAATCGCACCTTCGGCAATTTCGCGAGATTCGACTTCATTGCGCCCCATTGGTTTTTCAATCCAAAAATCTTTGCCAGCTTTAATAGCTGCCATTGCAATTTCGTGATGTAGAAAATTAGGAGAGCAGATGGAAACGATATCGACATCAGGATGGTTAATGACATCAAGGTAATTATCGGTTGCTTGCTCAAAACCCATCAGGTTAACGGCGTTGTTACGCGCAGCTTCGAGCGTGTCAGCAGCAATCACTTTGCGAATTGATACGCCAAGTTCTGGATACCGTTCTGCAACTTGTGAAATTCCACGACTATGTACGCGGCCCATCCAGCCAACGCTGATGAGCCCGTAACCGAGGGTTTTTGTAGTCATTTCCGCCTACTTCACGCGAGCAGCGCGAGTAGCAGCCAGGATGTGTTCACGAGTGCGTTGAGCAATCGGGAATGGCATATCTACTGGACAGCCGTACATATCTTGCTCAATAATGGCAAAGATATCTGGGTTAATTTCTAGGGCGCGTTCGATGATTGGTGCAAACTTTGGGACACCTTCGAAGCCCGGCTCTGTCATAACTCCCTTAGCCACCGCTTCAACGAATGGCAGATCATTCTTGAGTGTTTCCGCCAAGATGTCAGGGTGCACCTGCTTTAAGTGCAGATATCCGATGCGTTCTGGGTAGGCGTTCATCATCTTGATGTTGTCACCTAAGTAGTAAGCAAAGTGGCCGGTATCAAGGCAGAGATTCGAATACTTTGGATCAGTTTCTTGCAAGTAGCGTTCAACTTCTTGATAAGTACCAATGTGGCTGTCAGCATGTGAATGGAATTGCTGGTGAATTCCGAACTCTTCAAGGAGCGCCTTTCCCAATTTATTATGGCCCGCGGCAAGTCGCTTCCATTGCTCATTAGATAGCGTGCGAGATTCACGAGCCTGGCCGGTCTTGTCATCACGCCATAAGTCAGGGATGACAACGAGATGTTCGACACCCAACTTTGAAACGAGAGTTGCCACGGCAAGGGCTTGATCCCATGCACGTTGCCATTGGCTCTCATCTTCTTTGTGAAAACCGGTAAAGACTGTTCCGGCAGTCATCTTGAGATTGCGCTTACCGAGCTCATCTTCAAGTTGCTTAGGATCAGTTGGTAGGTATCCGTAAGGCCCAAGTTCAATCCAGTGGTAGCCAGCTTCAACTACTTCATCCAGGAAGCGATCCCATGGCACTTGATGTGGTTCGCTGGGAAACCAGACACCCCATGAATCTGGTGCGGTACCTACGCGGATTTGTTGTGTCATGAGTGGCTCCTATTTCTTATCTTTCAGGCCGTTACCAAGCAACGGACGTTGCTTCTTAATATCTTCTGAATATTGCTTATAGGCATCTTGCGTGCTCTTGAGAGTTGATATTGGCGCGATAGGAACATCCCACCAACCTTCACCGCCAGGTGAGTAAAGCAGCGGATCACTATTGATATGAATCAGCGTTGCTTTATCTGAACTCTTTGCCTTTTTGACAGCTGCATGAAGATCGGCGATTGCATTTGGTGATTCATCGATGCTGATGACATCGATGCCAAGACTTGCTGCGTTGGCCGCTAAATCAACTGGAAGTTTTTGACCGTTCTCAAAATTATTACCTTGAGCATCGCGATAGCGGTATTGGGTGCCAAAGCGCTGCGACCCAATATCTTCGGACAAGTGTCCGATAGAAGCGAAACCATGGTTCTGAATAAGCACGATAATAAATTTCAGCCCTTCAGCAACTGCTGAAACGATTTCAGTGTGCATCATCAGATATGAACCATCTCCAACCATCACGATTGGCGCTGCACCAGCTCGAGCTGCACCTAAGCCAGCAGCGATTTCGTAGCCCATACAAGAGAAGGCATATTCCACGTGATAGCCAAGCGGCGAACGTACTCGCCATAACTTATGGAGATCACCCGGCAGAGAACCTGCTGCACAAATGACGGTATCTGTTGCATCAGATGCGGATTGCACTGCGTGAATGATTTCTGTCTGGCTGGGAAGAGCGCGCTTCTGATCTACAAATGCGGCATCAACAACTGCATCCCATTGCTTCTTCTCATGAGCTGCCCGAGCAGCATATTCGCCAGAAACTTGGAAGTCAGAGAGCAGAGTGGTGAGTTCCTTAAGCGTCTCACGTGCATCGGCAACGACTGGCAGTGCGCTGCCATGTTTAAAGGCATCGAAAGAGGCGATATTGATATTGATAAATCGAACATCTGGATTTTGAAAAGCGGTGCGACTGGAAGTCGTGAAGTCGCTATAGCGGGTTCCAATTCCAATAATTAGATCTGCATCTTTGGCTAATCGATTGGAGGCAGTTGTACCTGTTGCTCCCACTGAACCTAAGTACTGTGGATGGTCCCAATTAAGAGAGCCCACACCAGCTTGCGATGCACTGACTGGAATCTTGGTCTTTTCGACAAATTCTTGTAGCGCTTGATGTGCATCGGAATAAATAATTCCACCACCTGCAATGATGAGTGGAGCTTTAGCAGATGAGATTACACGGGCAACATCAGCGAGCAATGAAGCTTCTGCACGTGGGCGACGGATGTGCCATTCGCGATCGGCTAGAAATTCTTCTGGTACGTCAATGATTTCTGCTTGTACATCTTCGGGAAGAGCAATAGTTACTGCACCAGTTTCGACAGGATCTGTCAGCACACGCATCGCACCTAAAAGAGCAGAGAAGACTTGCTCTGGACGTTGCACGCGATCGAAGAAGCGCGATAGCGGTTTAAAGGCATCATTTACTGAAAGGGATGCATCATGTGGAGCTTCGAGTTGTTGCAAAACTGGATCAGATGCACGATTTGCAAAAGTGTCAGAAGGTAGAAGTAATACAGGCAGACGATTTGTGGTTGCAACGGCGGCGCCTGTAAGCATGTTTGTTGCGCCCGGACCCACAGAGGCAGCACACGCGAAGGTGGCGCGGCGGCGCTTCATGCGTGCAAATGCAGATGATTCATGAACCATCGCTTGTTCATTGCGCGCCTGGTAATACGGCATCAGAGATGGATTTTCGACAGAAAATTGCTTGAGAGCCTGTCCGATACCAGCAACATTTCCATGCCCAAAGATTCCAAAGATTCCAGGAATTGTTCGTTCGCGATGGTTGCCGTCAACTGTGTATTGGTGAGCTAGGAATTCAACAATCGCCTGGCTGACAGTCATCTTGC
>CAYWWZ010000046.1:0-8229 GCA_964462495.1 uncultured Candidatus Planktophila sp. | reverse complement strand
ATGATGCATGCGGCGTTGCGATGGTTGCCACCCTCAATAAAGTTGCAACACATGAGATTGTAGAAAAAGCGCTCACAGCGCTGCGCAACTTGGAACATCGCGGAGCATCAGGGGCAGAACCAGATAGCGGTGATGGCGCTGGAATTCTCATCCGCGTACCAGATGCTTTTTATCGAGCAGTTGCTGGCTTCACTCTTCCTGCAGAAGGTTCGTATGCAACTGGTATCGCCTTTATCGCTCAAGGCGTCGATGTGCGAAATCAAATTGCCGCGATCGCGAAAGAAGAAGGTCTCACAGTTTTGGGATGGCGTGAGCTTCCTGTTAATCCAGCTTCACTTGGCAAGACAGCGCTTTCGGTCATGCCGAAGTTTGAACAGCTTTTTGTTGCAGGAGTTAAGAGCGAATCTGGCATTGAACTAGATCGCTTGGCTTTTGCGCTACGTAAGCGAGCAGAACATGCGCTTGATCTCTACTTCCCATCACTTTCTTCACAAACCATTGTCTACAAGGGCATGCTCACTACTGGCCAATTAGAAGAGTTCTTCCCGGATCTCAGCGACGAGCGAGTTCTTTCTCCACTTGCCCTTGTCCACTCTCGTTTTTCTACCAACACATTTCCTTCATGGCCGCTGGCACACCCTTATCGTTTTATTGCCCATAACGGTGAGATCAATACTGTCAAAGGCAACCGCAACTGGATGCGTGCACGAGAGTCGCTTCTTGAAAGTAATCTCATCGGGGGAGACCTAAAAAGACTCTTTCCGATCGTAGAAATGTCAGGTTCAGACTCTGCGTCTTTTGATGAAGTTCTTGAACTTCTCTACCTTGGTGGTCGCTCACTTCCTCATGCAGTTCTCATGATGATCCCAGAAGCGTGGGAAAATCATGCAACGATGCCGCAAAAGCGTCGTGACTTCTATGCATTTCACGCATCACTGATGGAACCATGGGATGGACCTGCCTGTGTGACTTTTACAGATGGACATCAAGTTGGAGCAGTTCTCGATCGCAATGGACTTCGCCCATCGCGTTATTGGGTAACCGAAGATGGACTCGTTGTTCTCGCTTCAGAAGTTGGAGTTCTGGATTTTCCTGCAGAGAAGATTGTTCGTAAGGGACGCCTGCAACCAGGCAAAATGTTCCTTGTCGATATTGAAGCCGGTCGCATCATTGAAGATGATGAAATTAAGGATTCGCTGGCAGATGCAGCGCCATATGGTCAGTGGCTCAAGGATGGAATGATCAAGCTCTCAGATTTGCCATCACGCGAACACATTGTCTATCCGCATAAATCTGTTATCCGCCGCCAAAAGGCTTTTGGGTATACCGAAGAAGAAATCAAGATCATCATCACTCCGATGGCAAAGAATGGTGGCGAGGCGCTTGGCTCAATGGGCACAGATACGCCAATCGCTGCGCTATCTGAAAAACCACGACTTCTCTTTGATTACTTCACTCAGCTCTTCGCGCAGGTTACCAATCCACCGCTAGATGCAATTCGTGAAGAGTTAGTGACAAGTTTGGGTGGATCCATTGGACCAGAAGCTAATTTGCTTGATCCAGGCCCGGATTCCTGTAAGCAGATTTCTCTTGCATTCCCGGTTATCGATAATGATGAACTCGCCAAGATTATTCACGTTAATGCTGATGATGATTATCCTGGTCTCGAAGCTTATGTAGTTCGAGGATTATTCCCGGTATCTGGTGATGGCAATACCTTGCGTACGCGCCTTGAAGAAATTAAGAAAGAAGTTTCAGAAGCAATTGCTAAAGGTGCACGCATCATTGTCCTATCAGACCGTGATGGAGATGCTGAAGATTGCCCAATCCCATCACTGCTACTTACAGCCGCAGTGCATCACCACTTAATTCGCGAAAAGACTCGCACAAAAGTTGGTCTCGTTGTTGAAGCAGGCGATGTTCGCGAAGTGCACCACGTGGCACTTCTCATCGGTTATGGTGCAGCTGCCGTGAATCCTTATCTAGTGATGGAAACAGCAGAAGATCTTGTCAATCAAGGCGTCATTACGGGAATCACCCCAGAAAAGGCAGTTCGCAACGTCATTAAGAGCCTCGGCAAAGGCGTGCTTAAGGTGATGTCCAAGATGGGAATCTCCACCATTGCGTCTTACACCGGTGCTCAAGTATTTGAAGCTATTGGTTTAGCACAAGAAGTTGTGGATGAATTCTTTGTTGGGACAACTTCACGTCTTGGCGGCGTAGACCTTGATGTCATTGCCGAAGAGACAATCAAGCGTCACCACTTTGCATATCCAGTTGGTGGAGAAATCCCAGGGGCAAAGAGATTGGCAGTAGGAGGCGAATACCAGTGGCGTCGCGACGGTGAGCCACATCTATTTAATCCTGAAACAGTCTTTGCTCTACAACACTCCACTCGCAATAAGCGCTACGACATTTTCAAGCGATATACCACCCAGGTAAATGATCAGAGCAAGACTCTCATGACGCTTCGCGGGCTCTTCCAATTTAAAGAAGGAGAGAGAGCGCCAATTTCTATTGATGAAGTTGAACCAATCTCTGAAATTGTGAAGCGATTCTCAACTGGCGCAATGTCATACGGATCAGTGTCGCAAGAGGTACATGAAACCCTAGCGATTGCTATGAACCGACTTGGTGCCAAATCAAATACTGGTGAAGGCGGCGAGGATCCAGCGCGCTTTATCCCTCTTCCTAATGGAGATTCCAAGAAATCTGCAATTAAGCAGGTTGCATCTGGACGTTTTGGTGTGACAAGCAACTACTTGATTAATGCAACTGATATCCAAATCAAGATTGCTCAAGGCGCAAAGCCTGGTGAGGGCGGTCAGCTGCCTGGAAATAAGGTCTATCCGTGGGTTGCGAAGGCGCGCTATTCAACTCCTGGTGTTGGTCTTATTTCACCACCACCGCACCACGACATTTATTCCATCGAAGATTTGGCTCAACTCATTCATGATTTGAAGAACGCCAATAAGGATGCACGTGTCCACGTCAAACTCGTTGCAGAGGTAGGAGTTGGAACTGTCGCTGCTGGTGTTTCAAAAGCCCACGCAGATGTTGTTCTCATTTCAGGACATGACGGTGGTACTGGCGCCTCACCACTTACATCGCTTAAGCATGCAGGTGCTCCATGGGAGCTCGGCCTGGCAGAGACGCAACAGACACTTCTGCTCAATGGTTTGCGTGATCGCATCGTCGTCCAGGCAGATGGTCAACTCAAGACTGGTCGCGACGTTGTTATCGCGGCGCTACTTGGCGCTGAGGAATATGGATTTGCAACTGCGCCACTTGTGGTCTCTGGTTGCATCATGATGCGCGTGTGCCATCTTGATACCTGTCCAGTTGGGGTTGCGACGCAGAATCCAGAGCTTCGTAAAAAGTTCACTGGTAAGCCTGAATTCGTAGAAACTTTCTTCGAGTACATCGCCGAAGAAGTTCGAGAAATCTTGGCATCTCTCGGATTCCGTACATTGCAAGAAGCAATTGGCCACGTTGAGTACCTAGATACTAGAGCGGCAGTTGATCACTGGAAGGCGAGTGGTTTAGATCTTTCTCCGCTACTTGTTCGTCCAGATGTCGATTCACCTTTGCACCGCACCACAACACAAGACCATGGATTGGCCGCAGCGCTTGATAACACCTTGATTGAGTTAGCAAAGGCTGCACTAGAGAAGAAAGAGCAAGTGCGTATAGACCTGCCGGTTCGAAATGTTAATCGCACAGTGGGAACAATGTTGGGCGCTGAAGTTACACGTCGATACGGTGCAGAGGGCTTACCGCTCGGCACTATCGATGTAACGCTTCACGGCTCTGCCGGACAATCTCTGGGAGCGTTTATCCCACAAGGGCTCACACTTCGCCTCTATGGAGATTCCAACGATTATGTTGGAAAGGGTATTTCGGGTGGACGCGTCATTGTGCGCCCAGATGAAAAGGCTACTTTCTCATCAGAGAAGAATGTAATCGCTGGAAACGTCATTGGTTATGGTGCAACATCTGGCGAAATCTTTATTCGCGGATTAGTGGGAGAGCGCTTCTGTGTGCGTAACTCTGGTGCAACAGCGGTTGTAGAGGGTGTTGGCGACCATGCACTCGAATACATGACTGGTGGAACCGCTGTGATTCTTGGACCAACTGGCCGCAATATTGCAGCAGGCATGTCTGGAGGGCGAGCATTTGTTCTCGACCTCGACACCGCAATTGTCAATACGGAGATGGTTGATGTCCTGGCAGTACCTGCGGATCAGCGCGAAGTTCTTCGATCGATAGTTTCCACATTCCATGTTGAGACTGGCTCGGAAGTTGCCGCCCAGTTACTAAAGAACTGGGATACCGAGGTTTCTCGATTCTCGCTCATCATGCCTCGTGATTACGCGCGTGTGCTGGCCGCAATTGAGAAGGCAACTCGTGAAGGTCTACCAGTAGATGAATATGTAATGGAGGTTGCAGCAAATGGCTGATCCAAAAGGATTTATGACCACTCCGCGCGAAACTCCAAAGCGCCGACCAGTTGATGTACGCATCAAAGATTGGAAAGAGGTTTACGAACCACAATCCTTTGAGCATCTGCAGAAGCAGGCTGGGCGCTGCATGGATTGCGGTATTCCTTTCTGCCATTCTGGATGCCCACTTGGCAATCTCATTCCAGAATGGAATGACTTGATTTGGCGTGGGGATAAGGTAGAAGCAATTGATCGCCTGCATGCAACGAACAACTTCCCAGAATTCACGGGTCGCCTCTGTCCAGCTCCTTGCGAAACAGCATGTGTAGTTGGAATCAATCGCGATGCGGTCACTATCAAGCAGGTTGAACTTCGCACTATTGAAGAGGCTTTTGATGCCAACAATGTAAAACCCTTAGCGCCGGATCGCTTAACCGGAAAGACAGTTGCAGTAATTGGTTCAGGACCAGCAGGACTTGCAGCAGCTCAACAGTTAACGCGCGCTGGCCATACTGTTGCTGTTTACGATCGTGCAGAGAAAATTGGCGGGCTACTTCGTTACGGTATTCCTGAATTTAAAATGGAGAAGCACATTCTGGATCGCCGATTGGCGCAAATGGAGCAAGAAGGTACTCGATTCCGTCCAGGTGTAAACGTTGGCGTTGAACTTACTGGCTCTGATCTTCGCGCTAAATATGATGCTGTTGTTCTGGCAGTTGGCGCTACTCAATGGCGCGATTTACCAATTCCAGGTCGAGAGAATAAAGGTATTTACCAAGCAATGGAGTTCTTGCCTTGGGGTAACAAGCAGGCACTTGGTGAAGTTGAAAACCCTCCCATCAATGTTGCAGGTAAGCATGTCATCATCTTGGGTGGTGGAGACACAGGCGCAGATTGCCTAGGTACATCTATTCGTCAAGGCGCTGCCAGCGTTACACAACTTGAAATTATGCCGCGCCCAACCGATGAACGGCCTTCATCTCAGCCTTGGCCAACTTATCCAATGATTTATCGCGTTTCGAGTGCGCATGAGGAACTAGATAATCGCGTCTTCTCTGTGAGCACTCAAGAGTTTATTGGTGATGGACAAGGAAATCTCAAGGCTCTCAAGATTGTGGAAACAAAGTTTGAGAATGGAAAGTTTGAACCAGTACCAGGAACTGAGAAAGAGATTCCAGCTGACTTTGTATTTCTCGCCATGGGCTTTACTGGTCCAGAAAAGTCTGCGTTACTGGAACAACTAGAGGTGAAACTAGATGAGCGAGGCAATATTGCTCGTGATGAAAATTTCCAGAGCAGCGAAGAGGGAATTTTTGTGGCAGGAGATGCAGGACGCGGACAGTCGCTGATTGTTTGGGCTATCGCTGAAGGTCGCGCAGCAGCTGCTGCGGTAGATCGCTATTTAACTGGCGAAACCCAACTTCCGGCGCCCATCGAACCAACTACTAGACCATTAATGGTTTAGAACTCGTAAGTAGATACTCTCTATAGATAAGGTAGGCACATGCGCCGCGCGAAAATAGTTTGCACACTTGGTCCAGCAGTTGAATCTCCTGAAAAGGTGCGCGAACTCATCGCAGCTGGCATGAATATGGCCCGCCTAAACCTTTCTCATGGCTCCTATGAAGAACATCAGGGTCGCCTCGATCGCGTTCGCGCTGCTGCCAAAGAAGCTGGCAAGGCTGTTGCAGTTCTAGTGGACTTGCAAGGTCCCAAGATTCGTCTGGCGCGTTTTGAAAACGGCCCACATGAATTGTCGCGTGGAGATATTTTTACTATTACGACAGATGAAGTTCCTGGCACCAAAGAACGCGTTGGAACTACATACAAGGGGCTACCTGGCGATTGTAAAGTTGGTGATCGCATTCTGATTGACGACGGCAAAGTCACCGTTGAAGTGGTTGAAGTAAAAGGTAATGATGTTGTAACAAAGTGCATCGAGCCAGGTTTTGTTAGCAATAATAAGGGAATCAATCTTCCCGGTGTTGCTGTATCTGTTCCGGCAATGTCTGAAAAAGATGAAGACGATCTTCGTTGGGGGCTGCGCGCTGGTGCAGATTTCATCGCACTCTCATTTGTGAGAAATGCCGCCGACATTAAGGATGTCCATGCAATCATGGATGAAGTTGGAATTCACGTGCCAGTCATTGCAAAAATTGAGAAACCACAAGCTGTTGCAAACTTAGTTGAAATCGTCGAAGCCTTTGATGGCATCATGGTCGCTCGTGGAGATCTTGGTGTTGAACTTCCCATCGAAGATGTACCTATGGTGCAAAAGCGTTGCGTTGAGTTGGCAAGAGACGCGGCAAAGCCCGTAATTGTTGCAACGCAGATGCTTGATTCCATGATTTCAAACTCAAGTCCTACACGTGCCGAAGCCACAGACTGCGCCAACGCTGTTCTTGATGGTGCAGATGCGCTTATGCTCTCTGGAGAAACCTCTGTTGGTGAATTTGCGATTGAGGCCGTCAAGACGATGGCGCGCATTATTGAGAGAACTGAAGAACTTGGTCTTGACCGCATCCGTCCATTAATGAACTCTCCTCGCACAAAAGGCGGTGCAATCACAAAAGCTGCCTCTGAAGTTGGGGCAATCGTGGGTGCAAAATATCTGGTTACTTTCACGCAATCAGGTGATTCAGGTCGCCGCATTAGCCGTTTGCGTTCGCCAATTCCAATCTTGGCAATCACTCCTGAAGAAGGTACCTACAACCGCCTTGCACTTTCATGGGGCGTAGAGCCTTTAGTAACTCCGATGGTCAAGCACACCGATGAGATGGTGCTTCAGGCAGACAGAATGTTGCTCGATGGCAAGCGCGCTGCCGAGGGTGAGCTCGTGATGATTGTTGCAGGTTCTCCTCCAGGAATTCCTGGATCCACCAACGCGATGCGTGTTCACAAAGTTGGCGATGCAGTCAACGGCGTTGCCGCGGCTTATCGCTAACTCTGCGCAGCATCTGCTTACTTTTCCTTAATTGAAGTGTGTGCCTTAGGATTGGGCTACGCCTCGGTACTCCAACGGTAGAGAGGGCAGTCTCAAACACTGCATAGTGTCGGTTCGAATCCGACTCGGGGCACATGAGCAACGAAGCTTCCGCAAAGACAGGCGTTACTCCTGTGCGAATCTTGGTTGCAGAAGATGAAGCGCTAATCCGCATGGATTTGGTTGAGATGTTGCAAGAAGCTGGTTACCAAGTCGTTGCACAAGCAACCAATGGGGAAGAAGCTATTGCGTTAGCGACTGAACATCAACCAGATCTTGCAATTCTTGATGTGAAGATGCCCGTGTTAGATGGAATATCTGCAGCTGAAAAAATTATCTCTATCGCACCGGTATTAATGTTGACTGCTTTTAGCCAGCGCGAATTGGTAGAACGTGCACGAGATGCTGGGGTCATGGCTTATGTCGTTAAGCCTTTCACAATTGGCGATCTCGTACCCGCAATTGAGATAGCCATCAGCCGCCATACCCAGATGAGATCTCTCGCTGATGAAGTCGCAGACTTGCAGGAGCGGCTGGAAACTCGCAAAATCATCGATAGAGCAAAGGGCATCTTGATGAAAGCTCTCAACCTCTCTGAACCTGAGGCATTTTCTTGGATTCAACGGGCTGCGATGGATAGGCGGTTGACCATGAAAGAGGTCGCCCAAGCCGTGATTTCTCCTGAGGCAGCCCTTGATAAGTAGTCTCGGCTAGCCCCCGAATTAGACAATTCAACGGAGTATTTCGTAATCAAAAAGTAACCTGCCCCGCGTAGAAAAAGGGGCTTTCGCCTTGTCTCAAGCG
>CAYWWZ010000045.1:0-8688 GCA_964462495.1 uncultured Candidatus Planktophila sp. | reverse complement strand
CTAGACTTACTGAACCAGAATCAGCAGGGCTGCCAATTACCCCATACCCCAAAAGTTGACGGGGGAAAGTTTACCTCAAGATAGAAGGAGAAATTACAGCGAGAGAGCCTGCGCAATGCGCGATAGGCAGGCCTCTTTGCCAAGTAACTCCATTGATTCAAAGAGCGGAGGAGAGATTGTGCTACCAGTTGTTGCAATCCGCAGAGCGGTAAATGCAATGCGCGGCTTTAAACCCATCTCTTCAATCAACGATGCACGTAGCGCAGCCTCTATAGATTCATGGTTCCAGGTTGCTAGTGGCGCAAGTTCCGCTTGAGATCTCTTGAGGATCTCTTTGGCACTGTCATCGGTTACCTTAGAGACCGCGTCAGCATCTATTGCAAATTCTTTGACAAAGAGAAACTTCAATAGCTGTGGGGCCTCATCTAATTTCACAATTCGCTCTTGAATCAGCGGTAGCGCCTTCTTAACCAGCGCTATTTCAGCATCGCTGCCTTCAATAACCTCTGCCTTTTTTAGGAACGGAATCGTCCACCGAGCAAAGTCATCGAGAGTGAGTGCACGAATTTTGTCGCCATTGATTGCTTCAAGTTTCTTCATATCAAAACGCGCTGGAGATGAGTGCACCTTTTCAACGGTAAAGAGCTCGGTGAGCTCCTGCATCGAGATATTTTCACGATCATCTCCAGGTGACCAGCCAAGGAGCGCTAAGTAATTGCAGATTGCCTCCGGCAAGTATCCCTGTTCGCGATACCACGCAATAGATACTTCACCGTTACGCTTAGAAAGCTTTGCATTATCTTGACCCATCACAAAGGGCAGATGGGCAAATACTGGATAATCCTCTGGCTTTACACCCATCGCTTGATACACGCGAATCTGACGTGGAGTAGATGAAAGAAGATCTTCACCGCGCAGAACATGCGTCACGCCCATCAGGACATCGTCAACTGCAACCGCGAGAGTGTAGAGCGGTGAACCATCTGCGCGCACCAGCACAAAATCAGGGACAAATTTGTGATCAAAGGTAACTTCACCACGGATCTCATCCTTAAAGGTTGTTGAGCCATCAGGCATACGCATACGAATTACGCCTTCGCGTCCTTGCGCCTTATACGTAGCAATCTGCTCATCGCTGAGATCGCGACAATGACCGTTGTATCCGGGGGCAACATTTGCTTTACGTTGTTCTTCTCGAACTGCCTCAAGTTCTTCTGGAGAGCAGTAGCAGTAGTAAGCATCTTTCTGATCTAAGAATTTCTGCGCCCATTCTGCGTAGATATCTAAACGTTGCGACTGCAGGTACGGTCCATTTGGTCCACCAACTTCTGGTCCTTCATCCCACTGCAAGCCGAGCCATTTCAAGGTGTCGATTGCCGCTTGAATGTATTCATCCGTAACGCGCGTTGTATCAGTATCTTCAATGCGAAATAGGAATGTGCCCCCTGTATGTCGGGCGTATGCCCAATCAAAGAGCGCTGTACGAATATTGCCTACATGAAGATCGCCAGTAGGTGATGGTGCAAAACGAACTTTTACTTTCTTTGGGCTCATGATCGTGCACTCACCTTATTTGTCAGTTGTCCAAGGCCTTCAATGGATATTGCAACGGTAGATTTCTCTGGCATAGGTCCGATTCCTGCTGGAGTGCCGGTAATAATCACATCTCCTGGTAGTAGCGTCATTACTTGAGTGACAAAGTGGACAATATCGGCAACTTTAAAGATCATGTCCGATAACTTGGCATCTTGCTTGATTTCACCATTTAAGGTGGTCGTAATTCTCTGATTTCCTGGAATAAATTCCGTCTCTATCCAAGGTCCAAGTGGGCAGAAAGTATCGAAGGATTTGGCGCGCATCCATTGCCCATCCTTCTTCTGTATTTCACGGCAAGTCACATCATTAGCAATGGTGTATCCAAAGATGACGTCATTAACGCGTTCTTTCGGGACTTCCTTACATACTCGACCTATGACAATCGCAAGCTCTGCTTCGTAATCAATGGTGGGAGCAATCGCTGGCCAGACGATTGTGTCGCCCGGTCCAATTACTGCGGTGTTGGGCTTGAGAAAGATGATGGGTTCATCTGGAACTACTCCACCCATCTCTGCAGCATGATCTGCATAATTCTTGCCAACTGCAACCACTTTGGAACGTGGAATTACCGGAGCCAATAAGCGAACCTTGGCGAGTTCAACCTTTGCTGCAGTCTTCTGGATACCGTGATAAATCGGATCACCAGAGATTATGGAAATTTGATTATCATCCTCAAGAATTCCAAAGAGCGGATCGCTACCTAGCCCTGCATCTGGTTGAGGAGAAAATCGAACGACGCGCATTGACCAATCTTATCTTTTGCGAGGCAATATTCCTAAAGCACGACTTCTGTACCGCTTGAATTAATGTAGAAAATTGTTGCGGTTGGCGCAAAATCCTTAATTGCCTTGCTATTTGCAGGTTGATCTCCACATGCAACAACACTTTCAATGCCAGTAATTCCTGAAGCTAGCGCAACCGTGAGGACTGCCTCAAAAGCATCGAGGTTAAGTGATGGAGATGCAACGCTAATTGCTACATAGGTACGACCAGTGTTATCTCGAAGAGCGGCTGCTTGTTTTGCTCCACTGCGAGCCAAGGTTGCAGTCGCAAGAGTGACAAGCTTGTTATCTTCTGGGTTATTCATGCTCATCTACTTCCTTGTCAGCGCGCTCAATAATAACGGAACTTATACGACGCCTACGGCCTACTGGTCTTTCTGAAGTAATTGACCATCCCTGCAAATCGATCGTTGAGCCAGCAATAGGAACGCGGCCAAGTTTTTCGGCCATATACCCACCAATAGTGTCAACATCTTCGTACTCTGCACGGTCAATTTCAATACCGAGTTCGTCAGCTAAATCTTCGACATGCATTGTGGCCTTGGCACGCGCCTTCTTTTCACTGATCCAGGTAAAGGCCTCGACACCATCATCGTATTCATCAGCAATTTCACCAACAATTTCTTCAATGATGTCTTCAATAGTGATAATTCCAGCAGTTCCACCGTATTCGTCAACCACGATTGCTAAGTGAATCTGGTCGCGCTGCATCTCTTTGAGCAGTTCTGCCGCCTCTTTGTTTTCGGGTACAAAGACCGCTGGGCGAATATGCTGCTCAACTTTCTCAGTTGTCTCAGCCTCATGATGATCAAGGGCGCGTTTTGCCAAGTCCTTTACATAGGCGATGCCGATGATGTTGTCGATGCCGGTACCAACAACGGGGATGCGGGAGTATCCAGAACGCAGCGCAAGCGAAAGCCCTTGACGCAATGTCTTATCGCTTTCAATCCAGACCATATCTGTGCGTGGAACCATGAGTTCGCGAACCAAGGTATCGCCTAGCTCAAATACATTGTGAATCATCTCGTGCTCGTCAGATTCCACTAAGCCACGGTCGTGGGCATGATCCATCAAAGCGCGAAGCTCGTTCTCATTGGTAAAAAGACCCCAAGCGAAACCTTTAAAAGCCAGCGTCAGCTTCTTGCGAATATTGATCACTGTTGTGACCACTCCTTCACTATCTTCTCTTGTAGGGCGAACATAACTTTTTCCTCATCAGGATCGGCATGGTCATAGCCGAGGATATGTAGGAGGCCATGTGTGGCCAGGATAAAGATTTCATGTTCTGTACTGTGACCGGCCTCGAGGGCTTGTTTTGCTGCAACTGCTGGTGCAATCACAATATCGCCAAGCGTCACGATATCGCCCCTCTTCTCGGGCATATCCATTGGAAATGAAAGTACATCGGTAGGACCAGGTTCATCCATCCACTTAATATGGAGTTCTTCCATCTCTTGTGGATTAACAAAAGTGAGCGAAATATCGCACTCAGGATTGAGCTCCATATACTCAATTCCAAAATTCAGAAGTGAAGTCATCTGAGTTTCGGGCACCAAAGCGCCAGAGCGATTAGTAATTTCAATAGTCATATGGGATTAGTTATTACGAATTGGGCGCGGGACTGATTTAGTCGCCTCGAATGCGTCATACGCCTTAACGATGTCGCCAATGAGGCGATGGCGCACCACATCTTCTGCTGTCAGTTCCATAAAGGCGATGTCTGCAACATCAACCAAAATATCACGGATGATAGCTAGTCCGGAACGTTGTCCATTTGGAAGGTCATTTTGCGTAACATCGCCAGTAATAACCATCTTGGATCCAAAGCCAAGTCGTGTCAGGAACATCTTCATCTGCTCTGGAGTGGTGTTCTGCGCTTCATCCAAGATAATAAAAGCGTCATTGAGAGTACGACCACGCATAAAGGCCAGTGGCGCCACCTCAATGACGCCAGTCTGCATTAAGCGAGGAATTGCTTCTGCATCAATCATGTCGTGCAGCGCATCAAAGAGCGGACGCAGATAAGGATCGATTTTCTCGCCCAAAGTTCCGGGAAGAAAGCCTAATTTTTCGCCAGCTTCAACTGCAGGTCGCGACAAAATTATGCGGTTGACCTTCTTTGCCTGCAGGGCGGCGACCGCCTTTGCCATTGCTAGATAAGTCTTTCCGGTACCTGCTGGACCGATTCCGAAGGTAATGGTGTTCTCTTCAATGGCATCAACGTAAAGTTTTTGGTTTGCGGTCTTGGGACGAATAGTGCGACCACGGTTAGAGACAATATTGAGCGAAAGAACCTCTGCTGGACTTTGCGCTGGTTCGGCTTCCAACATAGCGATAGAACGCTTTACAGCATCAACTGTAAGGGCTTGGCCAGATCGGATAACCACCATCATCTCGTTGATAAGTTTTTCCATCGCAATGCAATCAATATGTGGACCGCGCAGCGTGATTTCATTTCCGCGCACCGTGACATTGACAGAAGGAAATGCTGCTTCGATTGCCAACATATTTGCATCATGGGCTCCGACGAGTGAAACCATCGGGATAGCAGGTGGGACGGTGATTAAAAGGCGTTCCATATGGATGAAAATCTATCGGTAAAGGTGTGAAATCACCACACGGAAAGGGCGGTATTAACCGCCGCTAGCGCGGCTAAGCCAGCATGCGCCGAACGAAGTACCGGCCGACCCATCAGCGCCACCTTTGCGCCGCTGGCTGCAAATAAATCAACTTCTTCATCGGTGAGCCCACCTTCTGGCCCAATGATGATGGCAACATTTCGGCACCCTGGCTGGACTAGCTCTGAAACTCTCTGTGTCGCTGACTCGTGGAAAACAATTACTAAATCTGCCTTTGCAATCTCGTCAACAACATAGTTGGTGGATGCAACTCCAAAGACTTGCGGGATTCGAAATCGGCGAGATTGTTTGCTCGCTTCGCGCGCAGTGATCTGTAATTTTTCAATCTTGTCATCTGACTTTCCAATACTACGTGCAGCTTTCCACATCACAATCTGATCTGCACCGCCTTCAGTACAGAGTTCGATGGTTTCTTTGATTCGGTCTCCCTTAGGAATTGCTTGAATCAATGTAAAAGTAACGGGGAGCGCTTCTTGATAGCCACTCTCTAAAACTTTCACCTCTGCTGTTTTTTTATTGACCGTTAAAACCTCTACGCGAGACCAGCGACCAGCACCGTCTGAGAGATTAAAGAGTTCACCGGTTCCAATTCGCAAAACCCGAATGGCGTGGAGTGCGTCATCACCAGAAAATTGATAAAGCTCACCGACTTGAGTCGGGAGATCTTCCACAAAGAAAAGGCTAAGCATTAACGACCGAAAGCGTCTCTAAATTTTGAGAAGAGGCCTTCGCGCTGACCCTTAATCTTCACATCGCCTTCACGCTCACCGCGAGACTCGGCAAATTCTTTGAGTAACTTCTCTTCCTTGCGATTGAGCTTGTGAGGAGTTGCAACATCCACATGCACAATTAAATCTCCACGATGGCTAGAACGCAGACGAGTCATTCCCTTGCCCTTAATGGCAATCATGGAGCCACTCTGTGTTCCTGCTTTGATATCAACTTTTGCAGGACCGTCAAGAGTTTCTACATTTACCGTTGTGCCAAGAGTCGCCGCTACAAATGAGATTTCAATTGCAATATGGAGGTTGTCTCCATCACGAAGTAAGAACTCATGTTCCTTCTCTACGATTTCCACATAGAGATCTCCTGCTGGACCACCGCCTGCGCCGACCTCACCGCGGCCAGCCATTTGAATGCGATTACCAGTTTCAACACCTGCTGGAACCTTGACGTTGATCGTCTGACGGGCGCGCACACGACCATCTCCGGCGCATTCGCGACAAGGATCGGTAATGACACTGCCATACCCAGAGCAGTTGTTACATGGGCGAGAAGTCATTACTTGACCTAAGAAAGATTTCTGCACAAATTGTGTTTCTCCTCGGCCCTTACAAACTGGACACATTGAAGGAGATGAATTATTCGCAGTTCCTTGTCCTTCACATTTTGTACATACAACTGCGGATTCAAGAGTAATATCGCGTTCAGTTCCAAAGCATGCTTCGTTGAGATCTACTTCAATACGAATAAGTGCGTCTTGTCCTTGGCGCATACGTGGACGAGGGCCACGATTTCCACCGCCGCCAAAGAAGGCATCCATGATGTCGCTAAAGCCACCAGCGCCAAATCCTCCTCCGAATCCCCCACCAAAACCTTGTCCACCCATGTCATATTGCTGACGCTTCTGTGGGTCACTTAAAACATCGTAGGCAGCGGTAACCTCTTTAAATTTATTTTGAACTTCTGGATCTGGATTTACATCGGGATGGAGTTCGCGCGCAATCTTGCGATAGGCCTTCTTAATCTCATCTTGTGATGCGCCGCGATCAATACCTAACAGGTCGTAATAGTCAGCCATTACTTACTGCTTTCTGTGATAAATCGTCCGACATAACGTGCAACGGTAGAGACAGCTGCCATCGAGCTTGCGTAGTCCATACGAGTTGGACCCAAAATTCCAAGAGAGGCATCTGACCCATAACCCACTGTTACAAGTGAGGTTGTCTGCAAGCTGCTATCTGGTTGTTCGCTGCCGATGGTGACATGAACAGTTGAATGTGACTCACTTAAAAGTCGCAGCAGGACAACCTGTTCTTCCAGCGCTTCCAGAATTGGGGAGAGCGTAGAACCTAAATCTTCGCCAGATCTCGCTAGATTGGCAGTTCCCGAAATTGCCATCATTTCGCGTCCATGTGAATCACCAATGCTTGGATACTTCACTACTGCAACTTGTTTTGTAATGTCGGCCAACAGCTTTGCACTGCGCTTGACTACATCATCTAAATCCACTGCGCCTTCCAAAAAAGATTCAATGGCACGGCGCTCTGCTGTCGAAAGTGGTTTGACGGTCGCCAACTTATCGACGAAGACGCGATAACCGCGGTCTGTTGGAATACGCCCAGCGCTAGTGTGTGGCTGAGTAATAAGGCCTTCTTCTTCAAGAACTGCCATCTCATTGCGAATCGTGGCAGGGCTAATTCCCAATGCGCGCTTATCAGCGATGGCCTTAGAGCCAACTGGCTCTTGAGTTTGAACGTACTCATCGACAATAGCGCGCAGAATCTCAAGGCGACGATCAGTTGTCATAGTTTGGCAATCTTATCGCTAGCCATTTAGCGCAGCATTTCGTGGGTAATTCTGTCGGCGATCAGGCGTCCGGTAGCGGTGAGCGCAAGGGAATCTTCGCGTTCAATGACGTGGCCGCTCTTGATGTATTCCATGCTCCGCTCGTATTGCGCAACGGTGAGAGCTGCCTTCTTTACACCTTGTGGCATACGGATAGCCAACATGATGTACTCAGATTTCTTCTCGCCATCGCTTAATACTTCAGAATCTTTGATAGGTGATAGCCCTGCAAAGACTTTCTCCTTATAAGCGTTGGGATGCTTCACATTCCAGAACCGCTTCTGATTAATGTGCGAATGCGCTCCGGGACCGAGTCCCCACCAATTCTGTGACTTCCAATAAGCGATATTGTGGCGACACTGATGTCCTGGCTTTGACCAATTAGAGAGCTCGTACCACTTCAAACCTTTTTGCAGACATTGTTGATCAACGAGAAGGTACATATCTGCCATTAAGTCATCATCAGGCATTGTGTATTCCCCACGCTTAATCTGCGCCGCTAACTTTGTTCCTTCTTCAACAATAAGCGCATAAGCGCTGATGTGATCTATGTTGAGTGAGAGCGCCTCCTTCACTGTCGCTGCCCAATCGCTCAAGGTTTCACCAGGTGCTCCATAAATGAGATCAACGCTCACAGATGCAAAGCCTGCTGCACGCGCAGCATCAACGGCTTTCCTTACATTCTCTGGGTTATGGGTGCGGTCAAGAACTTTCAATACTTCCGGATTGGCCGATTGCATGCCAAATGAAATTCGATTGAAACCAACTGCAATTAGTTCATTGAGCTTTTCTTGCGTTACAGAATCTGGATTAGCCTCAAGAGTGATCTCGCAATCTTCTGTCAAACCATTGCGAGCCTTAATTGCTGCAATTACTCGCCCAAGATCCCTGGGTGGCAGAAGTGATGGCGTGCCCCCTCCAAAGAAAATTGTCGGTACAACATCAGTTGGAGTTGTCTCCAACTCTCTGAGAACTGCATCGATGTAATCGCCAGAGACTATTTCCAGAGTTGCACCATCTTGTAGTTCGGCTGGCGTATAGGTATTAAAGTCGCAGTAACCGCAGCGCCTTACGCAATATGGGATATGAACGTAATACGAGAG
>CAYWWZ010000044.1:0-8808 GCA_964462495.1 uncultured Candidatus Planktophila sp. | reverse complement strand
CTCACTTTATTTTGGAGCGTTGCAATGCGTATTGGAATTCTTACTGGTGGCGGAGACTGCCCAGGACTCAACGGTGTTATTCGTGGAGTGGTCACAAAGGGAATCAAAGAGTACGGATATGAATTCGTGGGATTCCGTGACGGCTGGAAAGGCCCACTTGAGGCGCTGACTATGCCGCTTGATCTTGCAACCGTGAAGCCAATCCTTGCAAAAGGCGGAACAATTCTTGGATCATCGCGCACCAATCCATTTAAGATTGAAAATGGCGTAGAGAAAATTAAGCAGAATTTAGCCGACCAAGGCATTGATGTTCTCATCGCAATTGGTGGCGAAGATACCTTGGGAGTTGCAACCAAACTTGATGCGCTAGGCGTCAAAGTTGTGGGAGTGCCAAAGACAATCGATAACGATCTCAACAACACCGACTTCACCTTCGGCTTTGATACATCGGTCAATATTGCTATGGAAGCTATTGACCGCCTTCACACCACTGCAGAATCACATCACCGACCACTCATCGTAGAAGTCATGGGTCGCCATGCTGGATGGATTGCACTTCACTCTGGCCTTGCTGGAGATGCTGCCTGCATTTTGATCCCAGAAGTTAAATTCTCAGTCGATAAGGTTTGTGAATACGTGAATTCTCGCTTTAAGACTGGAACTGCTCCCATCATTGTGATTGCAGAAGGCGCAATTCCACAAGATGGCGACATGGTCACAAAAGATCAACCACTTGATGCTTTTGGGCACGTCCAACTTTCTGGTATCGGTGATTGGCTCGCTAAAGAGATTGAAGCCAAGACAGGTCATCAAACACGTTGCACAGTCCTTGGGCACATTCAGCGAGGTGGAACTCCATCTGCCTTTGATCGCGTTTTGAGCTCTCGCTTCGGCTTAGAGGCAATCACCGCCGTTCATGAAGGTGATTTTGGAAAGATGATGGCGCTGCACGGCACCAAAATCGCTCGTGTCCCACTTGCATCAGCAACTGATGTCCTCAAGACCGTTCCCATCGAGCGCTACGAGGAGATTACTTCGTTCTTTGGCTAATAATCTCGGTGCGAGATTGCAGCTAAATTGCCTACCCTTATGACTATGAGCCCTCACGCCCCACAGCTGGATAACCTCTTTGACCCTTCCCTTGTTGCTGCGCAACAGCCAAACTGGCCAGGCGGAAAAGATGGCGAACCATTAGCTAAGGCAGTTGCTGAACTTCGCGCGCTTCCTCCACTTGTCTTTGCAGGTGAGTGTGATGATCTGAAGGCTAAGATTGCAGAAGCTGCCGCAGGGCGCGCTTTTTGGTTACAAGGTGGGGATTGCGCCGAAACTTTTGCATCCGCAACTGCAGATTCCATTCGTAATCGCATCAAGACAATTTTGCAGATGGCTGCAGTTTTGCAGTATTACTCAAGCCTGCCCGTAATCAAAGTTGGCCGAATGGCAGGACAATTTGCCAAGCCTCGCTCAAATGACCTGGAAACGCGTGGTGATGTCACCCTTCCTGCTTATCGTGGAGATGCAGTAAACGATATTGAATTTACTGAAAGTGCGCGCACGCCAGATCCGCAGCGTTTGGTGCGCGTCTACAACACTTCGGCGGCGACTCTCAACTTAGTGCGCGCTTTTACGCGGGGTGGATTCGCCGACTTACGTCAGGTCCATGAATGGAATAAAGGCTTTATCCGCGATTCCAACTTTGGTGAAAAATACGAGCAGATGGCTAATGAAATTGGCCGCGCCCTCTCCTTTATGCAATCGGCTGGTGTGGACCCTGAACAATTTAAAGCAGTTGATTTCTACGCTAGCCATGAAGCGCTCATCATTGAATACGAGAAGGCTCTGACTCGCATCGATTCTCGCACCCAACTTCCTTATGATGTCTCTGGTCACTTCATTTGGATTGGTGAACGCACTCGCCAGCTCGACGGCGCTCATGTTGATTTTGCATCCAAGGTGCGCAATCCAATCGGCGTAAAGCTCGGCCCTAAGTCGACAGTTGAAGATGCGCTAGCGCTAATCGCAAAGCTCAATCCAGATAATGAACCTGGAAGAATCACCTTCATTACGCGCATGGGCGCTGGAAAAATTCGCGAAGCACTTCCTGCTCTTGTCGAAGGTGTAACTAAATCCGGGGCACAAGTTCTGTGGGTATGCGATCCCATGCACGGCAATACCTTTGAATCAAAGAACGGTTACAAGACTCGCAATTTTGAGGATGTGCTCGACGAAGTGCGTGGTTTCTTTGAAGTCCATAAGAAACTTGGAACTCATCCTGGTGGAATTCATATTGAACTTACTGGAGATGACGTCACCGAATGTCTCGGTGGTGGCAATCAAGTATCTGAGAAGGATTTGGAATCTCGCTATGAGACAGCCTGTGATCCACGCTTAAATCACTCGCAATCTCTTGAGCTCTCCTTTTTGGTTGCTGAAATGTTGCGCGACCGCTAATTTAGCGAGCGTGGCGCTACTCTTCTCAACACTCACGACGCCGATCGGCAATCTCAATTTGTTGGCTGATCACCACGTTCTGCTTGCAGCAAATCTCTCCAGTATGAAATCGTTGAAGGAGAGCCTCTCTCTCGAAGATTCTGCGAAGGAGATAAAGAGCGTCGTTCGAATTCCAGTCATTACAGATTTATTAAACGATTACTTTGATGGAGATATTGCTGCACTTAACTCGATTAACGTGCGCCAGCCAGGTGGACAGTTTTCACAAGCTGCATGGAAGGCGATGCGCAAGGTGAAGGCGGGAAAAGTTATTTCTTACAGTGATTTGGCAGAGCGTGCCGGTAGTCCTGCTGCCGTACGTGCAGCGGGAAGTGCGTGTGCAAAAAATGCCATTGTTCTTGTTGTACCGTGTCATCGAATTGTTAAGAGTGGTGGAGCGCTCGGAAATTACGCCTACGGCCTAAATAAAAAAGAGTGGTTACTTCGCCACGAGGCAGCGCTGTAAAATTTCAATTGCTTCATCACACTGTGCATCATCAAAGTCAAGGTGCGTTACCAATCGAGCGTAGTGAGGGCCAAGGGCGCTAATCCAAAGGCCTTCAGCCTTGCATCGCGCGGTTAGCTCCGCAGCAGAGATTCCAAGTCCAGAAAGTTCTAAACCGACGATGTTGGTAACAACTTTGGCAGGATCTACCAAAGAAGGCGCAATCGCTGCAATGGCCTTTGCCATCTTCTTTGCACGAGCATGATCATCGACTAGTCGTGCGATGTTGTTATCGAGGGCATAATGGCCAGCAGCAGCAATAATTCCGACCTGCCTCATTCCAGCGCCATATCGCTTACGCCATATACGTGCTTCATTCACTCGATTTTTTGTAGAGAGCATTATCGAGCCAATGGGTGCGCCGAGGCCTTTGGATAAGCAGACGCTAATTGTGTCAAAGTGTTTTCCGTAATCTGTAAAACTGACACCAGAAGCAATATGAGCATTCCAAATACGAGCTCCATCTAGGTGCATTGCGATTCCACGTGCATGTGCAGAAGTTGCTAACTTCTCAATTTCAGAGATTGGTTGAACTGTTCCACCGCCGAAATTGTGGGTATTTTCGACAGCGATAGCTTTTGTTGATACTAAGTAAGGACCAGCATTTTCATGAGCAATAGCGAGAGGATCTGCAGCACTCAGCAACCCATCTTCGGCCGGCCAGGTACGAGTGGTTATTCCACTAAAAGTCGCTGCTGCGCCCAATTCAGCGCGCACAATATGAGATCGAGTTTCAACAAGTAGTTCTTCGCCAGGTTTTACCAAAGTCCGAATCGCGAGTTGGTTGGCAAGAGATCCAGTTGGACAGAACAAGCCAGCCTCATGCCCAAATAGAGCGGCAACACGTTCCTCGAGAGAGTTAACGGTGGGATCATCGCCATAGACATCGTCTCCGACGGGTGCATTTGCAATTGCCTCGCGCATGGCAGCGCTGGGTTGAGAAACGGTATCTGAACGTAGATCAATCGCCATATTAGGACTCCTTAAGAACAATCATAAACATAGCGGTTAAGACCATCATTCCACCAAAGAGCGCCTTGATGGTCAGAGATTCTCCTCCAAAGAGCACAGCAAAAATTGCAGCGAAGACAACTTCCATCGTCAAGATAACAGCAACTTTGGTTGCGCTCATATGCGCCTGCGACCAGGTCTGCACAATAAATGCCAAGGCTGTGCAGATTATGGCTGTATAGAAAACGACTAACCAACCACTGGTATTAACTGGAAGATCAAAACCCTGGGCAAACGAGAGTGTGCCGGTCATCAGTGCACATGTTGCTAATTGCACGATGGTGAGGGCATATACATCAAGACCATTACTCCATTGTCCAAGAGTGACTATATGAGCTGCGAAGGCAATAGCGCAGAGAAAGACCAAGAACTCACCAAAACCTAAACTCCATCCCTTGAGAGATAGGAGTGCGAGCCCAGCGGTTGCTAGTGCGACACATCCCCACGTAAAACGATTAATACGCGCTTTTAAAATCAATGCTGCAATGAGGGGAGTTGCAACAACATACAGCCCGGTAATAAATCCAGTAATAGCAGCACCAGCCAACGCCAAGCCCAAAGTCTGTAATACATAACCTGCACCAAGAAATAATCCGGCTATAAATCCTTTGCGCAGAATTTCTGGAGTAATTTTTTGAATGACAGATGGCCTGATAGCTAACATCGCAACTACGGCGACAAGAAAGCGAGTAAAGAGAAAGCTATTAACGCCTTGTTTTTCGATGGGATCTTTCATAACGACAAATGCCATGCCCCACGAAGCGGAGACAGCTAAGAGCGCCCAAGGGGCGACCTTCATCTTCAAGGCGTGTTGCGAACTCATCCACGCAACTTCTTAAGAAGTGCAACTTCCTTACCGTGTTCTGGCTCCATACCTGGAGTCTCGAGAATAAGGGGTGCATTCACTACTGCTGGATGTTTGAGTAATTCTGCAAAGGGATCGACTCCGATAAATCCATCGCCAATATTTTGGTGGCGGTCTTTGAGAGCGCCGCAGACATCCATGGAATCATTGGCATGGATAAGTTGTATGCGCTCAAGCCCAGCAACTTCAACGAGTAAATCGAGAGTCTCTTTCATTCCACCCTTTTTAGCTATGTCATGTCCTGCGGCAAAGACATGACAGGTATCTAGGCAGATGCCAACCTTCGGGTGATATTCGAGGGCTTTTAAGTAATTCTCAAGATCTTCAAGTCGCTTCACCAACGATTGACCTTGACCAGCAGTTGGTTCGAGAAGCAGCATGGGTGCATCGTCATCTAGCGCCTCAAGAATGGGCATGACGCCCTTCTTAATCTGTTTCCACGCCTTATCTACATTATCTTCCTTCACTGCTGAGCCAGTGTGAACGACTACACCTAGCGCACCAATTTCCTGGCCGCGCTTGAGTGAATACTCAGTGGATGCAAGAGAGTTTTTATATGTTTCCTCTGTTGGTGAGCCAAGATTGATTAAGAAAGGTGCATGGACGTACGTCTCAATATCCAGGGCGATTGCTTTTTCACGAAAGAGCGCATCAGCTTCATGATTGGTTTCTGGCATCGCCCAACCTCGGGGATTAGAGGTAAAAACTTGGATTGCTTCAGCACTTATGGTTTCCGCATAAGCAATAGAACGTTTTGCCATGCCACCGGATGTCGGTGTGTGGGCGCCGATTCGAGGTTTCTTTGATGCGGGCATCTGCCTAGCCTACTGTGATGGTCACAGTGCTGCCACGCTTTACCTTCGTGCCTACCTTTGGTGAAATATTTGTAACCTTTTTAACCGTCTTTTTACCAATCTTTTTCACGACCACTTTGAGGTCAAGATCTTTGAGCGCCTGAACTGCCTTAATCTCCTCAATGGAGAAGAGATTTGGAATGTAGGCATACTGCGTGCCCTTTGAAATTACTAAGGCAACCTTTGATCCTTTATTAGCAGTGCCTCCGCCAGGTGGTGTCTGTGACACAACCTCTCCAGGCAAACGTGTCTCACTAAATTCATAAGTCGAGTCGACAGTAAATCCTGCCTCTTGTAATTCATTGAGCGCCTGATCCGAACTCTTTCCGACATAGTTGGTAAGAGCAACTTGCTCTATCCCTTTGGATATCCGCAGAACAACCAGCGCATTCCGTTTTACCTGCTCTCCAGACGGCGGGTTTGAATCAATCACATAACCTTTAGGAATTGTGTCGTTAAATTCTTCGGAGTTCGGCTGTAGTGATAGCGGCATTTCACTAATGAGACGTCGCGCGACACCTGGTTTGAGACCTTTTACCATTGGTAAGACGAAGCGTTCGGGCCCTTTAGAGAGAATTAATTTCACGGCAGCGTTTTGATCAATGCGCCCTCCCGCTTCAGGAATGGTTTGAATGACGCGACCTTCGGGGATGTCCTCACTGAATCGACGTTCTACGACAACAGAGGTGAGCCCAAGTGGCGAGAGCGCTGCAGTTACTTCACTTTCACTTGCTCCAACAGTTGAAGGCACGACAACGCGAGATCCAGGCCCGATTAGTACATACCAACCCGTGGCGCCCACTGCTATCGCCAGCAATACCGCAATCTTGCGATTGCGCCTGACTCTCTTGCTCGCCTTCTTTCGCTTCTTCACTTCCTCAGTTGTTTCGCGCGGGGCGGGGACTGGAATAGCTTCTGTGATTTCGCGGATCTTCTTGCGGAGAGATTTTGGAGCTTTTTTGGGGCGCATCGGTTCAATGGGGATATCGAGTTCTAAACTCAATTGATTCTCTTTGGGATTGAGTTTATGGCTTATCTGAACAAGTTGGTCATAAAAGACTGTGGCATCTTTAGGACGCTCATCTGGATTCGAACTCGTGGCCGCATATATCAATTGATCGAGATCAGCCGGAATTCCTTGAATAAGCGTGCTGATTCTCGGTACACGATTATTAACATGCATGTAGGCAATCTGAATCGGCTCTGCGCCTTCAAAGGGCTTCTGGCCAGTTAAGATTTCAAAGGCGGTTATTCCGATTGAGTAGACATCGCTACGAGCATCTGCAACCCCGCGCTGTACTTGTTCGGGGGATAAGTAAGAGACTGAGCCCATAATGACGCTGGACTCTGCTGTCATTGTTGCGCCCAACAGCGGTCCCTTGGCTAATCCAAAGTCGGCAATCTTAATTCGACCTTCTTTTGAAATCAGAATATTTTCGGGCTTGATATCCCGATGCACAATTCCTAGTTTGTGCGCGGCAGCGAGGGCGCTTAATACTGGCAAGAGAAATTTGATTCCATCTTGAACTGAGAGTCGACCTTGTTCATTGAGATACTCACGAAGAGTGTGGCCTTCAATTAACTCCATCACTAAAAAGATGGCAGGGGTACCGTTTTGATTCCAACCTTGATCTTGCACCGCCACAATATTTGGATGAGATAGGGCGGCGGCAGCCTTTGCTTCTCGTATAAAGCGCTCAACAAATTGTTCATCTTGGGCAAGATGTGGATGCATGATTTTGACGGCAACTTTTCTATCAAGACGTGTATCAAGCGCCTCATAAATGCTCGCCATGCCCCCTGTGGCCATCTGACGGATGAGCTGATAACGCCCATCAATAAGTTCGCCAGTGAGGTCAGACATATACCCAATTCTAGGTAGTCAGTACGAAATCCGCCGCGTTATCTGTCTTTTCATCGATGAAGTGTTGCTCTTGTGTGACAAGCCACTTTTGCATTGGATCTTTAATTCCATCTCCATCCCGCTCTAAAACTCGAGTGAGGCCATTCCTTCTATCGATATCAATCCAAATAAGTGCGGTGAGATATTCGCGAATTGCGCGCTGCCCGCTCCCAACCCCTTCAAGAATTAAGAGTTGAGCAGGTGGAATCACTTCCGCTGGCAAAAAAGTTGAGTGAGCCCAATCGTATTTAGTGAGCGATATCGGTGCACTTGCTTGATGAGCATGTGCAATTGAGATAAGTGTGTTGGATAACTCTGGGGTAAGCGCCTTTTCCCAGCCATCGTAGAGATCATCCATATGAATAATTGTTGAGGTGAAATAGGGATAGAGAGCAAGGTGCAGGTTTTCTGCCAACGTGGTTTTTCCGGCACCTGCTGGCCCATCGATAGCGATGATGGGCCGCGGATCGTTTTTACAAAGATCTAAGAGCGCGTCTATGAGATCCATACCAAGTACTCCATCCCAGCGCAGCCATTACAGTGAATGCAACATAGAGAAGCGTTGTGAAGAGTAGACCCTGTGTCGCATAGAGCGCTACGTAACCAAGATCAACAACTAACCACAGCGGCCAGCTGTCATACTTTTCATACACCATCAAAATCTGTGCCGTGAGACTTCCAAAGAAGAGAATGGCATCCACATATGTTGAAGCCGCGCCAATTTCTTTCAGTACCGGACCTAGTGCAAGAGTTGCAATGAGTATTGCTGCAAGGGTGTAGAAACGATATTTGGTTTTAAAAGGACCAGGTTTTGCACCTGTTGGCTCCCAACCAAACCATCCAACGATTGCAGCTGCGATAAAGACCAGTTGTAGTGCAGCGCTGGCATACAACTCATATTGCAGAAAGAAGACGCCATAGAGCGCACTACTGAGCGCCCACCATGGCCACGTGATTCGTTTTCCAGTGATGCCTAATCCGACACCGATAAATGAAGCGATTGACGCGACGAATTCCAAATACGAAACTTCATATCCCCAGGCTGTAAAGAAGGTTGAAAACATCGATATCCTCATTTCTAGATCCGCATTACCGGACCAGTCTGACGGTCGACATCACATAAGCGATGTCCTCTCAGCCAAGGTGGCTCCCGTGAGTTATTACTTTAGCGAATTCGCGC
>CAYWWZ010000043.1:0-8827 GCA_964462495.1 uncultured Candidatus Planktophila sp. | reverse complement strand
TGAGGTCCAACTGTGGATTGGATTGTTACCGGGGTAGAGGGCCCTGCAACAGGTGCCCAATCTTGCCAGTTACGCGTGAAAACTGGAAATCAGCCGTTTTCCAACGCTCGCTTGGCTGGGTTTCCCGACTTCGATTTCTTCTTCTGGATAGGCGCAGTTTTCTTGACGGGGGGCATACCCGCCATGCTCGCCACACCCGGGGGAAGCGCCATGCCCTGTGGCATACCACCGCCCTTTCGCATCTGCTTCATCATCTTCTGCGCCGCAGTGAACTTATCTACCAAAGCGTTGACATCTGAAACTTTTCGACCAGATCCAAGTGCGATACGCGCACGACGCGAACCATTAAGGACTTTTAAGTCTCGTCGTTCCAGAGGCGTCATTGATTGCACGATTGCTTTGGTACGAGTTATCTCTGACTCATCGAAATTTTCAATTTGTTTTTTCATGGCCCCAGCACCTGGCAGCATGCCCAGTAACTTGCCCATTGAACCCATCTTTGACATCGCTTCAAGTTGTTCGAGGAAGTCATCAAGAGTGAAATCTTCTCCCGAGGCAAATTTCTCTTCTAACTTTTTCGCCGAATCTCCATCAAAGGCGCGCTTAGCCTGCTCTGCCAAAGTAGCGACATCACCCATTCCCAGAATTCGGGAGGCCATGCGCTCTGGATAAAAAATATCAAAATCGGAGATCTTTTCACCGGTAGATGCAAACATGATGGGGGCGCCAGTAAGAGCTGCAATAGAAAGTGCAGCACCACCACGTGCATCACCATCAAGTTTTGTCAGCACTACTCCATCAAATCCAACACCTGCTTGGAAAGCCTTGGCTGTACGAACCGCATCTTGTCCAATCATTGCATCTACGACAAAGAGAATCTCTTGCGGTGAAATAGCATCGCGAATTGCAATCGCTTCTTGCATTAATTCTTCATCGACACCCAACCGGCCAGCGGTATCGACGA
The DNA here is from genome assembly GCA_964462495.1 of uncultured Candidatus Planktophila sp. Lineage (GTDB taxonomy): Bacteria > Actinomycetota > Actinomycetes > Nanopelagicales > Nanopelagicaceae > Planktophila. The sequence goes on along the minus strand of CAYWWZ010000043.1, from coordinate 7,863 downwards.
TAACCATGCTGTGTAATTTGGTGCGGGCGAATTTAACTCCATCTTGAGCAACACGAACCGCATCACCAACTCCGTTGCCTTGTTCTGGTGCAAAGACGGTAACTCCAACAGAGTCACCAACAACTTGCAGCTGATTTACTGCATTCGGTCTCTGTAAATCGGCTGCAACCAAGATGGGGGTTTCACCTTGCTCTTTATAGAACTTGGCTAATTTCGCAGCAAGAGTTGTCTTACCTGCTCCTTGGAGACCAGCCAACATGATGACCGTTGGTGGATTCTTGGCAAAGCGGATACGACGGGCTCCCCCACCTAAAATTTCAGTGAGTTCCAGATTTACAACATCGAAGATCGCCTGCGCCTGATTTGTACCTGCCTGCAGTGTAGATAGCAGGGCGAGAGATTTAGCACGGATATTTTCGGTGAAACTCTCAACGACTTCAAGTGCAACATCTGATTCGAGAAGTGCGGAGCGAATATCGGTGATGGCGCTTTCAATATCTTTTTCAGAAATCTTGCCACGGCTACGCAGCGCACCGAGCGCGCCAGAGAACTTTGAAGCTAGTGACTCAAACATAAGATGAACAGTCTACTTCAGAGCCGAACGCAATCTCTGCGCGACTTCAAAGGCGCGCTCTTGCGATAAGGCTCCACCATTAATCTCTGTCACGTAGAGGGTATCGATGGCTTCCGCACCGAGCGTTGTGACAATTGCAGAACGGATATCGACGTTGCACTTTGTGATTGTGTCACCAATTCCGAAAAGTAACGCTGGCCTATCGTGGCTACGTACTTCAATAATGGTCGCATCCGTTGCCGCCGCCAGGAAAGTTTCAATGACTGGCGCTGGTACCGGAATGGAGGGAAGCTGCGCGTAAGCCGCGGTCCTCTCTGCGATTCGCTGTGCCAAGGAATTCTTACTCTCTAACGCATCAGCGATTTCTCGTTGCAGAATTTTTTCAGTCAGTAAGGGTGCGTGAGGATCTGGTGCAACAATCCACTCCATCACAGCGGATGAGCCATATGACTTTGTTCGTGCCGACCGTACATCCATCCGTAAAAGATTGAGCACTCCTGCCACCGTCGAAAGTAATCCCGGCTTATCAACAACCACAACTTCAACGGCATAGACATCTCCTCGATTATCGATGGAGACAGATAACTCTTTGGCTTCCGCCTTGAGCCTCTGTAGTTCAGAAATTTCAGGCTGTTGCGCCACTGTGTTATCCGCAAGCGCATTCTTAACCTTTGCAACTAGTTCATTGACAAGCGCTGCCTTCCAATCACTCCATGCTGCTCTACCCGTTGCCTCGCCATCGGCAATGCTTAGAGCATGTAAAAGTTCGAGCGTTTGTAGATCAGGAATAACGTCGCTCACAGATGTGATAGTGGCAGGGTCATCGAGATCTCTTCGGGTGGCAGTTGCTGCTAAGAGTAGATGGTGCTTAATCAGAAGCTTTATTGTCTGAATATCTTCGCTACCAAATCCTATGCGAGAAGCTATCGGGTCGATGAGTTGAACTCCGAGCTCTGAATGATCTTCTTCTGTCCCTTTTCCAATATCGTGAAAGAGTGCAGAAAAGAGCAGTAAATCTGGGCGATGAACTTGGCGAGTAAGAGCTGCGGCATGGACTGCTGTTTCGACCATATGGCGATCAACAGTATGTCGATGCAGAACATTGCGCTGTGGAAGCGAGCGAACCTTTCTCCACTCTGGAATCCAATGAAAAATGATCTCCTCTTGATCGAGTGCTTCAAAGATCTGCACCATGGCTGAGCCAGCGCCGATGAGCGAAATGAGATTTTCGCGCGCCTCGCGAGGCCAAGGGTTAGGTAGCGCGCCAACTCCAGCATGCAGTGACGTAGATAAACGTGAGAGAGATTCAAGAGAAATTGGCAGCCCAAGTTGTGCAGCTGATGCTGCAGCGCGCAATCCGATGACAGGGTCACGAGAAAAATCAGCATCCGCGCTGATAACAACCTCTTTATTGGCAACTGCGATATCGCGCGAGATGGTGGTGGAACGAATTCTCTTGAGGAATCGCCCTGAGCCATCTTTTCCTCTATGCGCCAAGCGGTACCAAGTAGATTCCAATACATAATCAACAGCTCGGGCTGCTTGGGCTACATCAGCCATTAATTGATCCGCATCACCGTAGCCCAATATCTCTGCGACTCTATCTTGCTCTTGAAAGAGCAGCTTATCTTTGTCGCGTCCACTGACTGTATGAAGCGCCTCACGAACATTTGCTAACAGTGATTCTGCAACACTGATTTTTTCAATAGGAACTGAAATCACATCGGCACGCTCGATGGCACGGAGCGCTGTGATATCTCTCAAACCTCCTCGCGCCTCTTTCAGATCGGGTTCAAGGAGGTAGGCCAACTCACCTGCTCTTTGATGACGTTCTATAAGTGAGGCTCGCAATTCCGGGAGTCGTTTCTTTGCGCCCTTACGCCATGCATCGACTGCATCGCTTTGCACAGCTGCAACTAACTCCGCACTCCCGCAGACAAGGCGGATGTCCAGCAATCCAAGCGCTACCTTCAAATCTGATTGCGCGGCTGAGAGCATCTCTGACCGAGTGCGCACTGAATGATCGACTTTGATTGCCCGGCCAGAAATTTTTTCATCCCACAGTGGGTAGAGAATCTTATTTACCAACTCCGAGAGCGCTGCCGCTTTGTATGAACCTGAATGAATAATGACAATATCTAAATCAGAACCAGGAGATAGCTCGCCGCGGCCGAAACCTCCGACCGCGGCGATTGCTACCTCGAGTGGGTCTGCGCCACTTTGTAGAAAGAGAGAAGCAAGTAATCGATCGCCCTCAATTGATCGAGCACGTCTTTCTCGAGTTCCCATGACGCTTTCCTAGCTTCCTTAAATCGCGTCTGGACCCTTCTCGCCGGTACGTACGCGAATAACTTGATCTACGGGAGTTGTCCAAACCTTTCCGTCTCCAATAGATCCTGTCGATGCTGCTTTAACGATGACATCAACGACAGAACTTGCATCCTTATCATCGACGAGCACTTCTAAGCGCACCTTAGGAACGAGATCAACCGTGTATTCCGCTCCACGGTAAACCTCAGTATGTCCTCGCTGGCGGCCAAAGCCACTCGCTTCGGAGACTGTCATGCCAGTGATCCCTGCTGCTTGCAAGGCATCTTTGACATCATCCAACTTAAATGGTTTGAGGATTGCGGTAATTAACTTCATAGTGATCCACCTCCACGTGATGAGCTAGCCATTTCATATGCTGATTCGGCATGTTCCTTGAGGTCGATGCCTTCGATTTCAACTTCACGAGATACGCGGAAGCCAATTGTCTTTTCGATTGCAAATCCAATAATAAGAGTCACAATGAATGAGTAAGCCGCGACAACACCAACTCCAAGAAGTTGCTTCATAAGTAGCTCGGTTCCTCCTCCATAGAAGATTCCATCGAGTCCGATGCTGTTGACTGCACTTGCGCCGAAGAGCCCAATTGCAAGCGATCCCCAGATTCCACCCACGAGGTGAACTCCGACGACATCAAGCGAATCATCAAAGCCAAACTTGTACTTCAGGCTCACAGCAAGTGAGCAGAGGATTCCTGCAATTACTCCGATTACAACTGCAGCCCATGGAGCTACGAAGGCGCAAGCTGGAGTGATTGCGACAAGTCCTGAGACGGCACCTGATGCTGCACCTAAAGATGTAGCGTGGCCATTACGGAGCTTCTCTACAAGAAGCCAGCCGAGGACAGCGCCTGCAGTTGCAACTTGAGTGTTAATAAAGGCAAGACCTGCGATTCCATTAGCGGCAAGAGAAGATCCAGCGTTGAAACCAAACCATCCAAACCAGAGGAGCGCTGCGCCGAGCATTACAAGCGGCAACGAATGTGGACGCATAGATTCTTTACGCCACCCAATTCGCTTTCCAAGAACAATTGCTAGCGCAAGACCGGCTGCTCCTGCATTGATGTGTACCGCAGTTCCTCCTGCGAAATCCTGCACACCTTTGCCAGCAAGATACCCAACGCCGGTAACTGCATCTCCCACTTTATGCCCGAAAGCGAAGACCCAGTGTGCAACTGGGAAGTAGACGATGGTTGACCAGATAGCCACAAAGATTGCCCAAGCAGAAAACTTGGCACGATCTGCAATCGCTCCTGAAATCAGAGCAGGAGTAATGATTGCAAACATCAATTGGAATGCAGCAAAAACTAGTAATGGGATTGGATAAACCCCACCATTGTTTGCGAATTCATTAACCGAACTTCCTAGACCACTAAGACCGATTCCACCGTACCAAGGTGAATCCGCCTTATGACCGAAAGCGATTTCGAATCCGTAAATCACCCAAAGTACGCTGACGATTCCGATTGTTACCATCGACATCATCATCATATTGAGAACACTCTTAGTGCGCACCATTCCTCCGTAGAAGAAGGCGAGCCCTGGCGTCATTAAGAGCACAAGGGCGGTACTAGCTAACATCCAGGCGGTATCACCGCCGTTGAGAACTATCTCTTCCATATTTGATCCATTTCACGATAACTGCAGAACTCGTCGTTGAGATGGCGTAAAGGTGCCGTGGCGCGGTTACATCAGATTGCCCCACACGTTAAGAAGTGGTCACAAATTGCCTTCTTTTGTTACAGGCGAGTTACGCCACGCTGACATGGGAGCCAAGAAGATTAGGCAAGCAGCCCCGAGATATAGCTCTCTGGGTCAAAGGCGGCAAAATCTGATTGCCCCTCGCCAGTGCCGATGAATTTAATGGGGATGTCCAGGGCGCTCTCAATTGCAAGAGCTACTCCCCCTCGGGCGCTGCCATCGAGTTTCGTCACAATGAGTCCAGATACATCTACAACTTCACTAAAGATCTTTGCTTGCGCCAGCCCGTTTTGACCCGTAGTGCCATCAATGACAAGCAGAACTTCTGTAATCGGCACAACCTTTTCAACTACTCGCTTCACCTTGCCAAGTTCTGCCATCAGATCGTTCTTATTGTGAAGTCGTCCTGCGGTATCGATGATTAGGTAATTAAACTTTTCTTCGATAGCACGTTTTGCGCTATCGAATGCCACTGCTGCAGGCTCTGCGCCTTCTTTGCCGCACACAGTCTCAACCCCGATTCGAGTGCCCCAGGTTTGTAACTGTGAAACGGCAGCAGCTCGAAATGTATCTGCCGCTCCCAGAAGAACAGACTTTCCTGAAACTTTTAGCGCAGTGGCAAGCTTGGCCACCGAAGTAGTCTTACCGGTTCCATTGACTCCCACAACCAAAATGACATTGGTCTGCTGAACGTCTGCTACCGATCGGCTCTTTTTTGAAAGTTTGGAGTTGAGTATCTCTTTAATCGCAGACTCTGCATCTTCTCCACGCATCTTCTTCGCTGATTCGACGAGTTCGGTTACAAGAGCAGGGCCTAAATCAGAAGCTAATAACTCAACCTCAATCTCGCGCCAATCGAGTGCGGAGGCGGTTGCCGCACCTCGCACCTTGGCAATTAATCGATTAAATAGGCCCATAGCAAAGAGCAGCTTTAGGCAGTTTCAGATTCACGCAAACGTTGAGAAATCACTTCAGTAACACCATCTCCGCGCATCGTCACACCGTAAAGTGCATCTGCAATCTCCATAGTGCGCTTCTGGTGAGTAATGATGATGAGTTGGGAACTTTCACGGAGTTCTTCCAGAATTGTTAATAGGCGACCCAAGTTCACATCATCAAGGGCTGCTTCAACTTCGTCGAGAACATAGAACGGGCTTGGGCGGGATTTGAAGATTGCCACCAGCATAGCTACCGCAGTGAGGGATTTTTCTCCGCCAGAAAGAAGCGAAAGTCGCTTGACTCGCTTGCCTGGTGGGCGCGCTTCAACATCGACACCGGTATTAAGAAGATCATCCGGATTGGTAAGAATTAACTTTCCATCGCCGCCTGGGAACAGGCGCGCAAAGATATCTTTAAAGTGCTCAGCGACATCTTGATAAGCTTCCATAAATATCTGCTGTACTCGATCATCAACTTCTTTGATAATGTCGAGCAAATCCTTCTTAGTGCGCTTAAGGTCTTCTAACTGCTCTGCCAAGAACTTCAGACGCTCTTCCAGAGCGTTATATTCCTCAAGAGCGAGCGGATTGATTTTTCCTAACAAATTCAGAGAACGCTCAGCAGATGCCAATCGCTTCTCCTGTTGATCACGACGATATGGAATCAGCTCTGTTGCGACAATCTCGCCTGAGTCAGTTTCGATGAATGTTGGTACATCCTTATCTGGGCCATATTCACCTATGAGTGTTGGGATATCGATGCCTAATTCCTCAACTGCCTTGGTTTCAAGAGCTTCTACACGCATGCGTTGCTCTGCGCGGGCGATTTCATCGCGATGCACGCTTGATGTGAGCTGATCAAGTTCCTGAGTGAGCTCTCTACTTCGAGCACGAACAGTGAGCGTCTCGCCTTCTCGTTCGGTTCTATTTGCTTCAAGGCGAGCACGCTCTGTCGATGCCTTAGCAATCGATCGTTCAATATGAATCAGTGCTTCGTATGCCGCTTCTGCAATAGCTTGTGAGATAACTGCGCCTCTTGCACGTGCTCCACGGCGGGAGACTGCCCGCTCAGATGCTTCCCGTTCTGCTCGAGCAGAATCTTCCAGCGCCTCCGCACGCGCTGCTAGAGAGGCAACTCGCTCTTCAGATGTGCGCACAGCTAATCGAGCTTCAACTTCTGCAGTTCGGGCGCTAGATACTTGATTACGAAGCGATTCCGCCTTGGAATGATCTGGTTCTGCGATATCACCGCGTTGTTGCATCTGGTGAGATGCGATAGACAATTCATTTTCATCGCGCGCCTTCGCCGCTGTTGCTTCTTGAATTGCACTCGTTAAACGATCAACTTCAGCCATCGCTGATTTAATATTCTGACCAGATACGGCAAGTTGTTCAGTAAGGGCTGCTATACGAGCATCTGATTCGTTGAGCTTGGAAAGTGCTGCATCAAAGTGACCCTGCCTAGTTTCAACATCTGTGGCAGCTGTAGAAATTTCAAACTTCAATCGGTCACACGTGTGAGTTAATTCTTCAAGTTTCTTTGTAAGTTCGCTTACGAGCGCTTGAATCTCAATCAACGAGGAAGATGATGCTGATCCTCCACGTGCACGAGTAGTAGTGACAATATCGCCATCGCGAGTAACTACGGTGATACCACGGTGTTGACTAAGAATTTGTTGGGCTTCACGAGGATTGTCGGCGACCACAGTGTGTGACAAAAGTGAATTAAGCAATTCAGAAATTTGTGAGGAACGCACATAGGTTAATAGCGAGGTCAATCCAGCAGGAGTTTCTATATTTGCGCTCTGTCCTGGTTCGTATACTAGAACATCTGCTTGTCCAAGATTTTTGCTGCGCAGAATTGTTAAGGCGTCAACTGCTGAAGATAGGTCACGGACAACAATTGCATCCGCTAGCTGACCAAGAGCAGCAGCAGTGGCTGCCTCCCAACCGCGATCGATCTCAATTAATGAGGCGACTGAGCCGAGCATAGAAACTCCATGTGAATCCCGAAGTAGCGCAGTTGCACCGTCGCGTGAATCTGAGGTGAGTTTGATTGCTTCTAATTTAGATTCGACAGCGTTACGTTCACGATCTGCAGCGCGCTCGGCATCCACCAAGTTGGCGAGCTTTGTCTTCGCTTCATCCAAAGAGTTTTTTGCACTTTCAAACTCTGAATCAAGACCTAGTTCACCAGAGTCTGCGTTGGCGATTTCCATCTCAAATTGCGCATAATGAGCCTTAGCCGAATCCACTCGACCCTGCGCCTCATCTCGCGCCGCGGTAAGTCTGGAAATCTCTTCCGTTATTGCTTCAAGACGCG
>CAYWWZ010000042.1:0-8917 GCA_964462495.1 uncultured Candidatus Planktophila sp. | reverse complement strand
GCAATTTGTGTAGTCAAGATGCTCCGTAGGGATAGAAAGTAGTAGGGATAGGACATATGAAGTTGTGGAGGGCATAGCGTACGGGCGAGGGCTAAATACGGGCAAATCCCCGCATAGACCTTCCTTGCTCACAGTAGGATTCCCAAGCGATGAAGCGATATGGCGAACTTTTCCGAATTCCAAATGTATGGGTCCTGGTTCTCGCCTGTTTTCCCGCTCGTGTTGCCTATGGAATGGTGAGTTTGTCAATCTTCTTCAAAGTTGAGCAATCCACTGATTCAATTTCAACAGCAGGGCTCGCACTTGGCCTAAATGCAGCATCAGGTGCGCTTACCGCTGGAATTCGTGGATCCATTATGGATAGGTACGGTCAGAAGTGGCCACTGCGCATCATGGTTCCAACATATTCATCGCTCACCATTGCGCTCAATATGGCTGACTCAAAGATCACTATGTTGGTGTTGGCTTTTGTGATGGGCTTAAGTGCTCCCCCAATTAATCTCTCGGTGCGCCCACTCTGGAAAGTTGTTGTTCCAGAAGATTTCTTGCGGACCGCATACGCAGTTGACTCATCTATTATGAATTTTGCAGGAGTAGTTGGCCCAGTTATCGCTACATCTCTTGCCTTATCGAGTTTCTCATCATCTCCGCTCTACATCTGTGCAGGATTGATGCTGCTTGGTGGGATCTCGCTTGCGATGACCAGCGTTTCTCGAAATTGGATTCCTGAAAAGAAGGGTGCCGATTACCAACCACTGTGGAGACATAAGCCTCTTCAACTTCTCATGATTGAGGGATGCTTTATTGGTTTCGGTTGGGGACTTTTCGATGTTGCAGTGCCAGCTTTCACGACCATTGAGAAGGTTCCGCATATGACGGCATGGATCTTTGCAGCCATGGGAACTGCCAATGTCATCGGAGGCCTCTTAGCTGGCTTAGTTTCAAAGCGAACTTCGTCGCTCAAAGCGATGCGCCGTACTTACGGGGTTTGGTTCATCGTTGCCATTCCTATGGCGCTGTCATATCCAAACTGGACCATGATTATCGCTGGTGCCTTACTTGGTTTAGTAGGCGGTGCAATTCAAGTTTTCTATTGGGAAGTGATGGAAGCAATCAGACCGCAAGGATCCCCGACTGCAATGATGGGCTGGCTTTGGACTGTGGAAGGAACGCTCATGTCGATTGGCGCCATGGCTGGTGGATTTATTTCGGAGCACTCATCGCCAACAATCGCACTCAGTATTACCGCCACCTGCATTGGTATGGGCTATCTAATTTTGGCGCTCGGTAAATCACGCTTGAAGGCGGCAGATAGAATTCCAACAAGTGAAGAAGATTTAGCTGCAATGCGCGATAACACTAATACCAATCAATAAATGACTTAATGCGCTGCTTCATTCCAGCTCTTGCCAATCCCAACCGAAACATCAAGTGGGGCTTTGAGTGGGAAGGCGTTACCCATCTGAGTTCGTACCAAGGCTGACACCGCATCTGCCTCGCTGCTGACGATTTCCAGAATGAGTTCGTCATGTACTTGCAACAATAACCGAGACTTAAATTTTCCATCTAATAGAGCGCTCTGCACATTGAGCATCGCCTGCTTAATAATGTCAGCCGCTGATCCCTGGATAGGAGCATTGAGCGCCATGCGCTCTGCGACTTCACGTCGCTGGCGATTATCGTGGACAAGATCCGGTAGATACCGACGTCTACCCATAACAGTTTCGGTATAACCAACCTTTCTTGCATCCTCTACAACGGTTTTGAGGTAATCGCGAATTCCACCAAATCGCTGGAAGTAGCGATCCATCAAATCCTGTGCAACCGGAGGTGTCAGCCCTAATTGAGCGGCGAGCCCATAAGAGCTCAACCCATAGGCAAGCCCGTAAGACATCGCCTTAATCTGTCTGCGCATTTCTGGATCTACTTCTGCTGGTTTTACTCCAAACACTTGTGCTGCAACTGTGGCGTGTAAATCTTCACCTGATTCAAAGGCTTTCAGCAACCCGGCATCATTAGATAAGTGAGCCATTATTCGCATTTCAATTTGGCTGTAATCAGCGGTTAAAAGCGCGTCGTACTCCTCACCTGCAATAAAGCACTCGCGAATTTTTCTTCCTTCTTCTGTGCGAACAGGAATATTTTGAAGATTAGGCCCTACTGATGAAAGACGTCCCGTTGCGGCTACAGTTTGAGCAAAATGAGTATGAATTCTCTTATCGGGAGCGATCTCTGCAAGTAGACCTTCGATGGTCGTTGCTAACTTCTTTGTCTCACGAATTCGCAAAAGAGCGGCGAGAACTGGGTGTGAAGTCTTTTCATGGAGCCAGGTGAGGGCATCAGCATCCGTGGTGTATCCGGTCTTAATCTTCTTCGTTTTGGGCAGACCAAGTTCATCAAAGAGCACGACTTGCAGCTGCTTTGGTGATGCCACATTAAATTCGCGTCCCGCGGCGGCGTGAGCGCTCTTAGTTTCACGCTCAACTTCGGTTTCAAAAAATTTAAGTAACTTCTCCAAAGCTTTCTTATCTACTGCAATTCCACGGTTTTCCATGATGGCAAGCAGTTGGGCAATCGGAAGCTCCAGTTGATGAAAGAGCGAGCTGAGACCACGAGATTCCAACTCACTGGTAAGGGAGCCCTTCAGAGCAAAGAGTGCACAAGCAGATGTAAGCAATTGCTGTTCGGGGGTTGATTGATCAATAACCACCCCGCCTCCCCACTTATCGAGCAGGTCCTGTAACTGTTGTGCACGAGAACCAGGATTTACCAGATAGGCGGCAAGTTCTGTATCAAAGATAACTCCATTAAGACCATTGATACGGGCAAGAGATTTAGCGTCATGAGCAATCTTCGGCACGGCAGCGTTCTTTGCCCAGTCCCCCATTTCAGATGAGTGAATCAGATGCGCTTCTTGTGGGCTCAAAGCCACTGCATAACGATGCAGCACACCATCTTGGATCTCATATGAAAGAGCTATCGCCGAATTGTGGCTGGAGATCTTTTTAGAAATTTCGACAGGGGTGAGAACTGATGAATTGATGTCGCTAGCAAAGAGAGTAAATTCATTATCAGGAGCGCTTGTTGGCGCTACTTCTGGGGTACCTGCTATCGCCTTAATGCGATCCTTGAGAGTGCGAAACTCTAACTTTTCAAAGAGAGCGCTTAAATTTTCAATCGCTACTCCATTCCATGCCAAAGAATCCACTGATAGATCTATGGGGGCATCATGTATCAGTTGAGTCAATTCGCGATTACGGCGCACGCTCTCAAGGTTTGCACGCAGAGCATCCCCTACCTTTCCGGAAACTTTTTCAGCTTGCGCTAGTAAGGCAGAGAGTGATCCAAATTCAATGACCCACTTGGCAGCAGTTTTTTCGCCAACACCTGGGATTGATGGCAAGTTATCACTAGGGTCTCCGCGCAGCGCTGCAAAATCTGGATACTGTGCGGGCGTCATTCCATATTTTTCAATCACAGCTTCTGGCGTCATTCGCGCCAACTCAGAGACGCCACGCTTGGGATACAGCACGGTAGTGTGAGGAGAGACCAACTGAAAACTATCTCTATCTCCAGTACAGATCAGAACCTCGGCACCCTCTTTTTCAGCGCGTTTTGTGATTGTGGCAATAATGTCATCTGCCTCGTATCCCTCTAATTCGAATTGGGTGATGCCAAAGCCGGTCACCAGCTCATGGAGATACGACATTTGTGAGCGGAATTCATCAGGAGTTTTTGCACGATTAGCTTTATATTCAGGGAAGATCTCAGTTCTAAAAGTTTTCCGCGAAACGTCAAAAGCAACTGCCACATGAGTCGGCTTCTCTTCTTTGAGCAGTGAAATTAACATAGTCGCAAAACCATAAATTGCATTGGTATGTTGACCTTGCGCAGTTGTGAAGTTCTCCGCTGGCAAAGCAAAAAATGCACGATAGGCCATGGAGTGGCCATCAATGAGCAGAACCTTCTTCTTTGTCACTTTGCTGCTCATGTGGGACATCATAGGTATAAACTCCGTTGCTATGACTGAACCTGATTACTTAGCAATTATTAAAGAACGCGGCCAAGGCGCACTCGATATCAAGATGGGCATCGAGATGCTGGAGGTCTCACCGCAACGTTTAGTCGCCCGTATGCCGGTTGAGGGCAACACTCAACCGATTGGTCTGCTGCATGGTGGAGCAAATGTTGTGCTCGCCGAATCACTCGGTTCTATCGGGACACAACTACATGCAGGTCCAGATCGAAAGATTGTTGGAGTTGATATCAACGCAACTCATCACAAATCAGCAACGAGTGGATATGTAACTGGCGTTGCCACACCTATATCTTTGGGTCGCACGCTTTGTGTATACGAAATCGTAATAACAAATGAGGCAGGTCAGCGAACCTGCACGGCCCGCATAACCTGCCTCATTCTTAATCCGTAATTCGGATTAACTCTATTCTTATTTAGTGGGCGCCCGTTCCGAGGTATGCCTCACGTACTGCTGGATCGTTGAGCAAATCTGAAGCCTTTGCTTCCTTTGTTACATTTCCAGTCTCGAGAATATAAGCACGGTGTGCACGTTGTAGCGCTTGCTGCGCGTTCTGCTCAACGAGCAAGATTGTTACCCCCTGCTTATTGATTTCAGTGATGATGCGGAAGATATTTGCAATCATCTGAGGTGCAAGACCCATAGATGGTTCATCGAGTAGAAGAACCTTTGGTCGTGCCATCAATGCGCGACCCATGGCCAGCATCTGCTGCTCTCCACCAGAAAGGGTTCCACCAGCTTGAGAAGCGCGTTCTTTCAATCGTGGAAAAAGCGTATAGACGCGATCAAGATCTTCATCCATCTCTGCCTTACGATCCTTGCGATTGAACTTACCCATTTCAAGATTTTCAAGAACTGTCATACCAGCAAAGATTCCACGACCTTCAGGAACTTGCGAGATTCCAAGATCCACACGCTCGTGCGCTTGAACCTTGTTGATGTCCTGACCATCAAAGTTGATGGAACCGCTAGATACAGGACGAAGACCTGAGATTGTCTTCAAAATGGTTGTCTTACCAGCTCCGTTTGCGCCGATAAGAGTGACAATTTCACCTTCGTTAACAACGACCGAAACGCCTTTAATTGCTTCGATCTTGCCGTAATGAACGCGAAGATCTTTAATTTCAAGACGCATCTGCTGGTACTCCTAGATAAGCCTCAATAACTCGAGGGTCGTTTTGGACAACGGAAGGAACATCATCTGCAATCTTCTGACCGAAGTCGAGGACCGCCACACGATCTGAAATTCCCATGATGAGCGACATATCGTGCTCAATCAAGAGCACGGTGTAACCCTTATCGCGAATCTTCTTAATCGTCTCAGCAAGAGCGACCTTTTCCGCAGGGTTAAAGCCAGCCGCAGGTTCATCCAGAAGAAGTAGTTCTGGCTCTGTACCAAGTGCACGTGCAATCTCAAGACGTCGCTGATCACCATACGGAAGGTTCTTAGCTAGTTGATCGGCGCGATGATCGATTCCCATGAATTCAAGAAGTTCCATGGCTCTGGCTTTGCTTTCGCGCTCTTCACGACGATTAAGCGGTGTACCAAAAAGCGCACGGATTAGCCCAGTTTTTTTATGGACGTCAGTTGCAGTGATGACATTTTCGAGGGCTGTCATATCTCCAAAGAGACGAACGTTCTGGAATGTACGAGCGAGACCCATCTTGGTAACTTGATGGCGCTTCTTTCCAGATAGGTTCTGCCCCTTGAAGAGAATCTCACCCGAAGTAATTGGATAAACACCAGTCACAACATTGAAGACAGTCGTCTTTCCAGCTCCGTTAGGGCCAATAAGGGCGCAAATTTCACCCTTATTGACATGGAAATTAACTTCATTCAGAGCTGTAACGCCACCGAACTTAATGGTGGTGTTCTTGAGTTCAAGAAGTTTCTCTGACATTAAATCGCCCTCTTCTCTTGAATCTTTTCGCGTTTCTTACGAGGCAATAGTCCATCCGGTCTTAGGTTCATCATGATGATGAGAACCAGACCAAAGATGATCTGACGCTCGTCGGCGATGAATCTAATTCTTTCGGGAAGATAGGCGAGAATTGATGCACCGAGGATCACACCCCAGATATTGCCCATGCCACCGAATACAACACAGGCCAAGATCAAAATTGAGACTTCAAACTTGAACATATCTGGCGAAATAACCATGACTTTCGATGCGTAAATTACCCCTGCTGCTCCACCTACTGCCGCTCCAATAACAAAAGACCAGAGCTTGTAGACCAAAGTGTTGACACCCATAAGAGCGGCCACATCTTCATCTTGACGAATAGCTTCCCAAGCACGGCCTGGACGGCGCACCGTGAAGCGGCGAATCATCCAGATTGTTAAGAGAATCATGGCAAGAACTAGCCAGAAGAAGTGTTCTGGATACATCAAGCTAAATTCGAAGCCGAAGATGGTTGGTGGATTAGGAATACCAGCGATTCCGTTAGGACCACCAGTGACTGTCTCGTTAAGCGCAACGATTCGAACAATTTCACCAAAGCCGAGAGTGATGATGGCTAGATAGTCGCCGCGAACGCGCAGCGCTGGTAGGCCAAGTACAACTCCCGAGAGCATGGCGATACCGATTCCAACTGGCAGGGCTTCCCATGTATTCCAACCGTAGAGCGTTGACAGAATTGCTTGGGTGTATGCGCCAATTGCAAAGAAGGCGATGTAACCAAGATCCAGAAGACCTGACTTACCGACCACAATATTGAGGCCGAGCGCCATCAGAACAAACATGCCAACTGGATATACAAGCACGTTCTCAAAGGAGGTAATTGGAGTGTTAAGGAAGCTAGTTGGTCCCCATGATGGAGCGAAAGGAAGTAACCCAACAAGCACCACGAGTGCGATGACAAAGAGCGTGCGAACTGGGCGGCTCCAGCCCGCCCAGATTTCAGCACCCTTGTCGCGAAGGTTGAAGTTCTTAAGTGCGCTCATCATGTCCTCGTCTGCTGTACAGCCTCACCGAAGAGACCGTTCGGTTTGAATAGAAGGATAAGTACCAAGACCACGAAGACTGTGACGGCCTTCCACTGTGAACCAAGTACTGCTGATGCGAATTGCTCCATCATGCCGAGGGCGAGACCGCCATAGAAGGCGCCTCGAATATTTCCAATTCCTCCTAAAACTGCTGCGGTAAATGCTGCGATACCCATGTTAAATCCGACGTTAAAGACGGTATTTTCATAGACAGTTGTGTAGAGGAAAGCAGCCGCACCAGTAGTCAAGCCGCCGATAAGAAAAGTCAGCGAAATGACGCGGTTGATGTTGATACCCATCAACTTTGCATTCTCTTCTGACAGCGAGACGGCGCGGATAGCTTTACCAAGTCGTGATCGGTTAACGAATTGATCCAGGATTACGAAGATAAAGATTGGCGCAACGATTGCCAGCATAGTGTCGATACGGAAGTTTGCACCTGCGATCTCACCGAAGCTCCACTTGTCGAGCAAACGTGGCGCTGTCTGTGGGCGAGACTCGGTAAACATACGCATCGTCTCCATCAGAAAGATTGAAACGCCGATTGCAGAAATCAAAGAAGCAAGTCGACTTGCTCCCTTGGCGCGAAGCCGTCGATAGGCGACGAGTTCGACTAAAACCGCGATCACTGCACAGGCAATCATCGAACCAACGAGTGCAATAACAAGGGTGTACACCAGTTCAAAGCCAGCAAGTGGCTTCGCTGTAACTGGGTGGCCAAGAAGTTCGATTTCTACCCAGAGAACTGCGAAAGTTCCGAGCATGAAGACTTCAGAGTTAGCAAAATTAATGAGGCGCAGTACGCCGTAAACCATGGTGTAGCCAAGGGCTACCAGAGAATAAATGAGCCCGAGAGCGAGTCCCTGTAATGCCAGGGACCAGAACTGGGTCGTAATAACTGAAAAATTCATAGCAACCGATCTATGCAAGACGAGTGAATGTTATGAAACGTGGCCACCTCCGCATAACTGCGGAAGTGGCCACGCCTTACTACATAGTGAAAGTATTTCTACAAGCCGCGCTTATTAAGCGATTGCGTCGTAGATGATCTTTCCATCCTTAACGAGGTAACCACCGACGTCAGCTCCACCGATGATGTCACCATAACGGTTGAACTTGATCTTTGATCCACCTGCGCCTGTAAAGGTTGTGTTCTTTACACAGATCTGGATAGCTGGACGAGTTAGCTTGCCCTGCTCGATACATGTAATGAATACCTGAGCTGCATTGTATGCAGTTGCTGAGTAGAGACCAGGGACCTTAACTCCTGTGATCTTCTGGAATGAAGCCAGCTGATCCTTTGTAAGAAGTGAGTCGAATGGCACGTCTGCTGCTGTAAGGCGAACGCCTTCAGCTGCCTTACCTGCTAGATCTGGGAAGTCTGATGTGTTAACACCATCTCCAGCTGCAAGGATTCCTGTGTATCCACCATCGCGAAGCGCCTTGAAGAACTTCGCTGCTTCTGCGGTGTAGCCACCGTAGATAACAACGTTAGCTCCTGCTGCGCGAACCTTTGATGCAACTGAAGTCCAGTCAGCAGTTCCGCGTGGAACTGAGTCTGTACCTACAACACCGATCTTCTTTGCTGGTGCCATTGCGTACTTGATGAGTCCTGCACCGTAGGTGGTCTGGTCATCAACTAGGTAGATCTTTGGTGATGAAACACCCTTAGTTGCATAGCGAACTAGTGCAGGTGCTTGGAATCCATCATGAGCTACGACGCGGTGGAAGATTGGGAAGCCACGGTCTGGAGCCTTTGGATCTGTGAGTGATACTGCAGATGCTGATGGTGCAACCATTGTGAGACCAGCAGCCTTGTATGCAGGGAATGAGTTACGAGCTTCACCTGAACATGATGTTCCGATTACGCCGATAACTGCACGGTTAGCAGCAA
>CAYWWZ010000041.1:0-8925 GCA_964462495.1 uncultured Candidatus Planktophila sp. | reverse complement strand
AGAGGTAGTTATATGGATTCACTACTTCTCCTCCTGCACTGTGTTGTCGACTTCGCTGAGCGCAAATTGGCCAGAGTCCAACATGTCGCCGCGCGCTTTCAAAGTTGCAGAGATTGAGTTCGGAGCAGGTGTTCCATCTGGGAGCAGCGCAGGAACATCGACTGCGTTATGCCGTGCATAAACTCCTGGGTTTGGAAGGCCGGCAGCCGATGCAAGAGATCCAGTGCGAAAGCGGGCAATCGCTTGTTCGCGCTGCGTTGGACGCGCCACTGTTCTTTGGTGATGCGCCAAAACCATGGCACCGAGAGCTGCCGTAATGAGCAAGGCAGAGATTGCCTCGAAGGCAAAGACATAATCAGAGAAGAGCAATTTAGCTAGCCCCTGCACGTTTCCATCTTCATTGGCTTGGGCAAGACCTACTGCTTCGCGACCTAACGTTGCGCGGCTAATCAGTGAGACAAGAAGTCCACCAAAGCCAAGCGCTGCAGTAATTGCAATCGGGCGAAGACCAGGGATTGTCTCGGTCAGTGAATCAGATGCATCGACTCCAACCAACATCAAAATAAAGAGGAAGAGCATCATGACTGCGCCGGTATATACAACAATCTGAACAATTCCAAGGAACACCGCATCTTGAGCGATATAAAAGAGTGCAATTGTGATCATGATCCACGCGAGTAGAAGCGCTGAATGAACAGCTTTCTTAACCACCAACATACCAATGCCTGCGATGACAGAGAGTGGACCAAGAATCCAGAACATCACCGCTTCAGGAGTTTGAATAGTCAGCATTACTTTCCGCCTTGAATCTGAGTGCCGTTCACTGCTTGTGAAGGATGGGCTTCCTTTACATCTCCGTTGTAGTAATTGGTATCGGTCATACCTGGATACATGGGATGAGGTGGAGCAAGCATTCCTTGGCGAAGTGGTGCTAAGAGATCTTCTTTTTCAAAGATAAGTTTTTCGCGCTTGTCATCTGCTAACTCGTACTCATTTGTCATAGTGAGAGCACGTGTTGGACAAGCTTCAACACAGAGGCCGCAGAAAATACAGCGCAGATAATTAATTTGGTAAACAGCTCCATGACGCTCACCTGGTGAGAGTTGATTATCCGGAGTGTTATTTCCGCCTTCAACATAGATGGCATCTGCCGGACATGCCCATGCGCAGAGTTCGCAACCAATGCACTTTTCCAATCCATCAGGGTGGCGGTTGAGTTGGTGGCGGCCATGGAAGCGAGGTTGTGTAGGAGCCTTTACATCAGGGTATTGAACTGTCTGATTCTTCTTAAACATTGAAGAGAAGGTGACCCAGAATCCTTTTGCCTGTTTCGCAAGTGGTGCTGGACCTGGTTGTTCTACCTCCGTAAAAGGAACCGAGTTGATGTCGGCTTGCCCTGAACTCTTCTTTTCCAAGTTCGCGTTGTCGCCAAAGTCAGTCATTACTTATCTCCTGACACAGTTATTGATTGAACCTTCGCTTGAATTTGCGGAAGGGATGGAACTGGGAAATCTGGTGCTTCACCTTCAGGTTTCGGGGCGCGAGCAATTTGCTTGTTGCGATCAATTAATGAACTCACTGCCATCACCAAGATGACAACCCCAGTTGCGAATGCGATAACTGCGACACGTGATGCACCTTCTTGCTGAAGAACTCGCAAGGTGGCAACAATCAAAATCCATGCCAATGAGACAGGGATAAGAACCTTCCAACCGAACTTCATAAATTGGTCATAGCGAAGACGTGGCAAGGTTGCACGCAACCACATAAAGATGAAGAAGAAGAAAGCGACTTTTGCGAAGAACCAGACCAGCGTGAACCAACCACCTAGCCAGCTTTCGGTAAAGCCAAGTCCTGGTAGCGCGTGATATCCACCAAGGAAGAGAGTGGTTGCCAGCGCAGAGACAGCGACAATATTGACGTACTCAGCGAGGAAGAAGAGAGCGAACTTAAGCGATGAATATTCGGTGTGGAATCCACCTACTAGTTCGCCTTCTGCTTCAGCTAAGTCAAAAGGCGCACGGTTGGTCTCACCTACCATCGAAATCACATAGATCACAAACGATGGAAAGAGGACTATGGCATTCCAAATGTTGTTGTGCTGCGAACTGACGATTGCTGAAGTCGACATTGAACCGGCATAGATAAACACCGCAACGAGTGAAAGTCCCATCGCTATTTCATACGAAACCACTTGCGCGCTGGAACGAAGTCCACCAAGTAGCGGATATGTCGAGCCAGAAGACCAACCTGCTAGAACTACGCCGTAAACACCAATTGAAGTAACCGCGAGGATATAAAGAACTCCCACAGGTAGATCAGTAAGTTGCAAGGCAGTCTGTTGGCCAAAGAGATTTACTTCGCCAGTCATTGGGATAACTGCAAAAGCCATAAAGCACATTGAGGTAGCGATGATTGGGGCCAAGATAAATACGACTTTATCTGCTGCTGCCGGAATGATGTCTTCCTTGAGGGCTAACTTCACTCCATCGGCGAGTGACTGCAGAAGACCAAATTTACCTACGCGGTTAGGACCAGTACGTAGCTGCATCTTTGCTAGGACGCGACGTTCAGTCCAGACCGCAAGCAGCGTACAAACCACACAGATTGCAAAGACTAGGACAGCCTTTACAACAATCAGCCAGACTGGATCTTGCGCGAGAAGTTCTGCTGTTGTCATGCCTTCACCACCGTAACTACTTCACCATGAACTGCATTAAGTGCAACAAGCGCTTGTGAGGCAAATGAATTACGTGGAATCCACACTGCATCATCATGAATATCTTCAACAAGAACTGGAATTGTGATGGATCCGTTCGCGTTGGAGATACGTACCTGTTGGCCACTAGCAACTCCCATCGCTGCAGCGCGCTTTGGTGAAACGACTGCAACTGTTGGACGGCGAGTGCCTGCCAAATTATCTTCACCCATTTGCAGAGTTCCCATATCAAGTAGGCGGCGCCAAGAAGTTAAGAGCGCCTCATCTCCCGAAACTGCAGGAACCGACTGTGGCGCCACTTGCTTCATGGTGACGCGAGCGCCATCCCACTTTCCAAGTTGGCTAAATTCACGGGCAGCAGCTGTAACAGTGCCAAGTGCGATTGGATTACCCAGTGCATCAGCGAGCATCGAAAGAATGCGCACATCACTGCGATTATGAGAATCTGCGACTGCTGCGTCAAAGGCGCGAGCGCGGCCTTCCCAATTTAAGAAACTTCCACTCTTCTCAGTAATCGCAGCAACTGGAAGTACAACATCAGCAACAGCTGTGACTGAACTTGGTGCAATCTCAAGTGAGACGACGAAAGATTTCTTGAGTGCAGCGAGCGCTTCTGCACCGCCACGTAAATCATGAGCATCTACTCCGCCTACAACTACTGCATCTAAGTCACCCGATGCGAGTGCAGAAATAATTTGAGTAGTTGAGCGACCTTCTTCAGTAGGAAGTGAATCAACGCCCCATGCCGCAGCGATATCAACGCGTGCTGCAGCATCTGAAACTGGACGACCGCCTGGCAGAACAGTTCCGAGAGCTCCTGCCTCAAGTGCGCCACGTTCACCTGCGCGACGAGGGATATAAGCAACCTTCGCTCCAGTCTGTGCAGCAAGGGCAGCAACCGCCGAGAAGAGTCCAGCGCTTTCAGAGGCGCGTTCACCAACAAGAATGATTGATTTTGCAGTGAGCGAAAGCCCAGAGACAGCTGCGCTTTCATTTCCCGGTGCAACCTTGATGAACTCTGCTTTCAACTTCTCCATTGCGATGGAGTGCTTTGTCGCTACAGCAGTCACCTTGAGACCACGCTTTTTAAATTGCTTGTTTATGCGCAAGAAGACAATTGGTGATTCTTCTTCTGGCTCAAAGGCAACGAGCACAACATTATCTGCAGTATCGATATCACGGTAAGTGGTTGTTGAACCTGCAACGTACGCTGCCAAGAAATCGCGCTCTTCATCCGAAGTAACGCGTGCTCGGTAATCAATATCGTTGGTACCAAGGGCGATGCGTGCAAACTTGGAGTATCCGTAGGCATCTTCAGTTGTTACGCGACCACCAGTAAGAACGGCGGCGCGCTTACCCTTGAGCCCTGCAGCGGCGGCGGCGAGCGCTTCCGGCCATGATGCAGCAACGAGTTCGCCTTCTGCATTACGAATGAGCGGTTGAGAAAGTCGATCAACGGCAGTCACGTACTTAAATGCCCAACGACCCTTATCGCAGTTCCACTCTTCGTTCACTGATGGGTCATCACCGGCAAGTCGACGTAGCGTCTTGCCACGACGAACATCGGTGCGCATATCGCAACCTGATGCGCAATGTTCGCAGGCAGATGGGGTTGAAACTAAATCAAATGGGCGGGCGCGGAAGCGATACGAAGTTCCAGTAAGTGCGCCCACTGGGCAGATCTGCACTGTATTTCCTGAGAAGTACGATTTAAATGGATCCTTCTCGTAGATACCTACTTGTTGTAGCGCACCACGTTCATTGAGAGTAATAAATGGATCAGAAGCAATCTGTGCAGAAAAACGTGTACAGCGCGCGCAGAGAACACAACGCTCGCGATCGAGTAAGACAGAAGATGAAATAGCAATTGGTTTTTCAAAGAGTCGCTTGTAGCCATCAAGGCGAGCATCGGCGCGACCGTTGCTCATGGCTTGATTCTGCAGCGGACACTCGCCACCTTTGTCGCATACTGGGCAATCCAGCGGATGGTTGCCAAGAAGTAACTCCATAACGCCCTTTTGCGCTTTATCAGCAACTGGCGAAGTTAATTGAGTTTTCACAATCATATTTGGTTCAACTGGAATCGTGCAGGAAGCCTGTGGCTTGGGAAATGCACGACCGTTAATTTCAATATCAACTAAACATTGACGACACGCACCGACGGGATCAAGAAGTGGATGATCGCAGAAACGTGGAATCTGAATACCTAGCTTTTCCGCAGCACGGATAACCAGGGTTCCCTTTGGGACAGTTACTTCAAAACCATCGATAACGACAGTAATCATCTCAACTGCAACTGCTGATTCCTGCGTTGTTGTCATTAGTTCACCGCCCCTTCGAAGAGCGTTGACTTCACTGGATCAAATGGGCAAGCACCATTTGTGAGGTGAGCGATGTATTCATCGCGGAAATACTTGATAGACGATGTGATTGGGCTCGTCGCACCGTCACCAAGTGCGCAGAAAGAACGTCCCATGATGTTGTCGCAAAGATCAAGCAACTTTTCAAGATCTGCTTCAGTGCCAGTTCCATTTTCAAGATCACGCAAGATTTGTACCAGCCACCATGTGCCTTCGCGGCATGGTGTGCACTTTCCGCATGATTCATGCTTGTAGAACTCAGTCCAACGTAAAACAGCACGAACAACACACGTGGTTTCATCAAAGATTTGTAGAGCCTTTGTTCCCAACATGGAGCCAGCTGCGGAAACACCTTCGTAATCCAGTGGAATATCAAGATGCGCATCTGTAAAGAGCGGTGTCGATGAGCCACCAGGTGTCCAGAATTTGAGTTTGTGTCCGGTGCGAACTCCCCCAGCGAGTTCGAGAATTTCACGAAGTGTGATGCCAAGAGGCGCTTCAAACTGTCCTGGATTGTTTACATGGCCAGAGAGTGAGTAGAGCGTTGCACCCTTTGATTTCTCAGTGCCCATTGATTGGTACCACTCTGCTCCGTTGGCGATAATCGCTGGAACCGATGAGATTGATTCAACGTTATTCACAACAGTTGGACGAGCATAAAGTCCGGCAATCGCTGGGAATGGAGGGCGAAGACGTGGCTGACCACGGAATCCTTCAAGCGAATCAAGGAGCGCTGTTTCTTCACCGCAGATGTACGCACCAGCGCCAATATGCAAAGTGACATCAATGCCATTTCCAAGATGTCCTGCCTTGTAAGCATCAGCAATTGCAGCGTTAACACGGCGGACTACGTGGGTAACTTCGCCGCGGATATAGATGAAGGCGCGCTTTGCACGAATTGCATGGCAGGCGATGATGCAACCTTCGATTAATACGTGTGGGTTAGCCATCAATAGTGGAGTGTCTTTACAGGTACCTGGCTCTGATTCATCAGCGTTAACAACAAGATAGTGGTCTTTATCGTCACCCTGTGGAATAAAGCCCCACTTCATTCCAGTTGGAAAACCTGCGCCACCACGGCCTCGTAAGCCAGAGTCTTTGACAATTTGAATGACCGCATCAGGATCCATGGCTAGCGCTTTCTTTGCTGCACTATATCCACCATGTCGCGTGTATGCCTCAATAGTGAATGAATCTTTCTCATCCCAATGAGCAGAAAGGACGGGAGTTAACTTTGACATTACTTACCTTCCTTTGCGAGTTTCAATCCGAGCAGAGTTGGTTCGCCCGCTTGAACACCTTCACGAGCCAAACCATCATCGAGCCCGGCTAGAACGGCTGAGGCTTCTTTATATGTAACAAGGCGATTAGGGCCACGAGTTGGCGCTGGTGGGTTGCCGGCACGCGCACCATCGACGAGCGCCTTTGCTGATTCAACTGTCTGGTTGTCATAGAACTCCCAGTTAGCCATCACAACCGGTGCATAGTCACAAGCTGCATTACATTCGATATGTTCGAGCGAAACTTTTCCATCAGCAGTAACGCCATCATTTTCAATTCCAAGGTGATCTTTGAGCGCTGCAAAAATTGCATCTCCACCCATCACAGCACACAAAGTATTTGTGCAGACACCTACGTGATATTCACCGACAGGCTTGCGCTTGTACTGAGTGTAGAAAGTGGCGACTGCAGATACTTCAGCTGTTTCTATCTCAAGCAGTTCTGAGATGGTTTCAATTCCTTCGTTAGTTACATAACCAGAAACCGATTGCACATAGTGGAGCAACGGCATGATGGCAGAACGGCTACGTGGGTAGCGCTTAATAATGGTCTGCATCAGATCGCGATCAAGAGTCATTAGCGGTCTACTCCTCCCATAACTGGATCAATAGATGCAACAGCGCCAACAATGTCAGCGACCATGCCACCTTCACTCATGGCAGAGATGGATTGCAAATTGTTAAAGGAAGGTTCGCGGAAATGGACGCGATATGGACGTGTGCCACCGTCAGAGACAACATGCGCTGCCAGCTCTCCACGTGGCGATTCAACGGCGGCATATGCCTGACCTGCTGGAACTCGGAAGCCTTCTGTTACCAACTTAAAGTGGTGGATCAAAGATTCCATTGATGAACCCATGATTTCTCGGATGTGGTCGAGTGAATTTCCAAGTCCATCAGCGCCGAGTGCAAGCTGTGCTGGCCAGGCAATCTTCTTATCAGCAACCATTACTGGTTTACCTTCTAATTTATCAAGCTTGTCGATAGCTTGTTCGATGATGCGAAGTGACTGCTCGAGTTCGTTCATACGAATGAGGAAGCGACCATAGACATCGGCAGTATCTGCAGTAACAACGTCAAATTCATAGTTTTCATAACCGCAGTAAGGCTGCATCTTGCGAAGATCCCAAGGCAGACCAGTCGAACGAAGAACCGGGCCGGTAATACCAAGCGTTGTGCATCCGGCAAGATCAAGGTAGCCAATTCCTTCAGTGCGCTTCATCCAGATTGTGTTACCAATCAAAAGCGTTGCATTATCTTTAAAGTTTTTACGAAGTGTCTTTACGAGTTCACGTAACTTGGTAGTCATGCCAGCTGGTAAATCTTGGGAGACTCCGCCAGGGCGCACATATGCCATGTTCATGCGTAGACCGGAAATCTCTTCAAAGGCATCGAGCACCATTTCACGCTCACGGAATGCGAAGAACATTGGTCCCATAGCGCCGAGTTCAAGGGCACCGGTACCTAGTGCAACCATGTGAGAAGAGATGCGGTTGAGTTCCATCATCAGCACGCGAATAACTGATGCGCGCTCTGGAATATCTTCGGTAATGCCGAGCAACTTCTCGACTGCAAGACAGTAGGCAGTTTCGTTAAAGATTGGTGACAGGTAATCCATACGTGTTGCGAACGTGACTGCCTGGGTCCAGTTACGGAATTCGATGTTCTTTTCAATACCTGTGTGCAAATAACCAATACCAGTACGTACTTCAGTAACTGTTTCGCCTTCTAGCTCAAGAACTAGACGCAATACGCCATGAGTAGATGGGTGCTGTGGACCCATATTGACAATGATGCGCTCTTCTTTAGATTCACCAATTTCAGAGACAAGTGAATCCCAATCTCCACCAGTAACAGAGAAGACGGTTCCTTCGGTGGTTTCGCGGGAAGCGGCGTATGGATCAAATGTCGTCATCGATAGCTCCTGCGATTAGAAGGTGCAGGCGTTGTTGCGCCCTTGTACTCAACGGCGATTCCACCCAGTGGGTAATCCTTACGTTGCGGATGTCCATCCCAGTCATCTGGCATCAAGATGCGGGTGAGTCCGGGATGCCCATCAAAGATGATTCCGAACATGTCGTAAGTTTCGCGCTCATGCCAGTTATTGCCCGCCCATACTTCAACAACAGATGGGATATGTGGATCAAGTTCAGAGGTTGCAACTTCCAAGCGGATGCGCTGATTTTTAGTCATAGAAAGAAGCGGATATAACGCAACGAGTTCTGCACCAGTGCGCTCTGGGTAGTGCACACCTGAAACACCCATACACATTTCAAACTTCAACTTATCGCGCAGAATAAAAGCAACTTCAACAAGACGTGACTTCTTTACATGCAAAGTGAGTTCGCCGCGATCGACGACAACCCGGGTAATTGCATCTGAAAAATCTGGATATGCACGCTCTAAATCATCAGCAACCTGATCAAAGTAGCTGCCGTACGGTCTTTCGGTAGAACCGAATGAGACCGCTTGGCGAACCAGGCCGCCATAACCTGAGGTATCTCCGGTCCCTGAAGCGCCGAACATACCGCTCTGTTCTTGAGTCATTTACGCCAGCAGCCCCTTC
>CAYWWZ010000040.1:0-8957 GCA_964462495.1 uncultured Candidatus Planktophila sp. | reverse complement strand
CTTCCACCAAGAATGTATGCGTTTGCTGCCATACGCCCAATGGTGCGATGTGCCTCTGCCACTGCCTTAGCAGTTTCCGCTGCGTACTTGGCTGCAGCAACAGCCGCAGCGGTTGCCGCAGAAAGTTCGCGCTGCGCCTTTACATAGAGCGCACGCGCCTCATTAGCGCGGGCAGTTAACTGACGAAGAGTTAGATTTGCAGCCGCTAATTTTTTTGCTGCTGCATCTGCAGCTTTCTTCTGCGCAGCTTCTGCCTTCTTGGCGGCATCAATCTCTGCCTGGGTTGGCGCCTTAGGAGTTGCAACTGCAGGAGTGGTCGCCAAAGTTAGCCCCGAAATCAGGGCAAAGGAGATCAAGCGAACCCTCAAGCGCATGTTTAAAGAATAAATCAGCGCCCTGCACTTTGCAGTTTTATCTGGCTAGTGTCGTTAGTTAGCCACATCTCTTCTAGAGAATAGAACTGTTGCAATGATCGCTCCAACAAATACATAGGAACTTCCCAGAATTAGCGCATGTGAATATGAAAGTTCTGGGGTACCACCTTGTGCAATCGTTGATAACTGATTGCCTGGCATCCACTCGAGTGTGACCGGCTTTACTGCCCCAATCAGATTCTCAATAATCAGTAACCAGAGAACGCCGATGGAGATGGCAGAAATCGGTGAACGAAGTAGTAGGCCCAACACCATGCCGACGATTCCGAAATAGATGACCGAGATGCTGACATTAAGTAAGGTCTTTCCTATTTCTTGGAAACCCTCGGATGTAAACCAGAGTTCAGTGGAAACTCGGGCGCGATCAGATAGGTAATAAGAAATCGAGATACTAACTGCCGCGGCGATAACAACCATAATCAAAGCAAATGCCTTCATGGCAATTAACTTGCCGATCAGAATGCGAACCCGCCCTGGTTGGCGTACCAACAAATTCCGCAACGTGCCGTAGGTGTATTCCTGAGCAGTTTGTGCTGCAAATACACAGAGCGCGATGATGCCGAGTAAGCCTCCAACAGATGAGAATCCATAGACAGAACCGCCCGCAAGGTTAAGTACATCGCGTCCAATCTGACGACCGCGGTCTCCGTTACCTTGTTCGGAGTCGATCATCAGATAGAGAAAAGTGTTGGTGAGCCCGGTAAAAAATAGAGCAGCCCCAATTGTTCCGAAGAAGAGAGTAGGGCGACGGAGTTTGCGCCACTCAGCAAAGACCACGCGAATCATGAACGATCTCCTGTCATCTCAAAGAAGGTCTCTTCTAGATTTGGTAATTGAGGTGCAAGTTGCGTCAAAGTAATTCCTGCTTCAAATGCTTTTCGATTTAGTGTTCCAGCCCATTCGGCAGGACCTTCAATATGCGCAACTTCGGAACGGATAGTTGCGTGGTGTCCATCTGCCTGCGCAATCTCGACAATCTTTTTGAGATCTGCTTCATTTTCAGTCTTTACCAAAATAACTGGTTGTTGCTGCAAGAGCAGCTCTTTCATAGTTCCGGCAAAGACAACTTCGCCTTTACGTAACATGACCAAGTATTCGCTGATGAGTTCAAGCTCTGAGAGTAAGTGTGATGAGACAAAGACTGTAGTCCCACTGCTAGCCAGTTTTTTGAGGAGATCACGGACTTCTTGAATTCCCTCTGGATCAAGGCCATTTGTTGGTTCGTCAAGGATCAGAATTTTAGGATTTGGCAGGAGTGCTGCAGCGATTCCAAGACGCTGCTTCATGCCCAGTGAATATGTTTTGTACTTTGATCCACCGCGTCCTTCAAGCCCAACTGTCTTGATTAGTTCAGATACACGTTCTAATGGAAATCCACCAAGAGTTGCCAACACCTTGAGATTTTCTTCGCCAGAGAGAGCGGGATAAAAGGCAGGACCTTCAATCATCGCGCCAACGCTAGAAAGATATTTTTCAGGCTCAGAAATTGGATGGCCAAGAATTTCTGCATCTCCGCCAGTTGGTGAAATTAAGCCGAGCAACATACGAATAGTTGTGGTCTTACCCGCACCGTTTGGTCCAACGAACCCACAGATGGTGCCGAGGGGAACTGCAAAATTTGCATGTGAAACGGCAAATCCTGTGTCGTATTTCTTGCTCAGATCCTTAACCGATATCGCTAAAGCAGTCATGTGGGCAATATAGCGGGCAAACCTTAAGATACTCACATGAGTAAAGAGGTGTGGGGGTATCACGACCATCCAAAGCGACAGAAGCCGGATTGGGAAGTAAATCCACAGACTGCAGCTGTTCGTGAAGGTCTTGCTCGCTCTGGTTTTGGTGAAACATCCGAAGCTCTCTATCTCAATAGCGGATTTACATATTCTGATGCGCAAGAGGCGCTCGAATCATTTACCGATGAGACTGATCACTTTGTATATAGCCGTTTCCACAATCCCACAGTTGCTATGTTTGAAAAGCGCTTGGCGGCGATTGAAGGTGCGCAACATTGCGTAGCAACAGGTTCAGGTATGGCTGCCATGTTTGCATCCCTTGCATGTTTAGTAAAAGCCGGCGATCACATCGTCGCTTCTGCTGCCATGTTTAGTTCTTGCCACGTTGTCATCACTGAAATTCTTCCCAAGTGGGGCGTTACCTACGAACTCGTAAAGGCAAATGACAAAGCCGCTTGGGAAAAGGCTCTCTCACGACCAACTCAAGCTGTCTTTATTGAAACCCCAAGTAATCCTCTGCTCGAGATAGTTGATATCCGCTTTGTGAGCGATTTGGCCCACAAGGTAGGCGCAACTGTCATCGTAGATAACGTGATGGCTTCACCAGTTTTGCAGAAGCCACTCGAACTCGGCGCTGATGTTGTTATGTACTCCGCAACCAAACATATTGATGGCCAAGGTCGCGTTCTCGCTGGTGCGCTCCTGGGTTCATTCTCATACATTTATGAAAAGTTAATTCCTTTTGCTCGCCACACTGGACCAACACTCAGCCCATTTAGCGCGTGGGTGCTTGTGAAATCTCTCGAGACTATGGAGATGCGTGTAACGCGCATGTCAGAAAATGCCCAAGCGATTGCAGAATTTTTAGAAGGGCGAAAAGAGATCAAGAGCGTTCGCTATCCAGGTCTTTCATCTCATCCTGATCGAGATGTCATTAGGAAGCAGATGAAGGCTGGCGGAACCACGATTGGAATTGAATTTAACGGTTCCAAGCAAGATGCCTTTAAATTTATGGATTCGCTAAGAATTATCGACATCTCCAATAACTTGGGCGATAGCAAATCGCTAATTACTCACCCAGCTTCAACGACCCATCGCCGCTTGTCCCCTGATGTGCAAGCAGAGATGGGAATTACACCTTCAGTTGTGAGACTGTCGGTAGGTCTGGAACATATCGATGACCTACTAAAAGATATTTCTCAAGCGCTCACTAGTTGAGCCACAACTAGCAACACTGAGAGCAAACTCAAATAGGTAATAGACCAGTGGAATATCCCTGCAGCCACCTTGTCATAGTTATCTGAGTTTTCTTTCAAGGCAAATAACTGGAAGGTGAAAACTGCACCGAGTAATACTGTTGCACAGAGAACCCAGACAGGCAGCTTTGCTAATTGAATCAAGGCTGTCGATGAAATCACCATGGCAATTGTGTGAAACCACATCTGGCTGATCACTGATGATTGGGTGGACACAGATGGCAGCATCGGGATTCCAGCTGCTGAGTAATCAGCTTTATATTTGATGGCCAGTGCCCAAAAATGCGGTGGAGTCCAGAAGAAGATCACCATAAAGAATGCAACCGGCACCCAGGTGAGTGAACCAGTGACCGCAGCCCATCCAATGAGAACAGGCATACAACCGGCTGCGCCACCCCAGACTATGTTTTGGGAAGTGTTCGGCTTTAACAAAATTGTGTAGATAACAACGTAATAAAAAATCGCTAGCGCTGTTAAAAGAGTTGCTAAGTGAGTTGTAAAAACCTCAAAAATTACAAGCGACAAAACTGCAATTAGGGATGCAAATATCAGCGCCTGGCGCCGCGAAATGGTGCCAAGTACTAGCGGTCGCTTGGATGTGCGCGCCATCAACTTATCTGTCTCGGCTTCAATCACCATGTTAAATGCGTTGGAGGCACCTGCTGCCAAAGTTCCACCGATTAAAGTTGCCGCAACTAAACCAAAAGAGGGAAGCCCTTTTTCAGCCAGGACCATCGCGGGCAAGGTAGTGATAATTAATAGCTCAACAACACGCAATTTCATTAAATCTACGTAAGCGCGGATGAGTGACACGGGTTAA
The DNA here is from genome assembly GCA_964462495.1 of uncultured Candidatus Planktophila sp. Lineage (GTDB taxonomy): Bacteria > Actinomycetota > Actinomycetes > Nanopelagicales > Nanopelagicaceae > Planktophila. The sequence continues at coordinate 4,714 of CAYWWZ010000040.1, read as the reverse complement.
GAGTAGGCCTTCATGCTTGTGCTGCAACTTCGGATTGCACAGCGACGATTTCAGATGGCTCGGGAACTGGTTGTGGTGATGGCTGCGGTAAAAGTGGTGAAGCAATTTTGCCAAGAATTCGATCCACTGTAGCCCGTGCACGTTTTGCTGCTGAATATGAACGCGAATGCTTATCAGCAATAATCACAAAGATATATTCGCGATCTTCAGATTCAATGTATCCCGCTAAATTTGTTGTTCCGTTAAGTGTTCCAGTCTTAGCTTTAACAAGCCCTACAGCTTCTGGTGCGGTCTTATTAAATCTGTCCTTAAGAGTTCCGGTTATTCCCCCAATTGGTAAACCGCTAACAACAGGAGCAAACTGCGCGTCATGTCGAATCTTTAATAGCAGCGAACCAACTTGTCGCGCCGTGATGCGGTTGTCATGAGAAAGTCCGCTCGCATCTTTTACCAAGAGCGGTGCAGAGTTGATTCCATAGCTTTCCAAAATTCCTGCAAAGATTATGCCGACTCCATTTTCATCAAAAGATTCACCTGCTTTGAGCGCTGCCAAGCGGGCAATTCGCTCGGTAAGAACGTTATCGCTCCACGTGAGGAAGAAAGCCAGCATGCGCTGTAGCTCCGGCGAATGAGAGACCAAAATCTCTTCTGCCTTAAGTTCTGCAGCTTCTCGCGGACTAACTCGTTTCAAAGAAGCGGTGATACCTCTCTGCTTGAAGAATGTTTTGATGTGAGAAACCTCTTGCGAATAGAGGTTTGTGTAATAAATCGTTGCTTTCTCAACTGGTTCTAGATTCGCTTCTTGTAATGCAGAGAGCGAGTTGTATTCGATTCGTGGCAACGAAGTTCGACCTAAGCGCAACGCTTCCTTATGGTTAAAGCTCATCCACGGATCTCGTTCGCCCTCAATCACCAATGTTCGAGTGCGTTGACCAAGTGAAACTGTGGTGGTGAAGGTATCTGTAGGCTGCATATAGGTCAGAGCTGCTACTGCAGCCAAAATTTTCTGAACTGAAGCAGGCTTACGTAGCGAATTCGAATTCTTCTCAAAGACAATTTCGCCGGTTGTCTCATCGATAACAATGGCCGAAGGATTCGCCAGCTCTTTCTTTGAGATGTAGCGTTCAAAAATTCCAGCCACAGTGTTAGGTTCGAGTGAGCGTGCCTGAGGCAAGACGGTTGCAGGCAGAAGCAAAGCCGCGCAGAGCGCAACGCTAATCCTGCCTCGGGTTCTCAAAAGTTACTTACCAGAGGTAGGCAAGGAGAATATTGACTGTGGTGAGTCCAAGGAGCAACGCCCAGATGGAATTCTTGAGCGCCTCTTTTTTGAGATTCTTATAACCAAGAACCAGAATTGCCAAGACAACGAGAGTCTTGATACCAATCTTTGTGTGGTTAATCTCTTCGTCATGTACTTGATCCCATAGCCCAACCATCACAAGGGCAACGACCAGCGCAGTCAGCGCAGCATGGACAACACCAGGGTTGAGTTTCTTTGGGTTCTTATTTGCTTGCAGTAATAGCAATACCAAGATGGCAAGTACGCAGAGCAGATGAATGCCAAAAGCGATGTGATAGATAATCTCCATGGTGACTCCTTGGGAACTACTTGGTGAATAACCTAGGTTAAGTTTAGAGTGCATCTATGGAAATCAATACACCTGCGGTCATTGGTCCAGGTGAATTTTTCCCAGTAGTTGGAGTTGGTCCACATCCAAAACCGTGGCCAACAGGCTCACAATACGATCCTGAACTTTTAGAAAATGGTGACCGACGTAACGTTCTAGACCATTACAGGTATTGGAGCGTAGATGCGATAGTCGCAGATTTAAATACTAAGAGACATAAATTACAGATTGCGATTGAAAATTGGCAGCATGATTTAAATATCGGCTCTGTTGTACGAACTGCAAATGCGTTTAATGTCTCAGCAGTGCATATCATCGGAAAGCGCGATTGGAATAAGCGCGGTGCGATGGTCACAGATAGATACCTCACTGTGATTCACCATCCGACAATTGCTGATTTCTCGTCATGGTGTTCCGAACACAAAGTGCCAGTTATTGGAATAGATAATGTGCCAAGCTCAAGGCATCTAGAAGGTGCGCAGCTTCCCGAAGAATGTGTTCTGCTCTTTGGCCAAGAAGGCGCTGGTATGTCAGATGAAGGTATCGCTGCTTGCGAAGTGCTTTATGCCATCGAGCAGTACGGCTCGACCCGATCTATGAACGCATCAGCAGCTGGCGCTATCGCTATGTACCACTGGGCCTTGCAACACCTGCCCCGCAAGAATTAATCCATAACCTCGCGAACAGATGCCAAGCGGCGATCTATCTCATCTGCTTGCTCGATACGCCCCAATTGGCGCATTACGGTTGACATACGAGTTTCGATATCAATAATAAATTCAAAATCTTTCGGTTCATCATCAGCAACTATCTGCAGAACATTATCGAGAGTGGCTAAGCCATCTTCAAGCTTGCCCAGCAAGATTTCAGCTTTTCCATATTCGAAGAGCGCAAAAGTTTCGCGGCGATGATCGTGAGCTGTCTCAAAGACATCGATAGCTTTGCGGGCAGCTTCTAGCGCTTTTTCACCTTCGCCGAGTTCGATGTAGCAGGATGCAATCTTCTGATCGCAACGCGCCACATGGATGACCTCTTTTTCAACTTTAAACATCTTGCGCGCTTCAGTGAAACAGATGATTGCTTCATTGAAATTCTTCAGCTCTCGTTGGGCGCAGCCAATCAAGTGCATATCGTTGGCAGCGCCAATAGTGTTTCCATCAACTAAATGTTCTTGCGAACACTCGTACATAGTCTCGATGACTTTTTCATAATTCTTAGATGAGTACCACCACTCGCCAAGGGTGCAGGCCAGTTCTAGGGCAATCGGAGATTTGTTCTCGCGCAAAATCGCGACCGCTTTGCTCATGGCGGTTGCCGCTTCATCCATCCGCTTGAGCTGATTGAGGTTATATCCAATTGCTGAGTAAGCCTGCGCTAAACCCTCTTTAGGAGCAGCATCGCCGAGCTCAGAAAAAATATCTCGCGCAGTTTCAGCAAGCGCCAACGCTTCGTCATATTGACCCCGTGCAAAGATGCGAGCGCTAAGTTCGTAATATGTATTTGCTCGTTCTTCGCCTTGTACTTGTGGAATGCGATCCCAGAGCATCTCTTCTGTTACTAGTTCGTCCTGGCCTTCGTCATCGCTCATCTAAAGACCTCCCGCTCTACTTGAAGATTCCTGCACTCTAGACCTAACGCCCCACCCGAGGCGGATATTTCCCTCGGAACAAGCGGAGAATTCTCGCTTTTTGCTCCCCAGATGCAGATGCAAATGATTTGCATTAAACTTCAGCCATGCATATTCCAGACGGGTTTATCGATATCCCTACCTCAGCAGCCTTTGCTGCCATCGCAGCTGCCGGCGTAGCCGCATCGATCAAAGGCGCTAAGTCATCCCTCGATGACAAGACCGCGCCACTTGCTGGACTTACCGCAACATTTATCTTCGCGGTGCAGATGCTTAACTTCCCTGTCGCGGCTGGAACCAGCGGACACTTATTAGGAGCTGCGCTAGCTACAGTTTTGGTTGGCCCCTACGCAGCAACTCTTGCCCTCACCATTGTTCTTCTTTTACAAGCGCTGCTCTTTGCAGATGGCGGGCTGAGCGCTCTGGGATTAAGCGTCTTTAATATGTCAATTGTTGCCGTATGGGTTAGTTACGCGATATTTGTTGGCTTGAAGAAAATTCTTCCTAAAACAAAATCTTCAGTAACTGCCGCAGCTGCAATTGCCGCGCTGCTTTCGGTTCCTGCAGCTGCCGCCAGCTTTGTCATGCAGTATGCAATTGGCGCCAATGCAACATTCTCAGTCTCTGCAGTTCTCACCGCAATGGTGGGCACACATATCCTTATTGGAATCGGTGAAGCGCTCATTACACTCTTTGCAGTTGGTGCAGTTCTTGCTAGCCGTTCCGATCTTGTCTATGGCTACAAGAACGAGCAGTCAAAGTTAGAGATTAGGAAATCAGCATGAAGCAGAAGACATTTCTTATTGCTGGCTTTGTTGCATCGTTATTCTTGGCAGGCGTCGTATCGTTCTACGCATCTTCTCACCCAGATGGGTTAGAAAAAGTTGCGCAAGATATTGGTTTTAGTGAAACAGCTAAAGAACACACCAATGCGGATGGCACGCTCGCAGATTATGGAGTGAAAGGCGTTGACAACGCGCGCCTTTCAACTGGCCTAGCTGGCGTTATTGGCGTCGTTGCTACCGGAGTTGTTTCAACTGGCCTCTTTATGCTGGTTCGCCGTAAGTCAGGTTCAGGAAAATAAAGACTTCAGCAGAAGATTTAGATCTCGTACATACACATGGCCACCACCATGGCCACGATGTAGGCGAGCGTCTTTATCTACACCGCCATTCAGTAGCGCACCTACTGCCCTCTCATCTCAAGATTCTCGCTGTTTTGGCCTTTATCTCGGTATCGGTATCGACTCCGATCACGCGCTGGCCAGCATTTATCGCTTTCTTTTTCTTGCTTGTTGCTGCGGCCTACGTCAGCAAGATTCCGCTACCGCTGCTCTTTAAGCGCGCGCTGATTGAAATTCCCTTTATCTTCTTTGCAATCTTGATGCCTTTCTTCGGAACCGGCGAAAAGTTTGAGATTGCCGGCGTAGAGGTTTATCGCGAAGGCTTACTTGCCGGAA
>CAYWWZ010000039.1:0-9121 GCA_964462495.1 uncultured Candidatus Planktophila sp. | reverse complement strand
TCTATTAGTGAGCTTTAATCAGCCAGTAAGAATTCGGTAACCGTTAATCACGATAACTGCGATTCCAACCAAAATTCCGATTTGTTTGCGCGGCAATATAACCACGATGCGAGCGGCGATAGGTGCCATTAAACATCCGCCGAGGGCAAGTCCACCAACGATTGACCAATCAATATCTAAACGATTGATATTTGCAAGAAATCCAACACTCGCTGAAACTGCCACAATAAATTCTGCCGCGCTAACTGTTCCGATAATTTTGCGCGGTTCAACAGTGGTCGTTGACATCATTGTCGGAGTGACGATTGGACCCCATCCCCCACCACCCGATGCATCGACAAATCCTCCAGTGAAACCCAGGTATGTCAGGTAACGCGGATTGGTGAGCTCAACAGAGGGCTGGGGCCCCGTTGAAGGAAAAATATTTCGGTAAAGAAGTAAAAAGCCAAGAAGTAGTAAAAGAGTAGAGATAAATATCTTTGCGCTAGATAAATCTATCCATGAGAGGAATGTTGCTCCCAAGAGAGCTCCTATTCCCCCGGGCACTGCCAGTTTTAGCAAGATTTTCTTATCAACGTTTTCAGCATGCCAGTGGGAGACACCAGATACGAGGGTCGTTCCTATTTCTGCGGCATGTACTGCTGCAGAGGCAACTGCAGCGGATGCACCTAAGGTGAGCAACAAGGTCGAACTAGTAAGCCCAAATCCCATTCCCAGAGTTCCATCAATTAATTGCGCAAGCGAGCCCGCTAATGCAAAGAAAATCCAATTCATAGAAGCCTCTCCATAATCATCTTGGTATTAGCGTCAATATCTGCAGTCCCATCAAGAATGAGATCAGGTTTCGTAGGACGCTCATAGTCTTGGCCGATTCCGGTGAAATTCGGAATCTGCCCATCCTTAGCCTTCTTATATAGACCCTTTGGATCACGAGATATACAAACATCTACTGGCGTATCGACAAATACTTCAATGAAATCGCCCTCTTCAAATATAGAGCGTGCACGTAGCCGGTCTGCTTCGAAAGGGCTGACGAGAGCTGTAATCACTATGAGTCCAGCATCAACCATTAATTTGGCAACTTCGGAGACACGACGAACATTCTCAGCGCGATCTTCAGGCGTAAATCCAAGATCCACATTAAGCCCCATACGGAGATTATCTCCATCAAGCACATAGGCATGCATGCCAACTGCATGCAATCGCTTTGCTAATTCATTTGCAATTGTTGATTTACCTGATCCGGAAAGTCCAGTCAACCAAATTGCTCTAGCTTTCTGGTTCTTCGCGCTCTCGCGAGCAGCCTTATCCACCTCATATTCTTGATATGTGATGTTTTCGCCACGGCGTAAGGCGTGTCTAATCATTCCTGCGCCTACAGTCTGGAAATTGAGGCGGTCTACAAGGATAAAATTCCCAAATTCGCGAGATTGTGCGTAAGGCAAAAGGGGTAGAGCTTGATTTGTAGCAATCTCAACTTCACCAATTTCATTCATCACAAGAGTGTTCGCTGATATGTGCTCACCAGTATTCACATCTATTTTGTGGCGAATCTTCGTCACCATCACAGGAGTCTGCATTGGACCCGACATTAACAAATAAGAGCGAGAGTGAATGAGCGCGTCTTCGTTAAACCAGACAACATAGGCATTAAAGCGATCAGAAGGGTGAAGTTCCTCACTTGAGGAAAAAATCAAATCACCACGAGTTGCATCAACCTCGGGCTGAAGAACAACAGTCACAGCTTTACCCTCTGGAGCTAGCTTCTGATCTTGGAAGTCATAAATGATTCGACTCACTTGGGCAACCTTATTGCTTGGGAAAATTTTTACTTCATCACCAACTGCGAAATCACTTTCATGGATGGTTCCACTCACACCTCGAAAATCATCAGCACGTGCGATCGATTGCACGCGCATACGGGCATTTGCCGACTTACTTTTGGCAGGCTGCCACGATTGAATTGCTTCTAGAAGAGTTGGACCTTGATACCACTGCGCTTGTGTGCTGCGCTGAACAACGTTGTCACCAGCTAGAGCGCTCAGTGGGATGAAGTGCACATCTGTGAGGTCGAGTCGAGCAAGTGTCTCTTCGATTTCAGCTTTAATATCGCGATAAACACTTTCTTGAAAGCCAACCGCATCAAGCTTATTTATTGCAACTAAAACTCTTTCAACTCCCATGAGTGAACAAATCGTGAGGTGGCGAAGGGTTTGAGTCCGCACACCCTTTGTTGCATCAACTAATACAATTGAAATCTGAGCGCGTGATGCAGCAACAGCCATGTTGCGTGTGTACTGCTCGTGCCCTGGGGCATCCGAGATAATCAAACGTCTTCCATCGAGCAGTGACATCGATCGGTATGCCACATCAATTGTGATGCCTTGTTCGCGTTCTGCTTCGAGTCCATCCGTTAAGAGGCTAAAGTCTATTTCGCCAGCTGGGATAGTTGATCCAGCGCGACGAACTTTGCGAGTCGTATCTACAGTGTCATGTGGAATGCTGTCCGTCTCCACCAGAAGGCGACCAATCAGAGTGCTCTTGCCATCGTCAACGCTGCCGCAGGTAAGTAAGCGAACTACGGGAATCTTCATTAGAAATATCCCTCGCGCTTCTTCTTCTCCATGGAATCTTCATTTTCGCCATCAATAAGACGAGTCGCGCGTTCACTCAGTTTTACTTGAAATACTTCTTCGACAACTTCTTCAACGTTGGTCGCTACAGACTCAACGGCTGCTGTTAATGGGTAGCACCCTAAGGTTCTAAATCGAACGCTCTTGACTTCGGGCTCCTCGCCTGGGTTGAGCTGATAACGCTCATCGTCAACCATGATCAATTGCTTTCCACGCTTTACAACCGGCCGCTTTTTTGCGTAATAAAGTGGGTTGACTTCCACATTTTCGAGCGCGATGTAGCGCCAAATATCTAGCTCAGTCCAATCTGAAACTGGAAAGACACGCATGGTCTGGCCCGGTGCAAGCCGTGCATTATGAGTGCGCCACAGTTCGGGCCGTTGTGTGCGAGGTTCCCAACGATGTCCAGCTTCACGGACGCTAAAGATTCTTTCTTTTGCGCGTGATTTTTCTTCATCGCGCCGTGAACCGCCAATAGCGGCATCAATTTCGTAGAGATCAAGGGCCTCTCTCAACGGAACTGTATTCATGACTCGAATGTATTCAGAGATGCCAAAATCAAAAGGATTCATTCCTTTAGCGATGCCCTCTTGGTTTGAGTGGGCTATGAGAGAGAACTTGCCTTCAGCAACAATCCGGTCTCTAAAGGTAATCATCTCTTTGAAGTTCCAGGTGCTGTCAATGTGAAGCAATTTAAATGGGATAGGCGCCGGGTAGAAAGCCTTCTTCGCTAAGTGCAGCAGTACCGATGAGTCCTTGCCGATCGAGTAGAGCAAAACGGGATTTCGAAAAGAGGCCGCCGTTTCGCGGAAGATTTCAATTGCTTCAGATTCAAGTGACCTGAGAATCTCAAGCTCAGTCGACATGGATAAAACCTACAGGGCTCTCTTGTGAAAATTCATAGAAATATTACTTCTTTTCAAATTTCGGTAAGTGAAGATCCAATTTAATCGAGATTAGTCGGGTTGCAATTACGACTAACCCTCCCACAATTGCCGCAATATTGTCGGCAAAACCTAGGCCGTGAAGTGCGACATAGGTGGATGCACCAATGAGAGTCGAGGTGCCAATGGTTTCGCGGTGGAGAAGGACTGGCTCTAATTGACAGAGTACATCGCGGACTAATCCCCCGGTTACCGCAGTAATTACGCCAAGAAATATTGCCCCAAACCAGACAACATCCATTTCGTACGCCAATTGAGTTCCTGACATGGCGGCAACAGCTAACCCAAAGGTGTCCATCAAAAGAAGTGTTTTCCCGATGTGAGTGACGCGACGAAAGACTAGGGTGAGAATGATTGCAGCTATAACGCTGAGAACGATCCATGGATCAATAATCCAGACAGGCCGAATTCCCAAGAAAACATTGCGCAGTGTTCCACCCGAAAGTGATGCAACTGCTGCGATAAAAGCTATTCCTCCGTAATCAAGACCTTTATCTGCGGCAACTCGAGCCCCCACCAAAGCAAAGGCGAAAGTTGCGAGTAGATCCAAGGTCAACATCAGGGACATAGGGGTAAGGATAGGGAATTAATTAGGGCTCTGCACAAAACTGCAAAAATGTTTCATTTCCGTCACATTTTGCGTGTTTATCTATCCGAGCCTGCTGCGCTTGCGTAGAGTTCCGCGCATGCCAAAAACAAAAGGATTGAGTAAAGATAAGAATTGGTGGCGCCAGGCTTCTGTTTATCAGATTTACCCTCGCAGCTTTGCCGATTCCAATGGAGATGGCATCGGTGATCTCAAGGGAATAACATCGCGGATTCCTTATCTAAAATCTCTCAATATTGATGCCGTTTGGCTAAGTCCGTTCTATCCATCTGCTCTCGTCGATGGTGGGTATGACGTAGATAATTACCGCGATGTTGATCCTAAATTAGGGACACTTGCAGATTTTGATGAGATGCTCGCTGGGCTCCATAAAGTAGGTATTCGAGTTTATGTAGATATTGTTCCTAACCATTCATCAAACTTGCATGAGTGGTTTAAAGAGGCGATAGATGCAAAGCCAGGCTCTAAGGCTCGCAATCGCTATATCTTCCGCGATGGCCGAGGTAAAAAAGGTGAGTTACCACCAACCGATTGGGTTTCACATTTTGCCCCAAGCGCATGGACGCACGAATCTGTCATGGGTGGAAAACATAACCAGTGGTATATGCATTGGTTCGCCCCTGAACAGCCTGACTTCAACTGGGATAACCCAGAAGTCCAAAAGGATTTCTTGAAGACTCTTAAGTTTTGGGCAGACCGTGGAGTTGATGCATTTCGCATCGATGTGGCACACGCTCTCAAGAAGGATTTATCCGAGCCGCTACGAAATCTTGATGTCTTCGAAGGGTTAGAACAGCGTGGCAATAAAGGTAAAGGCATCCTGGCCGACCGCGATGACGTCTTTAAGATTTATAGAGAATGGCGCAAGCTCTTTAATACGTACGATCCGCCTCGCGTTGCTGTCGCTGAAGCATTTGTGCATCCAGAACGTCTTCCTCTCTATGCGAGCACAAAGACCTTGGGACAATGTTTTGATTTCCGCTTCATCGAAACTCCGTTTGAGGCTGGCGCCTACAAAGTTGCGACACAAGAAGCGATTGAACTTGCGGCTAAGAACAAATCAACCTGCACATGGACACTGTCCAACCACGATCAGATTCGCCACGCCACCAAGATGGGGCTCAACCCAAGCGTTAATCGCCGTGATTGGATGTTGAGTAACGGCACATCTCATCCGCTTGATATGGAATCCGGGACCAATAACGGTTTAGCAGCAACGCTTTATATCTTGGCACTTCCTGGCAGTACATATATGTTCCAAGGCGAAGAGCTTGGCCTGCATGAGGTTAGCGATATTCCAGAATCTGCAATTCAAGATCCGCAGTATTTGCGAAACCACAAGGTCGATAAGGGGCGCGATGGTTGTCGCGTTCCGCTACCGTGGACAAAATCAGGGCCGTCATTTGGATTTGGAACTGGTGGGGCCCATTTGCCACAACCTAATTGGTTTGAAAAATATTCGGTTGAAGTTGAAGAGAAAGACCCTCACTCACCTTTGGCGATTTATCGTAAGGCTCTTGCTCTTCGAAAAGAGCTTCAAACCAAAGAGGAAATCAAGTGGCACAAAACTAGTGACGTTTCTGTCCTTCACTTCTCACGGCCAAATGGTTGGAACTGCATCACCAATTTCAGGGCACAGGAATACTCGATGCCAAAGGGTGAAATCTTGCTCTCATCTAAACCGCTTGTAAATGGAAAGATTCCAGCAGGTACAACAGTTTGGTTTAAGAAGAAGTAACTCTCTCTATGAAACGCCGATAATGTCAACGGCGAAGATAAGAGTTTCATTCGGCTTGATTGGTCCGGCCCCACTTGCTCCGTAACCCATGGCAGGTGGGATAACCAAGAGTCTACGTCCGCCAGCTTTTGCACCAGGAAGACCTTTTTGCCAACCTTCAACTACTTGCGCAAGAGGGAATGTTGCAGGTTCTCCCGACCAAGAAGATTCAATGAGTTTTCCATCCGACCAAGTCATCAACACATAGTGCACAGTCAAAGTAGATGTCGGTAGAACTTCTGCGCCAGTTCCAACAATGACATCCTCAAATACGAGTTCAGCAGGTGGGGTGCCTTCGGGCTTTGAAATGGTGGGAACCTGTCCTGAAACTGCCGAAACTGCAGGAAGTTTGGTTGAATCTGATCCGGTCAATTGAAGTCCTCCGAGGATAGTTGCGGTGATCAGGACTACAACGAATAGTCCTGCGAGTGCTTTTCTAATATTGTTATTAATTTTCTAGCTCCTTAATGAGATTGAAGTCTCCACCGCCAAGTTGGCCTTGATCACGATACATTTCAAGCTTCGCTCGGGTATCAGCAATATCAAGATTGCGCATGGTCAACTGCCCAATGCGGTCAGCTGGTCCGAAGGCAGCATCTTCTGTTCGTTCCATAGATAACTTGTCTGGGTGATAACTCAACGCGGGACCTGAAGTGTTGATTACTGAGTAATCATCTCCGCGACGCAAGCGTAAAGTGACTTCTCCAGTCACTGCTGATGCAACCCAACGGGTAAGTGACTCGCGCAGCATCAAGCTCTGTGGATCTAACCAACGACCTTCATAGAGAAGGCGACCAAGGCGACGACCTTCTGCGTGGTAGTTAGCAATTGTGTCTTCATTGTGAATCGCAGAAATCAATCTTTCGTAGGCAATAAAGAGCAGCGCCATTCCAGGGGCTTCGTAAATTCCGCGTGACTTAGCTTCGATGATGCGGTTTTCAATCTGATCTGCCATTCCTAGACCATGGCGCCCACCGATTGCGTTTGCCTGGTTCATGAGAGCGACGACATCAGTAAAGTCCTTACCATTAATGGCAACAGGTCGCCCCTGAACAAATTGGATTTTTACATCTTCAGATGCAATGGCAACATTAGGATCCCAGAACTTCACACCCATAATTGGGGTTACGATTTCAATGGATGCATCCAACTGTTCCAAGTTTTTTGCTTCATGGGTAGCACCCAAAATATTGGCATCTGTGGAGTAAGCCTTCTCAGTGCTATCGCGATACGGCAAGTTATGTGCAACTAACCATTCGGACATCTCCTTACGCCCACCAAGTTCGCGAACAAAGTCCGCATCAAGCCACGGTTTGTAAATTCTCAAATTTGGATTCGCCAATAAGCCGTAGCGATAGAAACGTTCGATGTCATTTCCTTTATATGTCGAACCATCGCCCCAAATTTCAACTTTGTCGTGCAACATTGCCCGGACCAAAAGAGTTCCAGTTACAGCTCGACCAAGTGGAGTTGTGTTGAAATATTGCTTGCCGCCAGAACGGATATGGAAGGCGCCGCAGGCAATTGCCGCTAAACCTTCTTCAACTAGGGGAGTTTTGCAATCAACGAGCCGTGAAATTTCTGCGCCGTAGTCTTTTGCGCGGCCAGGGACTGAATCAATATCTAGTTCGTCGTACTGACCTAAATCGGCTGTATAGGTGCAAGGAACTGCTCCTTTGGAGCGCATCCACGCAACTGCCACTGACGTATCTAGGCCACCGGAGAAGGCGATGCCGACTCTTTCGCCAACTGGAAGTGATGCAAGAACCTTTGACATGGCGAGAAGTCTAACGGCTGAGCAGGGCTGCCAGAGCGGGTTTAACTTTCCAGAGTGAAACCATCTCCTCGTAACGCTCTTTTTCAACTGAATCTGCGTTGGCGCCTGTCTTTGTTGCTCGAATCATCAAATTACGAGGCGTGTGCTCTCCGCCGATAAATTCAATTGCTTCAACTCGGTAGCCATGCAACTTCATAATCTGCATTCGTAGGGCATCAGTGATGAGATCCCCGAGTCGTTCTTTCATAATCCCATTGCGAGTCATGATTGACCACGGTTCAGGAACTTCTTGCATCTGAGCTTGAATATCGTGATGACAGCAAGGTGCAACCAGGACAAGACTGGAAGATGCCTTTACCGCCCACGCAATCGCATCATCTGTTGCTGTGTCACAAGCATGGAGCGCAATAGCCACGTCGGCATGGCGCAACGTTGTATCTGCAATTTCCTCAGCCCGAAATTCAATGCTCTCAGAAATTCCGAGTTGTTTTGCAATCTCATTATTTCGATCCCTAGAAGCAGTCCTGACATCGATACCTATAACTGAAACTGCGATGCCTTGTTGGCGCAAATATTGATGCGCGGCAAAGGTGAGGTAGGCATGCCCACATCCGAGATCTGCAATTGTTAAAGGTTTCACTTCTGTAGGCGTTGCAATATGGCCCGCCGAAATCGAGTTCATCAGCGCCGGCGTCAAAAGCCTTAAGAACTCTTCTACTTGACGATATTTATCAGCTTTACTTGGTTTAAGGTCTCCGTTTGCATCTGAAATTCCCACTGCAATAAGAAAAGGATCTGAGGGCGCAAGCAAGCGAGATTTGGTGCGGTCATGCTCTAGGACTTGTTCTCTCTTCTCAGAGCTTCGGTGAATCAGCGGTTCACCTTTCTTGGTGATGCGAACGCTAACTGCTCCCGTGGTTTGCTCCAGCAAAATATTGGCATATCCGGAACGAAGCAGATGAGCCAATGGAGCTTCGTCGGGCAAGTAATTCTTCGTGGTCATTGCTCGCCCATCGCTATATGTGAGCTGAATCTGGAGAGAATTTTTAATGATGACCGGACGCATATCTATGCGCTCATGTGGAGTCTGCATATTTCTTCGACGACCAGAAAGCACAACCCGAACTAACAGATTGTGTGCGCGAAATTGTGACTCAATCTCTGCAAATACTTCTTCGAGTTGATCTGGGCTCACGGAAGAGAATGCTAGTCTCCCACAATGGTTTCGACTACCGAATGGCTTGTGACAATCGCTGCCCTTCTTGCCATTCTCGCTTTTGACTTTACGTGGGCGATTAAGAACCGCAATAAAGAGACCTCCATGCGAGAAGTACTCGCATGGACCGCATTCTACGTAGCTCTCGCAATCGCATTTGGTATTTC
>CAYWWZ010000038.1:0-10006 GCA_964462495.1 uncultured Candidatus Planktophila sp. | reverse complement strand
ATGCTTATCTTATGCGCACTCAGTTATATATCGATGGTCAGTGGGTAGATGGTTCAGGAACCGTTGACGTCATTGATCCAAGCGATGGCTCTGTAATCGCCAAAGTAGCCACATCGAGCGACGAACAGAATCTTGCTGCTATTGATGCCGCTGACCGTGCCGCTGCAAGTTGGGCAAAGACCGCCCCTCGAGTCCGTAGCGAAATCTTGCGCAAAGCCTTCGAAATGATGATTGCTGAAGCTGATTATTTGGCGGAGTTGATTTCCAAAGAAAATGGCAAAGCGCTTCCAGATGCGCGCGCAGAAGTTAATTATGCGGCTGAATTTTTCCGTTGGTTTGCCGAAGAAACAGTTCGAATTTCTGGTGATTTCCGCATGGCTCCAGCCGGTGACAAGCGCATTTTGGTCACTCACCAACCAATCGGTGTCTCACTCTTAATTACTCCATGGAATTTCCCAGCAGGAATGGCAACTCGCAAGATTGGACCTGCAGTTGCTGCCGGCTGCACGATGATTCTTAAACCAGCAGGTGAAACTCCGCTTACTGCGCTCGCCATCGTCGATATCCTGGAACGTTGCGGCCTTCCAAAGGGCGTGCTGAATGTAATTCTTCCGCCGAAATCAGGTCCTGCAATTAGCAAAGTTCTCCATGATCCGCGCGTAAAGAATTTATCTTTTACTGGATCTACTCAAGTTGGAAAGATTCTCCTAAAGGAAGCTGCAGATCAAGTAATTCGTTGCTCCATGGAATTAGGCGGTAACGCTCCATTTGTAGTTCTTGATGACGCCAATATTGAAGAGGCGGTTAAAGGGCTGATGATGGCGAAGATGCGCAATGGTGGCGCTGCGTGTACCGCAGCAAACCGCATCTATGTCGCACGTTCTATCGGAGATAAATTTGTCGCAGAATTTACGAAGGCGATGGCAGCTCTCAAGATGGGAGTCGGCCGTGAAACTGGCACACAACTTGGTGCAAGCGTTTCAATCAAAGAACGCAACAAGATTGCTGAGTTGGTAGATGCATCAAAAGCACGCGGTGCAAAAGTTCATCTTGGAGGTACAACTCCAGATGGCGCCGGTGCCTTCTATCCTGCAACTGTCCTTGAGGTAGCAAAGGATGATGCAATTCTTGCTGAAGAAGTATTTGGTCCTGTTGCACCAGTTGTTCTCTTTGATTCAGATGAAGAGGCCCTCCTTCTCGCCAATGACACTGAATATGGCCTGATTAGTTATGTCTATTCAGAAGACCTCAAGCGTGCGATTCGATTTGCTGAAGGACTTCAAGCTGGCATGGTTGGCATCAATCGTGGTTTATTGTCAGATCCAGCAGCGCCATTTGGCGGAGTTAAGCAATCTGGTCTCGGTCGCGAAGGCGGATTCGATGGCGTGCACGAGTTCTTACAAACCAAGTACATCGGCGTCGAGATCTAACACTGAAAACGAGCGGAGGATGAGGGATTTGAACCCTCGAGACTTTCGTCTACGCGTGTTCGAGACGCGCGCACTCGGCCGCTATGCGAATCCTCCGAGAGTATTAAATCAGTAAGAGTATTTAGTTAAAACCAAGGGTTTTGTAGAGACCTTTTCCAGCTTCATTATCTTCATCGACATAGAGCATCGCCTGTTTAATTCCCTTTTCTTTAAGGTAAATCAGCCCTTCAATGCAGACCGCTTTTCCAATTCCTTTACCTGATTCGTTGGGATCTACGCCAATGACATAGAGCTCGCCGATGGGATCTTGATTAACAAAGTCATGGTGAATTTTGGTCCAGCAGAATCCAACGATTTTTCCATTGTGAACGCAGAGGAAGAACCCTGAAGGATCAAACCAAGGTTCGTGCATTCTGTTTTCGAGATCTGCCATCGCCCAGTTTCCTTGGTCGGGATGGTGGGCGAAGATGTAGTTATTGAGTTCTAACCATGCTTCTGCATGTACATCTGGGTCGAAGGTAATAAATTCGTAGTTATGTGGAGTGCGTTCTATAGGTTGGAGCAATGAGCGATAGAGCTTAAGAATGTGTCGCACAATTAAACAAGCTCTGAAATAGAAGTTTCCTTGCCACCGTTTTGAACGGTGAAGCGATAACCGACATTGCGTACCGTGCCGATGATGGATTCAAATTCGGGGCCAAGCTTGGAACGAAGTCGTCGGATATGTACATCAACTGTGCGAGTACCACCGAAATAGTCATAACCCCAGATTTCTTGCAGAAGTTGGGCGCGAGTAAAGACGCGACCGGGGTGCTGAGCAAGATATTTAAGAAGTTCAAACTCTTTAAATGTTAAATCAAGAGAAGTACCTTTGATCTTTGCGGTGTATGTGTTTTCATCAATGACCACATCACCTTGACGAATTTCACTTGAAGTCGGATCCAGCGCCTCTAATTGAGCAGCATGAGCTCCTACTGCAATACGAATACGCGCATCTACCTCTGCAGGGCCTGCGGTGTCGAGGATGACATCGTTAACACCCCAATCAGCAGATAACGCTGAAAGTCCACCTTCGGTTGTAATTGCAATGATTGGAGCACCAACACCTGTTGTTGAAAGTAAACGTGTCAGAGATTTTGCAGTTGGAAAATCACGGCGAGCATCAATAAAGACGATATCCATAACTGGAGTATCAACAAGAACTGATGCTTCAAGAGGTGCGACTTTGCAAGTGTGTTGCAACAATGCAAGCGCAGGCAGAACTTCTGCACTCGCTCCTTGCGAATTTGTAAGTAGCAACACTTTGGCCATTGTGTGAGAATACTCTTGTGAAAAGTTATCTTCCACTTGCAATCGTGCTAGTGCTTGCTAGTGCGTATGGATTTTGGTGGAAGAGGCGTGAAGGCGCTATTCGCTCCAATAAAGCCATCCCAGGCCACCGCCTGAGCGCAGAAGTTTTGGGCGAACCCTTGGGATCACGGGCGACGATGGTGCAGTTCTCGTCAGCTTTCTGTACACCGTGCCGAGCAACCCATGCCCTCTTGTCGCAGATGGTGCAATCCATGAACGATGTGAAACATATACATATTGATGCAGAGTCACATCTTGAACTAGTACGCGAATTAGATATTCGCTCGACCCCCACAACCATCTTCATTAATAAGGATGGAATCGAAGTTGGTCGAGCTGCCGGCACTCCCAAGCGCGAGCAGGTCTTAGAAGCGCTCGAGGCCATTCGGTAAGTTCTCTTGGGCTTTGCTTTATGCAAACCTTTGGCAACTCGCACAACGTAGCCACCTTCCTTATCCTTTAACCATGTCTGAGATTCTCAATAAGCCAGAAGTGGCAAAGATTTATATCGATGCCCGCGGTCCACGATTTGCTGCAACCATCACTGCAACTGTTCTTGCGATTGCGCTGGTTAGCCAGAATGTGTGGGTCCTTGTTTCACAAGGTTTAGTCTTTTTGCTTGGCGCGGTTCGAGGACCACAGTTCACTCCTTATGGATTGATATTTAAGAATTTTGTGAAGCCTCGTTTGAAGAAGGAAGCACCAACCGAGGACGTGCGTCCACCTAAATTTGCACAAGCAGTCGGATTCCTCTTTGCTCTCGTAGGAGTTGTCGGTTCATTTGCTGGTTCAGATGTGATCTTTACAGTTGCAGTTGGATTCGCGCTCGCTGCAGCTTTCTTAAACTCTGCTTTTAATTATTGCTTAGGCTGCGAGATGTACCTCTTGGGCCTACGTTTTGCCTCCAAGTAAGACACATTGGTGAAGTAGACTCAGCACATGGCTGGAAAACACGAACTACATGAAAAAGGCTTGCGCCTAACGCCACAACGCGAGCTAGTGCTTTCTGCTGTGCGCGCACTCGGACATGCAACTCCTGAAGAGGTTGCTGAAAAGGTTCGTCAGACACACCCTGGAATTAATTTGTCGACCGTGTATCGCAATTTAGAAACGCTGGAAAACGTTGGGCTCGTGCAGCACACACACCTAGGACATGGTGGAGCCACTTATCACGCTGCGGAAGAGCTAACTCATCTCCATCTAGTTTGTGGAAAATGCGGCTCCGTAGGCGATGCGCCAATCGATGTCGCTGCAAATTTCGTACAGAATTTATCTGATGACTACGGGTTCAAAACCGACGTTACGCACTTTGCCATCTATGGCACCTGCGCTGCCTGCGTAAAATAATTTGCTGTGACTGCTGTCTACGTTGAAGAAGGCCCTGACCAAGGAGCCATTTGGCATTTTGGTGAACCCAATAAAGAACAGAAGGCGCTGCAAGAGGGCAAGGCCTGGGCAGATCTATCTCATCTTTCAATAATTGCCGTAAGCGGTGAAGATCGTTTGAAATGGTTACATGATCTGACTACACAGTACCTATTAGATTTTCAGGCAGGAACATGGACATCTGCGATGGTATTGGATCCGCAAGGCCACGTGGAATACCAATTTGTTTTAGTTGATGACGGCAGCACAACTTGGATTGTGATTGATCCACCTTATATTCAAGGGCTCCTTGAATACTTAAACAAGATGAGATTTATGTTGCGCGTGGAAGTGCGTAACGCATCGAATGAGTATGCAGTACTTCGTGCACCCGGAACTCCTACCGACATAGGCGGCCCATTTGCGCTCGTGCCCCGTTCTGAAATCGCTGAGATGGAAGAAGCATTCGGTACAACTGCAATGCAGGTTGGCACATGGGCGCTTGATGCAGAACGCGTTGCGGCAGGTCGTCCCCGCCATGGAATAGATACTGACTTTAAATCAATTCCAAATGAGTTAGGTGTTCTCAATAACGCAGTGCATATGAATAAAGGTTGCTACCGCGGACAAGAAACTGTTGCCAAAATTTATAACTTAGGAAAACCTCCTCGCCGTTTGGTCATGTTGCACCTCGATGGACATGCAGTTGTGATGCCTCCTTCTGGAACTCCTGTGATGAATGGTGATGTCCAGGTAGGTTTCCTCGGGACAGTGGCTCGTCATCATGAACTAGGGCCAATTGCGCTTGCAGTGGTGAAGCGAAATACGCCAGTGGATGCGCAGTTGATGGTTGATGGAGTTGCAGCGTCTCAACAGATTATTGTGGAGGCGTAACGAGTGAAGTTCATGGGTCAGTTATTTGTGACTGTGCTCGCCTGCTACGCGATTATCTTGGCTGTGCGCAAGCTTTAAGGAGTTACTCTTAGCCGGTGGAGCTTTTTACGACCGTACTTCTAGTGATCGCATCGCTGGGTTTGGGGGTAGGGCTCCTTATTTATGGAATTCGTGGCACACGCGAATCCAAAGCGCGCGATGGTCGCACATATAAGAGAGGCAGGCTCTAATGGCCTTCACAATTCCAGAAGGACTTCATCCTGATCTCAATCCACTGGCGTGGATGATTGGTACATGGCGCGGAAAAGGTCGCGGTGAATATCCCACCATCGAAGGTTTTGAATACGCGCACGAGGTTGTCTTCAATCATGATGGACGTCCCTTTATGAATTACTACTCGCGTTCTTGGATTATCGATAGCGATGGCGAAATCATTCGCCCTGGTGCATCCGAAGCAGGTTTCTGGAGAGTTAAACCAAATAACGTATTGGAAGTAGTGATTTCACATAACACTGGAATTTCTGAAGGTTGGGTTGGCCAGTTTGATGGACCAAAGATTCAGCTCGTAATGGATCAAGGCTATTCAGCGCCTTCTGCAAAGATTGTCACAGCCGGAGTCCGCCTATATGGACTCGTTGCTGGAGAACTCTTCTTTGCGTACGACATGGCAGCAGAAGGACAAGAACTACAAGCTCACATTTGGTCCACATTAGAACGTCAATCAGAGTAGGTCCCGCCATGAAAGATGCAGTTCTTGCCGAATATGTGCGTGACGGCTTTGTTGAGTCAGTTCACCGTGGTTATCTCTTAGCACTCAATGCAGATGGCAGCACCGCCCTCGAACTCGGTGACAGCACAACATTAATTTTTCCGCGCTCGTGTGTGAAATCAATTCAAGGGGCAGCGATGGTGCGCGCGGGATTACAAATAGAGCCAAGGTTGTTAGCGCTCGGTTGCTCAAGCCACTCAGGTTCTGATGCACATCTTGCTGCAGTCCGAGAAATATTGGCGCTAGCAAAGTTAGACGAAAGTGCTTTGCAGTGCATGCTCGACAAGCCTCTTGGCGATGCCGAACGTCGCGAATGGGGCGAGAAAGCTGCTACTCGCATCACCATGAACTGCAGCGGTAAGCATGCGGCGATGTTATTAACCTGTGTCATTAATGGCTGGCCAATCGCTAATTACTTGGATCAAAACCATCCATTACAAGTCGCAATTAAGAGTGAACTGGAAACTTTGGCTGGCGAAAAGATAACTTTGACATCAACAGATGGCTGTGGCGCTCCACTGTTCTTGCTATCAGTCGCGGGCTTAGCGCGTGCCATTCGCAACGCAACAATTTCTGCTGACCCAATTCATCAGCAAGTTATGGCAGCATCGCGTGCTTTTCCAGAAATGGTTGCTGGTAAGGGCAGATTGACGACACAGATGATGGAAGCTGTTCCAGGTTTGTACATGAAGGATGGCGCTGAAGCTGTTGAGGTTGCATCAATGACTGATGGACGGACGTTGGTCTTTAAAGTCTCGGATGGCTCGCTACGTCCCTTTAGAGTGTTGGTACATGCCGGCTTGAAAAAGTTAGGAATTGATAGCCCATACGAGCCTGAAAATGTGCTTGGTGGAGATCGGATTATTGGAAGCATTCGCGCAAGCTTTTAAGCGCATAAATCTCCCATGTAATTGCTGTGCATACTGAAGTATCCTTGCGTTATGACTTCCCGCCGTATCGCCACATTGATGGTGCATACCTCACCGCTTGATCAAGCAGGTATCGGCGACGCAGGCGGAATGAATATCTATGTGTGCGAAGCCGCTCAAAATATGGCGCAGCAAGGTATGGAAGTAGATATTTTTACACGACGAACTAATTCGGAAGTTGCTGACATTGTGGAGGTCACTCCAGGAGTACGCGTCATCCAACTTAATGTAGGTCCAGTTGATGGAGTATCTAAAGAGCAATTACCAACTTTGATCCCACAGATGACTCAAGCATTTCGCGATGAGATTGCAAAAGGCAAATATGACGTCATCCATTCTCATTATTGGATTAGTGGCAAGGTTGCCATGCCAGTCGCAAAAGAATTTGGCATTCCTCTAGTACACACCATGCACACCATGGCGAGAGTAAAGAATCTCAACTTGGCCGAAGGTGAATCTCCAGAGCCCATGATTCGCGTGCAAGGAGAAACACAAGTTGTTGCAGCTGCCGATGCGCTGGTTGCAAATACTGATGCCGAAGCGGCAAGCCTGGTTTCGCTCTATGAAGCATGCCCGGATAACGTCTCAGTTGTTAGTCCTGGCGTTAACTTAAAAGTATTCACGCCGGGCGCTGGTCGATTAGCCGCACGTCAACAATTAGGAATCGACAGCAACGCCCATGTACTGACTTTTGTAGGGCGTATTCAGCCTCATAAAGGCCCTGAAGTTTTGATTCGCGCAGTTGCCGAGATGATTCAGCATTCACCACATCTGCGAAGCAAGTTAGTGGTCAACATTATGGGTGGCGCTTCTGGGGCTAACCAAAGTGAAGTCGAGAGAATGAAAGAACTCTCTACGTGGCTTGGTATTGATGATGTCATGCACTTTTCGCCACCTGTTCCGCGAGATGAACTACCGCAGTGGTATCGCGCATCAGATTTGGTCTGCGTACCGAGTTACTCTGAAAGCTTTGGTTTGGTAGCCCTTGAAGCGCAGGCTTGTGGAACACCCGTTGTTGCAACTGCAGTGGGTGGCTTACGTACAGCTGTTGCTGATGGTATTTCTGGCGTTCTCGTTGATGGGCATGATCCACGTGCTTGGTCATCTGTCTTGGCCCGTTTACTCCAAGAACCACAACGTCGTGTGCTGCTATCAATGGGGGCCGTTGAACACGCATCTCACTTTGGTTGGGGTGCTACATCTCGCGGAACACTTGATATTTATGATCGCGTGCTATCTCTACAAGTAAAATCTAAGAAAAATATTGGATAAATGGCCCAAGCCGAGAGGAAGAAAAATCCACGTGAAGTGATTGAAGATTTTCTGCAATCACACGATTTAGATTTTGAGCGAAAAGATAACAACACCTTTATGGTGACACTGCCTGGTGAAAAGAAATTACAAACCCATTGCGCTCTGGTTGTCGGTGATCACTCACTGAGTATTAATGCTTTTGTGATTCGTAAACCAGATACGCACGAGGATGCAGTTCATAAATGGTGCATGGCCAAAAATGCTGCAATGTATGGAGTGGCTTTTGCAATAAATGAACTCGGCGACATTTATCTAGTAGGTCGATTGCCTCTGCCCGCAGTTACCGCGCAAGAGTTAGATCGATTAATCGGCTCAGTTCTGCAATATTCAGATTCATCCTTTAATCCACTGTTGGAACTGGGTTTTGCAGATGCAATTCGCAGAGAATGGGCTTGGCGCGTAAGTCGTGGTGAATCCTTGGCAAACTTGGCCGCATTTGAGCACTTGATTTAATGTGAGAAGATTTGCCTCATGTCGACGCTAAAACTAATCCTCTTACGCCATGGTGAATCTGAATGGAACGCGCTTAACTTATTTACGGGTTGGGTTGATGTCCGTTTATCTGCGACCGGCGAAGCAGAAGCAGCGCGTGGCGGAAAGATGTTGGCAGAACGCGGATTGCTCCCTGATGTAGTTCATACATCACTCTTGCGTCGCGCAATTCATACTTCACAACTTGCACTTGATTCTTGCGACCGCCACTGGATTCCTGTGAAGCGTTCATGGCGCCTCAACGAACGTCATTACGGTGCACTCCAAGGAAAAGATAAGGCGCAGACTCTCGCTGCCTACGGTGAAGAACAATTTATGTTGTGGCGTCGTTCCTACGATGTACCACCTCCTGCGATTGAAAAGGGCTCTGAATTCTCACAGGATTCTGATCCACGCTACAAGGATTTAGGTGCGGATTTACCTTTGACAGAGTGCCTCAAAGACGTAGTCGCTCGCATGATTCCTTATTGGGAAAGTGACATAAAGCCAGATTTGGCTGGCGGAAAAGTAGTCCTGGTAACAGCTCACGGCAATTCGCTGCGCGCATTGGTGAAGCACCTGGATGGTATTTCGGATGCAGATATTGCTGGGCTCAATATTCCAACTGGAATTCCACTGCTCTATGAACTCAACGCAGACTTTACGCCAGTGAAGAAAGGCGGCGAATATTTAGACCCACAAGCAGCTGCTGTGGCAATTAAAGCGGTAGCAAATCAAGGCAAAAAGTAAGTCAGCAACTCTTATTCGGTAGGTGCTGTTGTATCAGTTGTCAGCTTTGCTCCGGTTGAGATATTCGAGTAGTCATCACGCTGATCACGAATGATTGCATTGAGCGTCACGATACCGGCACGAGCAAAGGCTAAAGTCACAGTTACATACTTACCTGGCTCGGCACCTACTCCTGGGAATACTGCCTTCGATGTAGCCATCTCGCCTTCAAAACGTATTGGTTGGTTCTGGCGTAGCTCTTTCTCGCCAGTGATATTTGCTTGAACTCCTCCTGCGCTGATTCCAAGCAAGGTATCAGGAGTTTCGAGGTAATTCACAATAGTCCCAACAACAACTGCTGAACCATCATCAGTAGCAACTAACAACATATTTGCCACAAAAATATCGTTGCCCTCAGTTTTAATCTTTGCTTCAGCGCCATCGGTTACTTGCTTAATTACACGAGTAGCAGCATTTGGACCAGCACCTGCGCATGATGAAAGTGAAAGTGCAAGGGATGCAATTGTGAATGTAATTGCAATTTTCTTTTTATCAAGGCGGCGCATGGGTCGAATTATCGCATGTCAAATAAGCCTTATTTCACGCCTATTTGGGGGCTCTGGTGTGAGATTTAACCGACTTTTCTATGTCGGTGATGGCTGGTAGAATTGGACGTCTAACGAAGGGCAATACATGACATTCAAGGTCGGCGAAACCGTTGTTTATCCCCATCACGGAGCAGCTCTTATCGAGGC
>CAYWWZ010000037.1:0-10058 GCA_964462495.1 uncultured Candidatus Planktophila sp. | reverse complement strand
GAATTGGCGGCAAAGTAATGTCTATCTTTATTAATTCTGCAAGCAAAGTAATCGTTCAAGGAATGACTGGTTCTGAAGGCACCAAGCACACACGTCGCATGTTGGCATCTGGCACCAAAGTCGTTGGTGGAGTTACGCCAGGCAAAGGTGGGCAGGTAGTAGATATCGACGGCACATCACTGCCTGTTTTTAACACCGTCGCTGAAGCAATGTCAGCAACAGGAGCGAGCGTTTCAGTAGTTTTCGTCCCACCAAAGTTTGCTAAGGCTGCGGTCATCGATGCTATTGATGCAGCGATGCCTCTCGTGGTTGTTATTACAGAAGGTATTCCAGTCCACGATTCAGCGTTCTTCTATGCTTATTCCTTACAAAAGGGAAAGACTCAAATCATCGGGCCAAACTGTCCAGGACTCATTAGCCCAGAGCAGTCGAATGTTGGAATTATTCCTAGCGATATCACAAAGCGTGGTCCTATCGGACTCGTCTCTAAATCAGGAACCTTGACTTATCAGATGATGTACGAACTTCGTGACATCGGATTTTCTACTGCAGTAGGTATTGGTGGTGACCCAGTTATTGGAACTACTCATATTGATTGCCTCCGCGCATTCCAAGATGATCCAGAAACTGAAGCTATTGTCATGATTGGCGAAATTGGCGGGGATGCAGAAGAACGTGCTGCTGCCTTTATTGCTGAGTATGTTCGTAAACCTGTTGTTGGTTATGTTGCTGGCTTTACCGCTCCTGAAGGTAAGACCATGGGGCATGCCGGCGCAATCGTCTCTGGCTCTTCAGGAACTGCTCAAGCGAAGAAAGATGCGCTGGAAGCAGCTGGTGTAAAAGTTGGACAGACTCCCAGCGAAACAGCGCAACTGATGCGCGGTCTACTAGGCCGATAAAACAACTATGCAACGCGTCCTCTCGGTCTCGTTGTCACACGTCCTACGAAGCGCTGCCACTCTCTTACTTCCATTCTCTTTCATCGCACTTGTTGCGTGGGCAACCGCAGGCAGTGCAAGCGGAGGAACCTCAGATCCGATCCGTGGCGCAGTGTGGATCTGGTTGGGGGCGCATCACCTTCCTTTCCAATTGGCTCTTCCGCCAACATCACTTCCTGGCTATCTGACCTACTTACCATTAGGCGGTCTTGTCCTACCTTTCTTGGTGATCAGATCGGCATTTAATCGCGCGATTGATCGATTGCAAGGCGACTTCCATGACATCAATCAAGTCCGCGCCATTTTCTCCACTTTGTATGCAGCGCTCTTGACCTTGCTGGCATTTGTGAGCAGCTCGCCTAGCGTTACTCCACAGTGGTATCTCGCTCCTGTATTTGGATTCTTTCTCGCACTGATTGCAACTCTCACTGCTGGTTATCGTATTAACCCATCTCGCTCTCTTCGCATTGCGTTACGAATCAGCGCACTTATGGTGGGAAGTGGTCTACTAGTAACCGCATTACTTCTTGCCCTTAATTTTTCTCAAGTAAAGAACATCACAGTCGCTCTTCAGCCTGGCATCTTTGGTGGGGTATTACTCCTCCTCTTAAATATTCTCTATCTACCAAATGCAGCAGTTGCGGCTGTTGCATATTTCTCGGGCACTGGATTGGCGGTTGGTGCAGATACGATTATTTCTCCGTGGTGGTATGAGCTTGGACAAATTCCAGCGCTACCACTTCTTGGTGCGCTGCCAACCGGGCGACAACCACTTGCTCTCATCGGAATTCTTTTCTTTGTGGGTCTCGGTGTACTCCTTGCGCGATGGTCACTGAATTACGGGATTCAAACTCTGATTCAGAGTTATATCTTCACAATTACCATTGCTGCGCTGCTGGGATATTTGGCAAGCGGTTCTCTGATAACTGCAGAAATGGGCGCCATGGGTGTCTCTATCTGGAAATTGGTTGTATCGCTCGCCTTAGAAATCGGAATTGGCGCTGCAATTATGACCTTCTTTATGAATAAGCGCTCCCAGGCCCAAGGCTGAGCTATGAAGCGTTTAGTAATTCTGGCATCTGGTAGCGGAACACTGGCCCAAGCAATCTTTGATGCTCAGATAACAGGGAAAATTTCCGCTGATATCGTCGCAGTAATTTCAGATCAGAAAGATGCAGAGGTATTAAAACGCGCAGAACGCGCCAAGATTGAAACTTTTACTATTCCCATGTTGCCAGATCGTGGCGAATGGGATCGTGAGTTAGAAACGCTGATTGCAGCGCTTCGACCGGATTTAGTTATCTCTGCTGGCTTTATGCGAATCCTCTCCCATCGCATCACCGATAAGTTTCGCATCATCAATAGCCACCCCGCTCTCCTACCTGAATTCCCGGGGGCACATGCAGTCCGCGATGCCCTAGCCGCTGGTGCGAGCGAAACAGGAACCACGATCCATTGGGTTGATGCGGGTGTCGATACTGGGCCCATCATCGCGCAGGAGAAGGTAAAGGTTTTGCCAGGCGATACCGAGGAGTCGCTCCATGAGCGCATTAAGATTGCCGAAAGAGGTCTCATAGTCGCGACCATTGCATCACTGCTTCCACAGCTCGATTCAAATTATTGAGGAGATAAGCAATGGCTAATCGCAAGCCGATACGACGCGCTCTGGTAAGTGTTTACGAAAAGAGTCGGTTGCTAGAACTCGGCTACGCCTTACAAGCAGCTGGAGTTGAAATTCTCTCAACTGGTTCTACAGCGAAAGTGCTTGCTGACGCTGGTATCTCAGTTACTGAAGTCAGCGCTTACACGGGATTTCCAGAAATTATGGGTGGCCGCGTAAAAACGTTACACCCGCGCATCCACTCTGGAATTTTGGCCGATCAGAATAATCCAGACCACCTTTCGGCTCTTCATGAACTTGATATTGCACCCTTTGATTTAGTTGTTATTAATCTTTATCCCTTCGCGGCAACGCTTGCATCAGGTGCTGATTTTGCAGAATGTATTGAACAAATTGATATCGGTGGCCCTTCGATGTTGCGTGGAGCGGCCAAAAATCATGGTTCGGTAGCTGTGCTCTGCCAGGAGTCGCAGTACGACGAGGCAATCGCAGCGTTACAAGCCGGTGGGTTTACTGACCAAGAGCGCAAGCGATTAGCACTTGAAGTATTTAGAACCACGGCGGAATATGACCTCACTATCGCTAGTTGGCTCGGCTCCACCATTAGTTATCAGATGGAAGATCTTGATTGGTTTGGAATGATTTACCACCGCCAGAATTCATTACGCTACGGAGAAAATCCGCACCAGAAAGCCGCCATCTATAGAGGTGGACCTCAAGGAATTGTCAACGCAGTCCAATCACACGGCAAAGAGATGTCATTTAATAATTACACCGATGCTGATGCAGCTTGGCGTGCCGTTTTGGATCATGAGCAACCAAGCGTTGCGATTATTAAACATGCAAATCCATGTGGTGTGGCGATTGGTGCGGATATTGCAGATGCTTATGCAAAGGCTCATTCATGCGATCCAGTGTCAGCTTTCGGCGGGGTAATTGCGGCAAACCGTGAAGTAACAGGAGCCATGGCAACTCTTGTTTCAGAGGTCTTTACCGAAGTCATCATTGCGCCATCCTATGAAAGCGCTGCCTTAGAAATTTTAAAGGCTAAGCCCTCCATTCGAATTTTGACCTGTCCCGTCACCCGAATCTCGCCGCTAGAGATTCGACCAGTATCTGGGGGAGCGCTTGTACAAGAAACTGATCTGATTAACGCAGAAGGTGATGATGCAAAAAATTGGCGACAGGTGACAGGTGCGCCCGTATCTCCAGAAGTACTTGCTGATTTGCAGTTTGCATGGCGCGCTGTCCGCGCAGTGAAGAGCAATGCAATTTTACTGGCACATAACGGTGCTGCAGTTGGCATTGGAATGGGTCAAGTTAATCGAGTTGATTCAGCAAGACTTGCAGTTGATCGCGCAGGCAATCGTGTTCGCAATAGCGTTGCGGCATCTGATGCCTTCTTTCCATTTGCAGATGGTTTAGAAATCCTTACTTCTGCTGGGGTTGTTGCAATAGTGCAACCAGGCGGCAGCGTGCGTGACGAAGAAGTCATTGCGGCTGCGGAGCGGGCAGGAGTCGCGATGTTCTTTACCAATACTCGACATTTCTCACACGCGTAAAGCACACAATAGGATGTGGTCATGAGCAGCGCACAAATTCTGGATGGAAAGGCTCTCGCTGCCTCTATTAAAGGTGATCTAGCGCAGCGCACATCATCCCTAAAAGCCCGTGGGATCACTCCCGGACTTGGCACTGTACTTGTTGGAGATGACCCAGGCTCACATTCATACGTCACTGGCAAGCACCGCGATTGCCAAGAAGTCGGAATAAATTCCATCCGCGTGGATTTACCACAAACTGCAACTCAAGCAGATGTGTTAGCCGCGATTAAGGACCTTAACGCTGCCAAAGAGTGCACGGGCTATATCGTGCAACTACCACTTCCTCAGGCAATAAATACTCAGATAATTTTGGAAGCGATTGATCCAGCGAAGGATGCTGATGGTTTACACCCAATTAATTTAGGAAGACTGGTTGCTGGATATCCAGCTCCATTGCCATGTACTCCTCGCGGAATTGTAGAGCTCATCAACCATTACAAGATTCCGCTTGCAGGTGCGGAAGTCGTTGTCATTGGACGTGGGCAAACAGTGGGTAGACCTCTTGGACTTCTGCTCTCGCGCAAGCAAGAGAATGCGACCGTCACGCTCACTCATACAGGAACAAAAGATTTGTTAGCACATACAAAGCGTGCAGATATTGTTATTGCAGCAATCGGTCAGGCACATTTTTTGAAGTCAGATTTCATTAAGCAGGGAGCAACCGTCATCGATGTTGGTATCTCGCGGACTGCTCAAGGTTTACTTGGTGATGTCGATTCTTCAGTCAGAGATGTTGCTGCCTATGTTGCACCGATGCCAGGTGGAGTTGGGCCAATGACTCGCGCCATGCTCTTGATGAATGTGGTCGATGCATGCGAGCGATAAACCAACTCCAACTGCGTGTGGCTTACGTAGCAATTGCGCTCGGTGTCATAGCCGGAATTGCAGGTTTTGTTCGCACCGGAGCTTTGATCATTTCGGCCGGAACCGCTGTGATTGCCCTCGCACAATGGAGGCAACGAAAAATTGAGCGATACCTGCCGCTAGCCATTGCCCTTGTACTCTTTGGCCTGGCAATCGCCCTTCCCAAGGGGTTGTAGAGTTCTCTCGATATCAAGATAAACCTTAATACGCTCAAAGGAATCGCCATGGCAAAGAAAGTCACCGTTGTAGGTGCAGGTTTTTATGGTTCAACCACAGCTCTTCGTTTAGCTGAATACAACATCTTTGATGAAGTAGTGCTGACAGATATTCTCGAAGGAAAGCCCGAAGGTCTAGCGCTCGATATGAATCAATCGCGCTCCATTGAAGGTTTTGAAACCAAAATTACCGGAGCGACTACTACTGCAGAAGGTGCTGGCTATGAAAAGACAGCCAACTCTGATGTTGTTGTAATTACCGCTGGACTTCCTCGCAAACCTGGAATGAGTCGTATGGATTTGATCGGCGTTAATGCGGGAATTGTCCGCGGCGTTGCAGAAAACATTGCAAAGCATTCTCCTAACGCTGTCATTATTGTGGTTTCTAACCCCCTTGATGAGATGACAGCTCTGGCGCAGATTGCGACTAATTTTCCAAAGCATCGCGTCATGGGTCAGGCTGGCATGCTCGACACCGCACGCTTTACCAACTTTGTTGCAGAAAAACTTAGCGTTCCAGTGGCATCGGTAAAAACTCTCACGCTTGGTTCTCATGGTGACACGATGGTGCCAGTGCCAAGCCGTTGTACGGTCAATGGAGTTCCACTCTCCGATAAGTTATCTCAAGCTGAAATTGATGAGCTAGTCGACCGCACACGTAACGGTGGAGCGGAAGTTGTAGCGCTGCTGAAGACAGGTTCTGCCTATTACGCGCCCTCTGCTGCTGCAGCTCGTATGGCCAAGGCAGTCATCGAAGATTCAGGTGAAATCATGCCGGTCTGCGCTTGGGTAGATGGTGAATACGGCATCTCGGGCGTTTATCTGGGCGTAGAAGCTGAAATCGGTAAGTCGGGAATTCGTAAGGTCGTGGAGAGCAAGTTGACTGATTCTGAAATCACTTCGCTTAAGGAAGCAGCAGAAGCAGTGCGCGCAAAACAAGCTGATGTAAAGGATATGTAATATGTCAAAGATTAAAGTACAAGGCACAGTCGTTGAACTCGACGGCGATGAGATGACCCGCATTATGTGGCAGTTCATCAAAGATAAGTTGATTCTTCCTTATCTTGATGTGAATCTTGAGTACTACGACCTTGGCATGGAATATCGCGATGCTACGGATGATCAAGTAACTGTCGATGCTGCTCGCGCTATTCAAAAGCATGGCGTGGGAATCAAGTGCGCCACAATTACCCCAGATGAGGCGCGCGTTGCAGAGTTTGGTCTGAAGAAGATGTGGAAGTCTCCGAATGGAACAATCCGCAATATCTTGGGTGGCGTCATCTTCCGCGAACCAATCATCATCAGCAAT
Source organism: uncultured Candidatus Planktophila sp. (assembly GCA_964462495.1). GTDB lineage: Bacteria > Actinomycetota > Actinomycetes > Nanopelagicales > Nanopelagicaceae > Planktophila. The sequence continues at coordinate 3,507 of CAYWWZ010000037.1, read as the reverse complement.
GTACCTCGGTTGGTTCCTCACTGGACAAAGCCAATTGTGATTGGCCGCCATGCGTTTGGTGATCAATACCGTGCAACCGATATCAAAGTTCCTGGCCCAGGAAAACTCACTTTGTCCTACGTTCCTGAAGGTGGCGGCGAACCGCTAAACCTCGAAGTCTTTAACTTTGAATCTTCCGGTGTTGCAATGGCGATGTATAACGTTGACGATTCAATCCGAGACTTCGCACGCGCTTCATTGAACTATGGATTGCTCCGCAAGTTTCCAGTCTATCTTTCAACTAAGAACACCATCCTGAAGGCATACGATGGTCGCTTTAAAGATATCTTCCAAGAAATTTATGAAGCTGAGTTCAAATCTCAATTTGATGCAGCTGGTATTTGGTACGAGCATCGCCTGATTGATGACATGGTAGCCATGTCACTTCGCATGGAAGGTGGCTACGTCTGGGCTTGCAAGAATTACGATGGCGATGTCCAATCAGATACCGTCGCGCAGGGTTATGGATCTCTGGGGCTGATGACTTCCGTCCTGATGACCCCGGATGGAAAAGTATGTGAATCTGAGGCAGCTCACGGAACTGTGACGCGCCACTATCGCGATCACCAGGCTGGAAAAGAGACATCAACTAACCCGATCGCCTCAATCTTCGCGTGGACTCAGGGCTTGGCTCATCGCGCCAAACTTGATAACAACGCAGAACTTGCAAACTTCTCCAAAACTTTGGAACGAGTATGTATTCAGACAGTCGAAGAAGGAAAGATGACAAAAGATTTGGCTCTTCTGATTGCCCCTGATGCCCCTTACCAAACAACGCAGCAGTTCTTAGCATCAATAGATGAGAATCTTAAGAAAGCAATGGCGTAGTGCGTTTCGCGCAACTGCGTAATTGATCTGACTTAGGAAGAGAATATGCAGCAGAACGCAGGTGCCCTAGCACTTGTTGGTTCTGGAGAGTATTCCTTGCAGATGCAGGAGTTTGAATCTCAGCTCCTGCGTTTTGCTATTGCTCGAGGAAAAGCCAATCGCTTTGTTCAGATTCCAACTGCTTCATCGCATGAGGGGCAAAGCAGTCGCGATAAATGGCGCAGGCTTGGCCAAGAACAAGCCGAACGTATCGACAGTGAATGTATCTATCTTCCCATTCATGAGCGAGATGATGCATTTAATCCTGACTTTGTGGAGCAGATCAATAACGCTGGGCTGATTTATTTTTCTGGGGGAGACCCTCATCGCATAGCAAACGTTTTTGCCGATTCACCTGCATGGAGCGCCATTGTCAGTAATTGGCGAGATGGTTCTTCACTTGCTGGTTGCTCAGCAGGTGCAATGGCTTTTGGTGGAACCATCATGGGAATTCGTAGATCTCATCACAGTCCAGGTTTAGGTCTAGCTCCTGGAATAGAGGTTATTCCTCACTACGACAAGATGTTGGGCTGGCTACCAGAACGAGTGACTTCATTTGTACTTCGCCCCGATGCGGACACAACATTGCTGGGAATTGATGAAAATACTGCGCTGGTTTATACGGATAAGTGGCAGCGATATGGCAGAGGAAAAATACACATCTTGCGTGGGGAACTTACGATCAGCGAGGAGCTATTTCCCATTAACTAGCGCTGATGTACTATTGCGAAAAATCATGGGGGAGAAATTGTGAAGTCGCTGCAAGAAAGTGGTCTCGAGATTTGGTTTCTTACCGGAAGTCAGTCGCTCTACGGCGATGAAACTCTCGCACAAGTTGCAAAGCAATCACAAGAAGTAGTTGAGACCCTCAATGAATCGGCTGATATACCTATTAAGGCTACCTGGAAGCCGGTGCTCACGACCCCAGAGACCATCAAGAGCATCTGTTTGGAAGCCTCATCCAATCCCAAATGCATTGGCGTCATTGTCTGGATGCACACCTTCTCACCAGCGAAGATGTGGATAGCCGGTTTGAATGCGCTGCAAGTTCCAATTTTGCATCTACATACCCAAGCTAACTCTGCGTTGCCATGGGAGACCATTGATATGGACTTCATGAATCTCAATCAAGCAGCGCACGGAGATCGTGAACATGGGCATCTGCAAGCTAGGTTGCACCTGCCACGTAAAATTGTCGCAGGCCACGTCAGCGAACCGTCTGTAGCAAAGCGAATTTCGCATTGGATGCGCGCAGCTATTGGTTGGGATACCGCACAAAATCTCAAGGTCGCACGCTTTGGTGACAATATGCGCTTTGTCGCCGTAACCGATGGTGATAAGACGAGCGCCCAGATTGCCCTTGGCATGTCGATTGAGGCATATGGCGTAAATACCTTGGTAGATCTCGTTGCAGCAGTTGAGCCAAGTGCAGTAGATACGCTGATTGCTGAGTATGAAAATATTTTTGAAATCGCACCTGAAATTGCTAAAGGTGGACCCCGCCATGAATCGTTGCGTTATCAAGCAACAATCGAGATTGCGCTTGAACGTTTCTTGGAAGCTGGCAACTTCGGTGCATTCACAACAAACTTTGAAGATCTTGGTGCGCTGAAACAACTTCCAGGTTTAGCGGTACAACGGTTGATGTCAAAGGGTTATGGATTCGGTGGCGAAGGTGATTGGAAAACATCAGCACTATTACGCATCATTAAAGCGATGACTCAAGGTTTGCCTGGCGGCACATCCTTTATGGAGGATTACACCTATCACTTCGGTCCTGGTGAACCAAAGGTGCTTGGTGCACATATGTTGGAAGTCTGCCCTACGATCTCTAAGCAAAGACCACGTTGTGAAATTCATCCGCTCGGTATTGGCGGAAAAGATGATCCAGTGCGCCTGGTCTTTAACGCAGAACCTGCCCAGGGTCGCGTTGTCGGTTTGATGGATTTGGGCGATCGCTTCCGCATCGTCTCCAACGATATTGAAGTTGTGAAACCCGATAAGGATTTGAAATCACTGCCAGTTGCCTGCGCAGTCTGGAAGCCTGCCCCATCACTTGCTACATCCGCAGAAGCGTGGATCTATGCCGGCGGCTCGCACCACACTGTTCTGAGCACCGCCCTTGACCCAGAGGCGCTTGCTGACTTTGCCCAGATTGCCCAGGTCGAACACCTGCGCATCTCTGAATCGACCACCATTGAGGATTTCCAGAAGGAAATCAGGTGGAATGGAGCCTTCTTTAAGCTCTCTAGCCTGACCTAAAAGGGCCAAAAACTCGCCTAAATATGCCTAGGCTCGTAACCAAATCGTTATCACCCAGAGGGTGAAAGGCGTTGACTCCCCGCATGAGGCAAAGAAAGATGTCGGAGTGTAAAACCTAAGTACGCGTATTTTATGCGCGGCCTTGGGGAGTACATACCCAAAGTGAGGAAAGTCCTCAACAGTAAGAAAGGCGCTACATGCTAAAGAAGTCAAAAGTTGCAGCTGTCCTTGCTGCACTTGCACTAGCTGTTTCATCAGCCCCAGCATCAAATGCTGCGACTGACAAGCAACTAGAAATCTTTACCTGGTGGGCATCAGGTGGAGAAGCTGCAGGTCTTG
>CAYWWZ010000036.1:0-10065 GCA_964462495.1 uncultured Candidatus Planktophila sp. | reverse complement strand
CCGGTTGCGCCGGTAGCGCCATTGGCTCCCGCAGCTCCGGTCGCACCTGTTGGGCCAGTCGGTCCTGCGGGTCCTGTTGGGCCAGCAGGACCTGTTGCACCTATTGGACCTTGCGGACCAGGTGTTCCGCTTCCACTTCCTGATGGACCGGCGGGACCTGTTGCTCCTTGTGGGCCCGCAGGACCAGCTGGACCAATTGGTCCTCTTTCACCTTGCGGTCCAGCTGGACCTGTTGCTCCACTGGTTGTTGAAGCATTTGTAATTGTTTTTCCATCACTTCCATTTTTACCATCGTTGCCATTTTTTCCATCAGCTCCATTTGCTCCAGCTGCGCCTGTTGGACCTTGCAAATTTTGTGGAGCTGGCCATTTACCGTTTTTCTTTGGGCCATAAATTAAGAGAGATCGCGTATCGATATAGAAGTCGCCATTGATTCCAATAGAAGGCGTTGGTGCCCCTTTTCCATTAAGTATCGTGTTGGGAGTGGACGATGCGCTTCTACCTGCTGCGCTTGCAGGCAGAGCGGATGAGAATGAAAATGCAATAGCGCAGAGGATTGATATCAGGCGACTCTTCATAGGTGACCTCCAAGGTTGGCTGGTGTCACCAGTGTGAAGTTCGGTTTGAACTAGTGAAATCGGGTAACCCAGACATTTTTAGGTGAAGATGAGGGGGTTTAAGCGCGGGGCTCACACGAAATGGCTCTCATTCTCATGATCGTCACAGGCAATCCATACCCATTTGTGAGTCAGGCGGGGTTTAGTACGTCGTAGTTGAAAACGAGGGTTTCAACATTATGCAAGGGACAGGAGACAGTTAATGTCAACGAAGAAGAAGGTGGCGGCAGTACTCATCACAACTGTGGCCTTATCAGCGGGAACCGTTGGAGTTGCTTCCGCAGACTCAAAGTCAAAGAACAACCGCGTTGTAGCGCACGGGGTAAAGGGTATGCGCGGTGACATGACCGCTTTCCTTGCCGAACTAGTTGCAAAGGGAACAATCACACAGACTCAGGCTGATGCGATTATCGCGGCAGCGAAGGCTGCAAAGTCAGCTGCAGATGCAATGCGCCCAACACGACCAGATCGTGCCGCGCAGCTTGCACTTATCGCGTCCACTATTGGAATTGATACCGCGACAGTTCAGAGTCGACTTAAGGCTGGCGAATCTCTTGCGACAATCGCTGGTGCAAAGAAAGATGCTCTGATTGCAGCGTTAGTTGCAGACCACACAAAGCGCATTGATGCTGATGTTGCTGCAGGAAAATTGACTGCTGCACAAGCGGCCAAAATGAAGGCTAAATTGACCGAACATGTAACCGAAGAAGTAAATTCAACCGGACATAAAGGCAAAAAGTTTGGTCATAAAGATGGTCACCGAGATGGGGATAAATCTTCATCAATAACGACCACTGCCGCAGCAGCATAACCATTTGAACACGTAGTTCCTCCTTGGGTAGGAAAACCCGTCACGTTATTCGCGTGGCGGGTTTTTCATTGCCCTCGTAATTAATGATTAAATTGCGCATGCGCATTCACATCGGCAGCGATCACGCCGGGCTTGACTTCAAGAATGAGTTAATTACTCACTTAGTGATGAACGGCCATGATGTAACTGATCACGGGCCATACGAATATGACGCTCTCGATGACTATCCAGATTTCTGTATCCCCTGCGCTGAAGCTGTTGCAAAAAATCCTGACTCACTTGGAATCGTTTTAGGTGGATCTGGAAACGGCGAACAAATTGCAGCGAATAAAGTTAAAGGAATTCGCGCTGCGCTAGTTTGGAGTATTGAGACCGCGAAGTTGGCACGCGAACATAACAATGCAAATATCATCGCAGTTGGTGGAAGAATGCATGAAGCTGACTTTGTGAAGCAGCTAATAGACACTTTCATCGCGACGTCATTTCCTGGAGATGAACGTCATCAACGCAGAATTACAAAGGTTGGCAATTACGAAATTACTGGAGATCTCTAGAATTTCTAATTCTTTGAATATCGTAAATCTGTGACTTGATGATCTTTTGTTAAACCCTGACCTTCAAAACGAGTCACAGGCCGCCATTCAGGACGTTCTACTACTCCCCCTTTAAAGAGTGGGCTGGCTGAAAAAACTTCCTGAATGTATTCCGCGTAAGGAACCCAATCGGTAGCGATGTGAAAGAACCCATGATCTTTGATTTTTGGGTAAATGAGTGTCAGAAATTCAGTATTAATAATTCGCCGTTTGTGATGTCGCTTCTTAGGCCATGGATCAGGAAAGAAGAGATGAACTCCATCAAGTGATTTCTCAGGGATCATGGTTTTCAGAATTGGATGAGCATCTCCTTCAATAATTCGAATATTGGAAAGTGATAACTCCTCTATGCGAGCCATCAGCTTTCCGATGCCTGGTTTGTGCACTTCTACTGCGAGATATCCGGTGTTTGGATTGTTTTGACCTATAAGTGCGGTTGCCTCACCCATGCCAAATCCAATCTCCAGAATGACTTGATTAGCTGAGGGAAAAATCGAGGGGAGATCGAGCGGCTCGGTCGAATACTCGATTCCATAGACGCCCCAATATTTGTCGAGGGCGCTTTGCTGCGGGACAGTTATGCGTGATCCGCGCAGACGATATGTGCGAATCGTGTCCTGTTCCATTATTCAATCCTAACGTGTGACGAATGCATGAGTTAATGGTTGGATAAGGCAAGCAAGACAGCAATTAATCCCATTGAAGGAGTAACCGTGCCAGGTACGAACATCAAGCAGGTCGAAGCAGCCGAGCGTTCTACGATTGTAAAGACAGAGAGTTATCGAATTGACTTGGATCTGACCACTGGCGCCGAAAACTTCCGAGTAAAGACCACGGTCAAATTTGCTGGACTCAAGCCGGGTGCAACTACCTACATCGACTGCGTCGGTAGCAAGGTGTTGAGTGCCAAACTTAATGGCGTTGATTTTGATCCTAAGTTTGATGGCGAAACCATTTATCTTCCACCAATTGCTGCTGATAACCTCCTTGAAATTGAACATGATGGCATCTATTCAAACTCAGGCGAAGGCCTCCACCGCTTTGTAGATCCTGCCGATAATGAGGTCTATCTCTACACCCAATTCGAAACCGGTGACGCACGTCGTATGTATGCCTGCTTTGACCAACCTGACCAGAAGGCAACATTCACAATCAGCACTATCACGCCAAAGCATTGGGAAGTCATTTCAAACTACGGTATCGAATCCACCAAAGAAATCGAAGGCGATCGCAAATTTATCCAGTTCGCTCAGTCCCAAGTGATTTCTACCTATGTCACAGCCATTGTCGCTGGCGCCTACATGTCAGTTCATGACGAGTACAAGGGTGAAAAGACAATTCCACTTGGAATCTATGCCCGTAAATCTTTCTTTAAATACGTTGATGCTGAGAACATCTTTGAGGTTACTAAACAGGGATTTGCCTATTTTGAAAAGACTTTTGGGTTGGCTTATCCCTTCGGTAAGTACGATCAGATTGCAGTTGCTGAATACAACTGGGGCGCTATGGAAAACGTTGGTTGCGTAACTTTTCATGAAGATGTTCTGATCTTCCGCTCTAAGGTAACCGAACGTAATTACGTTAGCCGTGCGACAACAATTCATCATGAAATGGCGCATATGTGGTTCGGTGATTTGGTCACCATGAAGTGGTGGGAGGATCTTTGGCTCAATGAGTCATTTGCCGAATGGGCGTCCTATCAGTCGGTTTCAGAGTCTACGAAGTACAAAGAAGCATGGACTGAATTTAATTCGCTCCGAAAGAATTGGGCCTACCGCGTTGACCAGCTAACAACAACCCACCCCATTGCCACTGAGATGGAAGACCTTGACGCGGTGCGCACAAACTTTGACGGTATTTCCTACGCAAAGGGAGCTTCTGTGCTTCAGCAGCTCGTCGCCCACGTTGGTCGCGATAACTTTATTAAGGGACTGCGTCTGTACTTTGCAAAGCATGCTTACGGCAACACAACTTTGAAGGACCTCATCGACCAGTTAGAAGCCGCTTCGGGTCGTGATCTCACACCATGGGTCTCGACATGGCTACGAACTGCCGGCGTTAATACTTTGCGCCCAGTAATTTCAATCGAAGGTGATGCTTATAAGTCAATTGCAATTAAGCAAGAGGTTCCGACCATGCCAGTCGGCTCAAAAGAGTTACGCCCGCATCGTCTGCACGTTGGCCTCTTTGATATTCAAGGTAGCAAACTCTCACGTCGCACCAGCGTTGAATTGGATGTTGCGGGCGAGCTAACCGAGGTAACTGCACTTGCTGGTCAGAAGGTTGCAGACCTAGTGCTGATCAATGATAAAGATCAAACATATGCAAAGTTACGTTTTGATGAACGCTCTATTTCAACCATGAAGAGCCATTTGGGGCATCTTGACGATTCCTTGGCACGAGGACTCATCTGGGCATCTCTCTGGGATTCCTGTCGTGATGGAGAGTTATCAACAACTGACTACATCACTATTGCGCTTAATGCGCTCAAGACGGAGTCAGATATCTCTATAGTCTCTGCAACTTTGATGCAGATTGACACTGCGCTCTGGTCTTATGCAAATCCAGCAAATCGTGAGTCGCTTCGCTTGCAGGTCGCCAACGCAGTTGAAGCGATGCTTGATTCGGCAGAGAGTGGAAGCGACCACCAATTGGCATTTGCGCGTGCTTTTGCAAACTTCGCGGTAACGCCCACGCAGTTCGAACGCATTAAGGCCATCCTTGCTGGTTCGGTAAAGGGGCTCGTAATCGATGCTGATATCCGTTGGTATTTGTTTATCTCAGGAGTGAAGCGTGGTGTATTTGGCCCGGCTGATATCGAGGCAGAATCAGCGAAAGACAATACGGCACACGGTAAGCAGTACACGGCTCAGGCATATGCTGCCATCCCAACTAAGGAGGCAAAAGCGAAGGCTTTCAAGTCGGTAACAACGGATAACTTATCGAACACAATCCATGCCTATACCTGCCAGGGATTCAATCAGAGTATCCATCATGAAATCCTCGCCGGATTTGTTGATGACTACTTTGATGCAATTCTTAAGGTCTGGGAGACCAAAGGCTACGAAATCGCAGAAACAACAGCGACCTTAATGTTTCCATCTTGGGTGATTAGTGAAGAGACTTTAACCAAAGCGCAACACTGGCTTGATGTGACAGGTAAAGATGCCTCTAACGCTCTACGCAGGTCTGTTACTGAAGGCCGCGATGCTATGTCGCGTGCACTCAAGGCCAGACTGGCTGATCGTTAACTACTCGATATGAGTAATGACTGAAGATGAGTTGCTGCTCTTCTTCTTGTCGCCAGTAAGCGCCCAGACAAGCGCCGAAATTACAACAAAGAGAAGAATCGGCGCTGCCACAAAGTAAGAAAATGTCTCAACTGCAGTGAGCCCCTCGCCAGGCAATGAGCCTGGCTCTTGATTGATTCGAGGCGCAGCTAAGGCGAGATCTGAAAGCAACTTCATCATGTGCGCAGTCTATGCAGTGGCTGCAGTGACGCCAAATGGTTCAAGGTAGGGCAACCATCGTGACTCGGTACGTCCAGTGCCAAGAATTCTCCATGCTGCTCCCACGGGTTCACGTGGAAGTGAACGCAATCTCCAGCCAAGCTCTTTAAGCGGTTTATCAGCTTTCAGGTGATTGCATTTGTGGCAAGCGCTCACAACATTCTCCCAATTGTGACCGCCACCACGAGAGCGTGGAATAACGTGATCGATTGATGTCGCTGGTGCATGACAGTAAACGCAGCGTCCTCCGTCCCGCGCAAATATTGCACGACGCGAAAGCGGTACTGCATGGCGATAAGGAATCTTTACAAATTTGTTGAGACGAATAACGGATGGAAGATCTAATTCACCAGATGAAAAATGTAAAACTGTTCCAGATGGTTCAACCATCGTCGCGCGATTATTCAGCACAAGAATGAGCGCACGCCTATCAGTGACAACACCCAGCGGTTCATAGGTGGCGTTGAGCACCAAAGTGCGGTTCATGATGACCCCAATTTCCAACGCGTGGCTCGCGTTGATTGGGTTATATTGCCTCAAAAGAGCGCCGCAGCGGGGCATTTCATGGTGAAGTTTTGATAAAGATTTCACTACCCTTACAGCCATGAACGAGCGCACGCAGGCCATCTGGGATTGGTTCAACGGCGCCCCGCTACGGGTACTGGTCATTCTTTTGGTCGCGCTCATTAGCCACTCAGCCGGCCATCGTGCAATTAATCGAGCGATCTCTCGCTTAGCATCGGCTGATCTGAAGCCTGGTCCAGGAACAGCAAAGCGCCAAGCAGAGCGCGCTCGCACCATTGGAACCGTTTTTAGCTCTACATTTAATGCCGCGGTCTGGATTATCGCCGCAGGTATGGTGCTCGGTGAATTCGGATTTAACCTCGGCCCTGTAATTGCATCCGCTGGAGTCATCGGCGTCGCTCTCGGTTTAGGTGCACAGACACTTGTTCGCGATGTTTTATCCGGAATCTTCATGTTGATTGAAGACCAATACGGCGTTGGCGATGAAGTACATGTGCAAGATATTGAAGGTAAGGTCGAGCGTGTAGGCCTGCGAATTACTCAGGTACGCGATAAGAAGGGCGTGCTTTGGTATGTTCGCAATGGCGAGATTCTTACAATCGGTAATAAGTCCAAGAATTAGCCCGACTGTTAATCTAAAACATTAACCATATGCAGGGCTGCACCTTCAAGATAGCGCCATAACTTTTCACGGTGTTCCGGTTTCATCTCGACACCATCTACCGCTTTCTGCATGCATTCGAGCCACGCCTCTTTTGCAGCGGGATTGATATGAAAAGCTGCATGGCGCATGCGAAGTCGAGGATGTCCACGCTCTTCTTGGTAGGTTGTTGGGCCACCCCAGTACTGCTCGAGGAAAATCTGCAGTCTACGAGCTGCACCTTTCATATCGGATTCAGGGTACATAGGTCGCAAAATTTCGTTGGTTGCAACATGTGCATAGAATTGCGAAACTAAATCTGCGAAGAAAGGTTCTCCCCCGAAAGCTTCGTAATAGTTGGTGGTGTCTGGCTCCACTTTATCCTCGTAACTCCGCGGCGCTCTTTGATTTAGCAATCTGCAAAACTGCTAACGCTGCGACTAGGCACATGGTGGCTGAAATGTAGAAGGAGAGCGCATAATCGCCGAGTTTAACTCGCAGAAGTGCAGCGCCGATTGCAGCAACCGAGGCTCCAATTTGATGTCCCACAAACACCCAGCCATAAACCACAGTAGCGCGCTGTGGGCCTAGGACATGGCGACAAAGAACGATGGTAGGTGGAACTGTCGCAACCCAATCGAGACCATAGAAGATGATGAATACGAGAGTGGATGGATGCAATGAGCTAAAGAGAATTGATGGCAGTAGAAATAGAGAAAGACCTCTGAGTCCGTAATAAAAAAAGAGCAGTCTGCGTGGATCAATTCTGTCGGTCAGATAGCCAGAAAATATTGTGCCAATAACATCAAAAACACCGATGAGCGCCAGCAAACTGGCGGCAACTGTTGTTGGCATTCCATGATCATGTGCTGCTGGAATAAAGTGCGTACCGATTAAGCCATTTGTCGAAAGGCCACAGACGAAGAAGGTGCCAAAGAGAATCCAGAAATCCTTCGACTTAGCTGATTTTGCGGCAGTATCGATTGCAAGTTTGCCGGCGCTCAATTCATGAGGAGCATCGGGCTGCCAATCTTCAGGGGCTCCGTAAGGAGTAATTCCAAGAGATTCGGGCCGCTCACGCAAAAAGAAATAAATGAACGGAACAACCGCGGCAGATGCTCCACCTACGGTAAGTGAAACGCTCTTCCATCCGTAAGTGACTGCAAAGTGAGAAAGTAAGGGTAGAAAGATGAGTTGACCTGTTGCAGTTGCTGCTGTCAGTGCACCAACAACAATTCCTTTTCTTGCCACAAACCAACGATTGGCAATAGTTGCAGCAAAGACCAGGGCCATCGAACCTGCACCTGTTCCGACGCCAATGCCCCACAACGCCCACAGATGCCAAGGCTCGGTCATAAAAATTGTTGAGCTAGAACTAATCGCAACAACTATTAGCGCAGTCATAACAACTTTACGGACTGTGAATCGCTCCATTAAGGCGGCAGCAAATGGTGCAACTAAACCAAAGAGCAGTACATTGATAGAAACGGCCATCGCGACTTGTGAGCGTGACCATCCAAAGGCATCTTCCAGCGGAACTATTAGAACTGATGGTGCTGATCTAAATCCTGCAGTTGCCATCAGGGTGAAGAAGGTAACTACTGCTGCAATCCAGCCAGGGTGGATTCTTTGCTTCATTTAAGCCTTGAGGTACTGGTTCAAAAATTCGCGCTCGGGGCCAGTGAGTGGTCGTGACTTCTTGGTCTCCATGGACACAGCAACTTGCACTGTCTTGACCTTGGCGTGCACAACTCCATTGTCTCCAAGGACTTCGTAACCCAAGGTAAATGAAGAATTTCCAATGTTCTCAACCCAGAGAGTGACATCATAGAAGCGACCACCCTCATAAATGGGAACGAGGTAGTCAACTTCAGCCTTAGCGACCACCATCTCAACGAGAGTGGGTTTTTCATTTTTGGATGCATATTGATACCAAGACCACTGGAAACGCGCTTCTTGAATATAAGTTAAATACTTTGCATTGTTGACATGGCCAAAAGCATCAATATCATCCCAACGAACAAACTGTTGATTTGTGTAGATCATTAGCGAGTTAACTTTCTATATGTAACTCTGTGTGGACGGGCTGCATCCGCACCCAAACGTGCAATTTTATTCTCTTCATATGATTCAAAGTTTCCTTCAAACCAGAACCACTTTGAGTCACCTTCGTATGCCAAAATATGTGTAGCAACGCGATCAAGGAACCAGCGATCGTGCGAAATAACCACAGCGCATCCCGGAAATTCAAGAAGTGCATTTTCTAGCGAACCGAGGGTTTCGACATCAAGGTCATTTGTCGGTTCATCGAGAAGCAGTAAGTTTCCGCCTTGCTTGAGAGTAAGTGCCAAGTTGAGCCGGTTGCGTTCTCCACCAGAAAGCACACCAGCTGGTTTCTGTTGATCAGGACCTTTAAAACCAAAGGCTGCAACGTAGGCACGAGATGGCATTTCAACCTGCCCAACCTTCATGAAATCTAAACCATCAGATACAACTTCAAAAAGTGTCTTCTTGGGATCAATTCCGCCACGTGACTGATCTACATAAGAAATCTTTACTGTTTCACCAATCTTGACTTCACCAGAATCAGGTTTTTCCATACCTAGAATCGTTTTGAAGAGGGTTGTCTTACCAGCGCCATTAGGACCGATAACACCAACAATTCCATTTCGTGGAAGTGAGAAAGAGAGATCATCAATAAGTACGCGATCTCCGAAGCCTTTGGTGAGATGTGAAACCTCAACAACAACATTTCCAAGGCGAGGACCAGGCGGAATCTGAATCTCTTCAAAGTCCAACTTACGCATCTTGTCGGCTTCAGCGGCCATCTCTTCGTAACGAGCAAGACGAGCCTTGGATTTTGCTTGGCGACCCTTTGCATTCTGGCGAACCCATTCAAGTTCTTCGGAGAGGCGCTTGGCTCGCTTGGCATCCTTTTGGCCCTCTACTTTGAGGCGAGTTGCTTTTGTCTCAAGATATGTGGAGTAGTTACCTTCATATGGATAAGCGCGACCGCGATCGAGTTCGAGAATCCACTGCGCAACATTGTCCAAGAAGTATCTATCGTGAGTAATCGCAACAACAGTGCCTGGGTACTTACTCAGGTGCTGTTCAAGCCATAACACTGATTCAGCATCGAGGTGGTTTGTAGGCTCATCCAAAAGGAGAAGGTCGGGAGCTTCAAGAAGCAATTTACAGAGAGCTACACGACGTTTTTCTCCACCAGAAAGAACTTTGACATCGGCATCGGGTGGTGGACAGCGAAGGGCATCCATCGCTTGTTCAAGTTGAGAATCGAGTTCCCATGCATTGCGATGATCGAGCTGTTCTTGTAGCTCGCCCATTTCAGCTAAAAGTTTGTCGTAATCTG